>NZ_JBHTBZ010000042.1:0-1694 GCF_042665235.1 Hydrogenophaga defluvii | reverse complement strand
CGAACATCTTGAGTTCGCGCAGCATGATGACGATGGCTGCAATGGCGGGGTCATGACGCATGGCGCACCTTCCTTTCTGACGCACGCAGGTCGTCATAGCGGGTCACATTGGCCAGTGGCTCGCGAACCAGGCGCAGTGCCTGCGGGGCAGTCACCGGTGGAGGTGGTGCCTTGCTGTCCAGCAGCCGGTGCAGCACATTGAGGACATGCATCTTGGTCGGCACGCCGGCCTCCAGGGCCAGCTCGACGGCGGTCAGCACCGCCTGTTCGTCGTGGTGCAGCACCAGGGCCAACACCTCGACCATCTCCCGGTCGCCACCGGGCTGCTTGAGCAGAGCTGCCTGCAGTTGCCGGAAGGCCGCTGGCAGTTCGACGAAGGGCGCGCCGTTGCGCAGCGCACCTGGCTTGCGTTGCAGCACCGCGAGGTAGTGGCGCCAGTCGTAAACGGTGTGGCCTGTGCTGTCGTGGCGTCGGTCAATGACGCGCGGGTGTTCGCAGAGCAGTTGGCCCTCGGCGGCCACCACGATGCGCTCGGCATAGACGCGCAGGCTCACCGGTCGGTTGGCGTACGAGGCCGGCACGCTGTAGCGAACGCGCTCGAAAGTCACCAGGCACGTGGGCGAGACGCGCTTGGTGTGCTCCACGAAGCCATCGAAAGGGCGCGGCAGCGGCATCAGCAGCGCCCGCTCCTGCATCCAGGCGTCGGCGACGGTGCCCGGCAGCTTGCCGTGGTCAATCTCGCGCCACAGAGCCGTGCAACGCCCCTCCAGCCAGTCGTTCAAGGCCGCCAGCGTGGCGAACGCCGGCATGGGCTGCCAGAGCCGGTGGCGCGAGTCGCGCACATTCTTCTCGACCTGGCCCTTCTCCCAGCCCGAAGCCGGGTTGCAGAACTCCGCCTCGAACAGGAAGTGGCTGACCATGGCACCAAAGCGCGCGTTCACGTCGCGCTCCTTGCCACGGCGTACCTTATCGACGGCGGTCTTCATGTTGTCGTAGATGCCGCGCCTGGGGACGCCGCCGAGCACGCGGAAGGCGTGGTTGTGGGCGTCGAACAGCATCTCGTGCGTCTGCAGCAGGTAGGCCCGAACAATGAAGGCTCGGCTGTGGCTGAGCTTGGTGTGGGCCACCTGCAGCTTGGTGCGCTCGCCGCCGATGACGGCCCAGTCTTCGCTCCAGTCGAACTGGAACGCCTCCCCGGCACCAAAGGTCAGGGGCACGAAGGTGCCACGGCCAGTGGTTCGCTCGGCTTCCTGCCGTTTGGCCTGCCAGACACGCGCGAAGGCGGCCACGCGGTTGTACGAACCGTCGTAGCCCAGAGCGGCCAGGTCGGCGTGCATCTGTTTGACCGTGCGCCGCTGCTTGCGCGACTTCCCGGTCTCGGTCTTGAGCCAGCCTGCCAGTTTGTCTGCGAACGGGTCAAGCTTGCTGGCGCTCACGCGCTTGGCATAGCGCGGCTCGACCGTGTCGGTCCGAAGGTACTTCTTGATGGTGTTTCGAGACAGCCCGGTACGCCGCGCTATCTCGCGCAGGGACAGATGCTCTCGCAGTGCCCAACGCCTGATGACACTCAATGTCGCCACGTCAATCACTCCTGTACTCCTGCCACTAAAAGCAGCAGGTTAGGGTTCTTACGTGGGTCAGATTTGGATGGAAATTACCCGTGAAGGTGGGTCAGTTCTGGATGGAAATCAACA
>NZ_JBHTBZ010000041.1:0-72067 GCF_042665235.1 Hydrogenophaga defluvii | reverse complement strand
GTTCAAGTGGACTGCCACCGCCGATTCGATTCTTGAAAAGTTGCATAGACTTTGCTCACGTATCAGCGGGACAGCACACTAGGCTCGCGATTGATTTCTGAAAATTCAAAGTTCTTCATGTATCGATAACTTGTAGATATCAATTCAATGAGCACCACGCCCACCCCCCAACTGCTCAACCGACTGCGCATGCGCCAGGTGGCCTTGCTGCTGGCCATTGGTCAACACGGCACCCTGCGCGCGGCCGCCTCCCAGCTCGGCCTGACCCAACCCGCCGCCACCAAGATGCTGCAGGAGCTGGAGTCCGCCATGGGCCACGGGCTGTTCGACCGTGTTGGGCGGGGCCTGCAGTTCACGGCGGCCGGGCGCCGCGTGCTGGCCTATTTCGAAGGGCTGCAAGGCCATTTCGACGCCCTCACGCGTGAGCTGGGCGAGCTGGAGCAGGGTGGCGCCGGGCGCGTGTGCATCGGCAGCATCATGGCGGCGTCGCCGGCGGTGCTCACGCAGGCGTTGATCCGGCTGAAGGCGCTGTACCCGCTGCTGACCATCGAAATCACGGTGGACACCAGCGACCGCCTGACGGATGCCTTGCGCCGGGGTGACCTTGATCTGGTCATTGGCCGCGTGCCCGACGACCATGCCGACGCCTTCGGCTTCACGCCCATCGCCGAAGAGGCCTTGTCCATCGTCGCCTCGCCGCAGCACCCGCTGGCCCAACAGGCGCGTGTGGCCTGGGCCGAGCTGCTGCGTTTTCCGTGGATCTTGCAGCCCCACGGCAGCCCCATGCGCGAGGTGCTGGAGCAGGAGTTCAAGAGCCACCACAGCCGCCCACCGCGTGGCCTGATCGAGACCGCCTCCATCCTCACCACCACCAACCTCATCACCAGCTCCGACATGCTGGCGGTGATGCCCACCGAAGTGGCGCAGCGCTACGAGGCACATGGTTTGGTGGCGTGTCTGCGCTACACCGTTGGCCAGCGGCTCAGCGTGTACGGCGCCATCGTGGCACAGGGCCGGCCGCCCGCGGCAGCGGTGGCTCAGCTCATGGCCTTTCTGGGTGGTGGGGCCTGAGACACGTGGCTGCGCACCACATCAGGCCCCTCTAGAATCGCGCGAACCCTCCACGGCAGCCAACATTGAACCGCATCTCCATCGTCATCCCCTGCTTCAACGAAGCCCAGGCACTTGACCAACTGTTCGACCGCCTGGACCAGGCCTTGGCGGCGGTGGAGGGGGCCACGTTCGAAATCGTGTGTGTCAACGATGGCAGCCGCGACAACACGCTGACGCGCCTGCTGGAATGGCAGCAACTACGCAGCGATCTGGTGGTGGTGGACTTGAGCCGCAACTTTGGCAAGGAGTCGGCGTTGTCGGCCGGCATTGCGGCGGCCTCGGGCGATGCGGTGGTGCCCATGGACGCCGATTTGCAAGACCCGCCCGAACTGCTGGCACAACTGGTGGATTTGTGGCGCCAGGGTTTTGAGGTGGTGGTGGCGCGCCGCGCCGACCGGTCGTCCGACAGCTGGCTCAAGCGCGTCACCGCAGGTGCCTTCTACCGCGCGCACAACGCCATGTCCGACATCCAGATCCCCAACAACGTGGGCGATTTCCGGCTCATGGACCGCGCCGTGGTGGACGTGCTCAATGCTTTGCCTGAGAGCCGCCGTTTCATGAAAGGTTTGTTTGCCTGGGTGGGTTTTCGCACTGCGGCGGTGGACTACGTGCGCGAAAGCCGCGTGGCCGGCACCAGCAGCTTCAACGGCTGGCGGCTGTGGAACCTGGCGGTCGAAGGCATCACCGGCTTCTCCATCACGCCCCTGCGCATCTGGACCTACCTGGGGCTGGCGGTGGCCGCTGTGTCGCTGGCCTGGGGCACCTGGATTCTGGTCCGCACCCTGATCTTCGGTCAGGACATCCCAGGCTACGCCTCGCTGTTTGTGGCCGTCACCTTCCTCGGCGGTTTGCAGCTGATTGGCATCGGCATTGTGGGCGAGTACGTGGGGCGCACCTACATCGAGAGCAAACGCCGGCCGCCGTTTGTGGTGCGGCGGGTGTACCGCGCATCAGCCAGCACGGCCGACTGAGCATCCGCGCGGCGCGTCAGCTGCGACCGCGTGGCCGTTTGGCAGAGCTTGCAGGTTTGGCGGGCTTGGCGGGCTTGGCGGCCTTGGCACTGGCGGGGCGCTGCGCCAGATCTTCCAGCCACAACAAGCTGTCCAGCTGGGCCATGAAGCGTCGCAGGTAGTCGGGCGACAGTTCGCGCATCAGCGCCAGCGAGCGCAGCACCAGGGCATGGGAGTTGAGCGGCCCGGCGTTGTCGGGGCTGCGGCCTATGGCTTGTGCCACCTGGTCCTCGGCCGCAAAACGCGACCAGCTGGCACGGAATCGCCGCAGGCTGGGCAATTCGGTCGGGTCGATGGCCTCGCCGGCCAGGGCGGCGTCGCGCACATCGCGTTCGCGCCGTTGGCCCAGGGTGTCGTTCAGCGTGCGCAGCAGGGCCTGACCCTGGCTCTGGCTGTGAGTGGGCGACACCGGGCGTGCGGCCGCCATCTCGAGTTCACACGCTTGAACGGCCCGTTCCAGTGCGGCTTCCAGGTGGACCGACACCGCTGGCGGCAGCGTCGCCAGCCGCGCCTGCAATGACTGCGCGTGGTGCCAGCGCCAGGGCAGCCGCGCGGGCGCACCCGCCTCGCGCAAGCTTTGCAGCCGCTGGCCGATGGCGGTGGGGATGTCGTTCTGGGGGGCGCTCACGGCCGGGGTGTGGGGTGGGCTTTGGGCACCGGCGCCATTTCCACCCGGCGGTTGAGGGCACGCCCGGTTTCGTTGCTGTTGCTGGCCACGGGTTGCTCGGCACCGAAGGCGGCCGAAAACACCTGCGAGGACGGCATGCCTTCCTCGATCAGCGCGCGGGTGACGGTCAGCGCCCGCTGGGCCGAGAGTTCGAGGTTGTCGTTGAAACGGCGGTTGCCCTGCTGGATGCGCTGGTTGTCGGTGAAGCCGCTGACCATCAGCATTTCGTCGCGCTCGCTCAGGTACACCTTGAGCGGCGGCACCAGGCTTTGCAGCAACTGCCGGCCTTCGGGGCGCAGCTCGTCGGAGTTGACCGGGAACAACACGCTGCCGCTGATGCCGATGCGGCCGTTGGCCAGTGTGACCCGGCCCGATTGCAGCGGAATCGCCAGCGCCTTTTCCAGCGCCATGCGGCGCTGTTCTTCGACGCGGCGCTTCTGCACCTCGGATTCGAGGTTGGCCATCAGGTCCATCTGCACCACCAGCACGCCCACCAGAATCAACACAAAAGCGCCCAGCAAACCCGACATCAGGTCGCCAAACACCGCCCACACGGGCGCGGTTTGCTCGATGCCGTCGTCCACGCCATCGGCGTGGTGCTGGCCCATCATGCGGCGCTCCCTTCAGGCACGGCAGCGGTTTGTGCGCGCAGGCGGCGCATGTCTTCCACCAGGCCTTGTTGCGAGCTGATGCTGAGGTCGATCACCTCACGCGCCTGCGCCACGTAGTAGGCCAGTTGTTCGTCGCTGCGGGCCATGCTCTGCTGCAGCGTGCCTTCGATGCGTTGCAAGGTGTCCATGAGCTTGTCGTTGCTGGCGCTGAACTGCGCCACACTCTGGCCAAAGGCCTCGCCCAGGCTGGCCAGCTCCACCGCGCTGGCGTTCACGCGTGTGGCCACATCGGCCGCGTGTGTGGCTTGTGCACCCAAGGTGCTGGCCACCTGCTGCCCAGTGTCTGCCAGGGCGGCGGCGGCGTTGCCCACCAGGGATTCGATGGCCGCACGTTGCTCGGTGGTGGTTTGCTGCACGGCCAGCAGCAGCGTGCCCAGCTGCTGCACCAGGGCGTTGCGTTCTTCCAGCGCGGCGTTGTCGCGCTCGGACAAGCGGGTCATCTCGCCTCGCATCTGCGCAATCACCTCGGCCGCTGCCTGTGGCACTTCCGACGCGGTTTGTATCAGGCGGGTCATGGGGGTTTCCAGCGCCGCGCCCAGGGTGGCCAACTGGCGTGCCAGCGCGTCTTGCAGCTCGCCCAGGCGGGCCACGGCGGCGTCGCCACGTGCGGCCTCGTCCTGGCGCAGCGCCGCCAGTTCGGTGCGCCACAGGGCGGCCAGTTGTTGGGTGTGTTCGGCCTGCTGTTGTGCCCAGGCCGCTTCGGTTTCCATGCGGGCTTGCACCAAGGCGTCGGATTGGCTCAGGAGGCGGGTGATCTGCTCAGCCGTCTGGCTGCTGTGGTCGCGGTTGTGTGAGCCGATCTCTGCCGCCGTGCGGGCCAGGGCGTCGCACACGGCCTGCTGCTGCGCCAGCGTCTGGGTGCCAGCACGCTGCCATTCGGTGTGCAGGGTGTGGGCCACGGCCTGCAGTTGGTTCGTCCACAACCGCAGCCGTGCCTCTTCGGCTTCGGCTTGTGCTGCCAGCGCTTGTTTTTGTGTGGTGTTCAGGTGGTCCAGCAGGGCGGTGGATCGGGCTTCGATCTGCTGCGTGAAGCCGCCCAGGGTTTGGGTCAGGTCGGCGGACAGGGACTGGTGGCTGTGCTGTTGCGCTTCGAGGGCGCTGCGCCACCCGTCCGACACCCCGCGTGCGGTGGCGCTGAAGTCCTGCGCCAGGCGGTGCAACTGTGCCTGCGTGGCGTCCACCTGGCGCTGGTGGCTGGCCTGCGATTCGCGCGCGATCTCGGCCATGGTGGCCTCGACCACCGGACGGATGCTGTCGCCGGCGGCGCGTGCGCCTGCGGTCAGTGCTTCTTGCAGGCTGCTGCCCACGGTGCGCGCCAGCTCGGTGTAGGCCAAGCCCACCTCGCGGTGGAACTGGGCCTGCTGGCCCAGCAGTTGGTCGTTGAGTTGCTGGCTGCGGCGTTCCAGCCCGTCCATCATGGCCTGCAGGTGTTTGACCACCTCGGGCAGGGCTTGCGCCTGCTGCTGCAAGGCCTTGTGGGTTTCCTCGCGCTGATGCACCCGCGAGAAGGGGCGCAGCGCTTGCGCCATGTGGGCTTCGAGGCGGCGCGCCACCTCGGCGCGTTCGCGCCGCGCCATGACGGACATCAGCCCCAGCGCTGCCGATGCGGCCACACCGGCCACCGAGGTGCCGAAGGACAGGCCCAGCCCCTTGATGGGCGCGGCCAGTGCGGAGCGAATGGCTTGCAGGTCGGCCGAACCTTCGAGCGCGAACACGGCGCCTTTGAAGGTCAGGACCATGCCCACAAAGGTGCCCAACATGCCCAGCATCACCAGCAGGCCCCCCAGGTAGGGCGTAAGCGCCGGGCCGGGCAGGGCCAGGCGTTCGCCTTCGATGCGCGAGCGCACGGCCGCACGCAGGCCAGCGGGCACCTGGCCCAGCCAGGCGGCCATGTCGATGGGGGTGCTACCGAGTTGGGCCAACGCGGTGTCCAGCGACGTGGTGGTGTGGCGGTAGCCACGCAGTTCGTGGGCGCCCAGCAGGTAGGTGGCGGCGATCAGCACCGTCATCACCAGGGCCAGTGGGCTGTGGCCCACAAAGCCCAGGCCAATCCAGGCCACGGTCAACAGGCCGGCCCCGAAGGTGGCCCCAAAAGCGAATCGGTTCATTGTGTTGTCTGGGGGCTTGCGCCCCATGCTTCCATCATTCCGACGACCGGTTGCAGGCGCAGGTGCAGCTCTGCCAACACGATCGCCTCCCATTCCCGGCCAAACACCACCGGCCCGGCGCCTGTGGCGGCGCACAGTTGTTCAAATCGTTTCTCCAGCAGCATCGGCACTTGGCCCAGCAGCTTGTGTTCGCGCGCGGCCAGGGTTTGCTCCATCAGCGCGTCCAGCGCGGCCAGCGGCCGCAGGTGGGGCTGGCTGCGGGCCAGCACCTGCCGCACCTGGACGCGCAGCGGCCCGATCTTCAGGGCCATGTCGCGTTGCAGCTCCAGGTGGCGTTTGAAGAAACGGCTGTAGTCGGGCTCGGGCGCTTCGGGCGCGGGGGGGGGCGGTGGCGCCGGCACCCGCCGCAGCGTGGCCGCTGCGGCCTTGCGCGCCGTGGCCTCGGGCGGCGGCCGCTGCCCCGTGATCGCTGCCACCAGGGCCGCGCGGGTGCGCTGGAACTGGGCGACGGTGTCGCGTTGCGCGGCATCGGCCGCAGGGCCGCCGGGCGACGCCACTGGGGTGTCGGTGCCCACCGATTGGTGGATGCCATGTAGGGCCACGGCATCGAAGGCGTTGAGCCACAGGCTCAGGCGCTCGGCCAGGTCTTCACGGGGCGCACCCGTGCCCGCGCCGGTGGCTTGCGCCAACAGACGGACCAAGGTTGAACTGCTGAAGTTCGTGCGCGACAACATGCCTCCAAGGGGGTGGTGGCCCTGCGCCGACATGGCCAGGGCGGTGGCGCTGGAACAGCGCCGGGTCACCGCGATGTGCTATCAAAACCATCGAATTCATCAGATGAACCGGGTTCTGGCGGCGCGGCGACAACCCTCCATTAGAAACCATCCGGGCCAGCGCCTCGAAAGTGCCCCATCGGGGCAGGCTCAAGCGGTGGCCGGTGTGCCGTCGCCCAGGCGGCTGAAATAGGCGTCCACAGGCGGGCGGGGGCGTGGCTTGCGGGCCTCACGCACGTGGCCGATGTTGATGAAACACAGCGCGTCTTCATCGGCGTGGAGTGCGAACAGACCGCGCAGGGCGTCGGACACCAGGGCCTTGCCGCTGGTCAGGCCCGAGCCCAGGCCCATGGCAGCGGTGAGCAGCAGCATGTTCTGGATGGCGGCCCCGGCCGACAACACCCGTTCGTGCGCGGGCACCTCCGGGTCGCCACCCCGCACGCGGCACACCGCCAGCAGCAACCAGGGTGATCGGTGGGCTTTTTCGCGGGCCTGTTCCAGCTCCTCGGCGCTGGCGGCGGGGTCGCGTGCCAGCAGGGCGCTGGCAAACGCGCTGGCCAGGCGCTCGCGCTGGGTGTCGGGCACCTCGATGAAGCGCCAGGGCAGCAACTGGCCGTGGTCGGGCGCGGCGGCGGCGGCGGCCAGGATGGCGTTGCGCTGCGCGCCGTCCGGCCCGGGGCCACACAAACGTTTGGGCAGCGTGGTGCGGCGGCTGTGGATCAGCGTGTCGGCCCAGCTGGGGGCGTCGGGTGAGGGCACGGTAGATGGGGGCACGGCAATGGGGTTCATGTCATCCGGGGCGGCCGTCTTGGCGGGGGCGTCCCCACCAGTTGAGCAGCCGCCACGACCAGGGCAGCACCACCAGCGTCCACGCCAGGCCCGCGGCCACGGTGAGTATCACCGAGGTGCTGCCGCCTGCGGCAGCGGCCAGCCGCAGCAGGGTGGCCACCTGCAGCAGGCAGAACAGCCACCACACCAGGCCGTCGGCCACCAGTGGCCGGCCACCGTGCCCGCAAGATACTCGCGTGACCATGGCCAGCATCAGCGAGCCCAGAAAGC
Organism: Hydrogenophaga defluvii; assembly: GCF_042665235.1. Classification (NCBI taxonomy): domain Bacteria; kingdom Pseudomonadati; phylum Pseudomonadota; class Betaproteobacteria; order Burkholderiales; family Comamonadaceae; genus Hydrogenophaga; species Hydrogenophaga defluvii. The sequence continues at coordinate 64,666 of NZ_JBHTBZ010000041.1, read as the reverse complement.
CCATGGTGCTGGCGTGCAGCGCCCCCAGGTAGAGCGCCTGTGCGCCGGTGAGTGCTGCCCACAGGTGGCTGAAGCCGTCGATCAGCAGGCCCAGGCCCAGCCACACAAAACCCAGGTGCAGCATGGCCAGCAGCTTGATGCGCAGGCTTTGCATCAGCCCCCACACCACGGCCAGCCACAGCAGCAGCAGGCCGCTGACCAGCATCCAGAAGCCGTGCGCCAGCGCCCAGGCGCCGTTGGTCCAGCCGGCCCATTCGGTCCACACCGACACGGTTTTCAGGGTCAGCGCCAGCAGCATCAGCGCCAACACCCAGTGGGGCCGCCACACGCTGACCAGGGGCAGCGCGCTGGCGGTGAAAAACGGGATCATGCGGTGGGCCACCACCACAAAGGTGCTGGCCACAAAGCCCCACAGGCCCGTGAGCAGGCAAGCCCGGGCGAGGTCGTGCCGTCCCCACCACACGGCACCCGCCAGACCCAGCAGTGCCGCCACGCCCAGGCAGGCCGCCAGCCACACCAGTGTGGCGTGCTGGCGGTCGGGCGCGGGGCTGCGCCACAGCAAGCGGCCAAACAAGGTGGCCGACCAGGCCAGCCCCAGCGTTGCCGTCAGCGCGCCGGCCACGGCCCAGGGCGTGCCGCCCAAGGCTGCCATCAGCCACAACAGCCAGCCCAGGCCTTGCAGCAACACGGCGGGGGCGATGTCGTGGGCCGATGGCGCCGCCATGCCCAGCCATTTGGGCCCCGCCGTGAACAGGAAGCCGGCAAAAAACAGGGGCATGAAGCCATAGACCATGAGCGTGCCGTGTTGCAGGCCGGGGTCGAACGCCTGTGGCCAGGCCCGTAGCACACCTGCGCGCGCCAGCCACACGCCCAACCACCACACGGCGCTGAGCACCAGCAGCACCGCCGCCGTGGAAAACGCCAGCCGGTGGGGTGCCCACCACAAATGGCCCAGGCGCCAGCCGCCATCAACGGCGGGTGGGCGGTGACCGGGTGGGGCGAGCGACACGGTGGCTTTCTGCATCAGGGACATGGCAGCTTCACTGTCGCGCAAGCCCGACTGCGCCGCCATCCTTCTTTGTGCCTTGTGCTGGCTGCCAGAGGTAGCACCCGGCGCGCGCCGCCATCGTCCGAAAGAACGATGGCGCCACACGCTGCAGCGGGATGGACAGCGCTTCGCCGATGCCTTGACAATGGGGGCGCATTCCCGCATCCCATTGCCCCGATCCGATCTTCCATGCGTTGGCGCCGCCAGCTTTCCACCAAATTCCTGGCCACCGGCGTGTTGCTGCTGGTGCTGGCGCTCGTCTCCATCGGCCTGACCATGTGGGTGACGCGTCAGCTGGACGGCGGCGCGGCGGCCGTCAACGAAGCCGGGCGCATGCGCATGCAGGCCTGGCGACTGGCCAGCTCGCTGCTGGCCGAGCAGCCTGAGCCCCAGGTGGCCGCGCGTGTGGCCGAATTCGAAGCCAGCCTGGCCTTGCTGCGCGACGGCGACCCCATGCGGCCGCTGTTTGTGCCCTGGAATGACACCTCGCGCCAGCAATTTGCGGCCCTGGTGGCGGCGTGGGAGCCGTTGCAACCGGCCTGGTCGGCCCGTTCACACCCCGACGCCGCCACCCTGGTGGCCCAGGTCGAGGCCTTTGTGCCCAAGGTCGATGACTTGGTGCGCACCATCGAAAACACCATGGCCCGGCTCACTGCCGTGCTCAATCTGTTCCAGTTTGTGATGATGGCGCTGGCGGTGGCCGCCGCCGTTTTGTCCATCTACATCGGCTACCTGTTTGTCATCCACCCGCTGCAGCGATTGCGCCAGGCCTTGCAGCGCGTGGAAGCGGGGGACTTTTCCACCCGCGTGGCGGTGGACGCACCCGACGAGTTTGGCGAACTGGCGGCCGGCTTCAACCACATGACGCAGACCCTGCAGTCGCTCTACCACGATCTGGAGGCGCAGGTGTTGGCCAAGACGCGCGACCTGGAGGCCAAACGCGCACGCTTGGCCACCTTGTACGAGGTCAGCACCTTCCTGGTCGAGTCCCACACGCTGGAAGAACTGGCCAAAGGTTTTGCGCAAAAAATGCGCGGGCTCAGCGGCGCCGATGCGGTGGCGGTGCGCTGGTCCGACGAAGCCACGCAGCGCTACCTGATGCTCGCCAGCGACTGCCTGCCCGAAGAACTGGCCACCGAGGAGCGTTGCCTGGAGGCGGGCCTGTGCGCCTGTGGCCAGCCACAGGCCACGGCCCGCACCCGCGTGATTCCCATCATTGCCGACGACGACCGCCTGCTGGGCAACTGCGTGAAGGCCGGCTACAGCGCGTTGATCAGCGTGCCCATCCGCCTGCAAAGCCGCATCCTGGGTGAGATCGATCTGTTCTACCGCCAAGAAACCAGCTTGCGAGACGAGGACCGCGCCCTGTACGACGCCCTGGCCGGTCACCTGGCCAACGCCATCGAAAACCTGCGCACCGAAGCGCTGGTGCGCGAAGCGGCGGTGAGCGAAGAACGCACCATGCTCGCGCGCGAGCTGCACGACTCCATCGCCCAGTCGCTGGCCTTTCTCAAAATCCAGATCAGCCTGCTGCGTTCGGCCGTGGCGCGCGGCGATGTGCAGGCTCAGCAGCCCATCATCGACGAACTGGACGCCGGCGTGCGCGAGAGCACCAACGACGTGCGCGAGCTGCTGGTGCACTTTCGCACCCGCACCAACAGCGACGACATCGAACAAGCCCTGCGCACCACGCTCAAGAAGTTTGAACACCAGAGCGGCTTGCGCACCCACCTGGAGCTGCACGGCCATGGCGTGTCGCTGCCCTCCGACGTGCAACTGCAGGTGCTGCATGTGGTGCAGGAAGCGCTGTCCAATGTGCGCAAACACGCTGGCGCCAGCGAGGTCACCCTCAAGGTGGACAAAGGCCCGCGCTGGCGCTTTGAAGTGCGCGACAACGGCCAGGGATTTGCCCCGCGCGCCGCCGCCGCGAGCGACACCCACGTGGGGCTTCACATCATGCGCGAACGCGCCGAACGCATCGGCGCGCAGGTGCATGTGGCCTCATCCCCCGGCGAAGGCACCGCCGTCCTGCTTGAACTGGCCCAGTGAGGGCCCATCAAAACGCATCTATGGATTCCGAACGCACCGGCCCCATCCGCCTGCTTGTGGTGGACGACCACCAACTCTTTCGCCGTGGCCTGGTGGCCCTGCTCGCACAAGACCGCCGCCTGAGCGTGGTCGGCGAGGCCGGCGACGCCAGCGCCGCGCAGTCGGCCGCTGAACGGCTGGCGCCCGACCTCATCCTGCTCGACAACCACCTGCCCGGCGTCTCAGGCATCCACGCCATCGCCGGCCTCAAACAGGCCGCACCCGGTGCGCGCATCGTCATGCTGACCGTGAGCGAAAACGTGGACGATCTCGCCGCCGGCCTGCGTGCCGGTGCCGACGGCTACCTGCTCAAGACCATCGACACCGAAGACCTGGCCGATTCCATCGAACGCATCTGGGAAGGTGACTCCGTCGTCAGCCCCGAGATGATGGGCAAGCTGGTGGGCCTGTTGCGTGAGGCACCGCCCGTGGTGGCTCCAACCGCCACCGTGTCCACTGTGCCAGTGGCCGGCGTGGCGCTCACGCGCCACACCCCCACGCTGGACAGCCGCGACCCCATCCACACCCTGTCACCACGCGAAACCGAAATCCTCAAACTCATTGCGCGTGGCGACAGCAACAAGCTCATCGCCCGCGCCCTCGACATCGCCGAAACCACCGTCAAGATCCACGTGCAGCACATCCTGCGCAAGCTGGACCTGGCCAACCGCGTGCACGCGGCGGTGTATGCGACGGAGCGGGGGATGGCGTAGGGCTGCGACCATCAGTTTGCGCCGTCCAGCCAGCGCTGCGCAGCCACCAGCTGACTGGCGAACCCTGGACTACGCTTTGGGGCGAAAAAGGGCGCAAAGTTTGTTGCCGTCGGGGTCGCGCACATAGGCGAGGTGCAGAACGCCCGTGGGGCCAGAGCGCGGGCCTGGCGGCTCCTCGATTGACGTGCCCCCATGGGCGACGGCAACGTCGTGAAACTCGCGGACCTGCTCCGGCGAGTTGCACTTGAAACCCACGGTGCCACCGTTGCCAACCGTGGCAGGTTGGCCATCGATGGGTTCGCTCACCCCAAAGGAAGCGCCCTCGTGCCTGTAAAACAGCCGGCGCTGACCGGTCTTGTTCGTGTTCTCGAAGCCCGGCCCCGCACCGAGAACATGCAAGACGGCGTCATAGAAACGTTTGGATTGCTCGATGTCGTTTGTGCCGAGCATGACATGACTGAACAAAGTGGGTCTCCTGTGTTGTGGGTATGGTCAACTGTAACTGTCGTGTGACGTCTCGACGCGCCAGAGCCCTGGCTTACTGCTTGCCTTTGGCACTCACTTGCGCGCAACCGCGAAGATTGGCTCGGCACTCTTTTCACGGTCCCAACCCCAGATGGTTACGGCCTCGACACTCAAGGAATCATCTTCCGACAGGTGATGGCGAGCGAGAACTATGAGTTCGAACGGAGTCTTTGCATCTGGTGCATTTTGCAGTCGCTTCGAGATCTCGAGCGCCAGCTCACTGGGAAGCCAAAGAGTTGCCTCTAGCGAAAGGCGATTCAACAGCGTGCGCTGCTCTCGTTCGATTGTTTCTCCGTATGGGGTCTTCATGTACTCCGCAAGTAGCTGCGCAACGATTGCTACCTTTTCTTTTCTGTTTAGGCTCCGCTGGAAGAGCTCAAACTGTGTCTTGTACTGCTGATTGATCGAGCCTCTAACACGCGCCTCAATCCATGTTCGGCCCAGAAAGGCGATCAATGAGAGACCGAAGGCAGCCCCAAAGAAGGAACTCAAGAAATCTTGAATCACGAGGTACTCTCCATGGCTGAGTCCTAACTAGAAAAAGACGACAAACCACTGCGAGTCGTCGGTCGGATAAAACGATGCAAGTTCCCAGACATGCTCGTCGCAGTGCTTGGCACATCGCGCACAGGCAAACCTAAAAAAATCCGGACGATCTGTGAACGGATGCGCAGGCAGTTGGCGGCATCCAGCGGGGTGCTGACCCCGTGTGGGTGTGATTCGACTTGTTGGCCTGCATCGCCGCTTTTACGGCACCCTTTCGCACGCGTTTTTATCACGTGCAGCTGGCTGGCAAGCGTACACAGCGGGCGGAGCGGTTTGGCTGTTGCCAGTGCCTCACTCGACCGCGCCAATCCCCCGACGCACCCGCATCGCCGTCCCCACGCGCGTGATGTCCGCATCACTCAACAACCGCGCCGCCATGGGCAGTAACTCGGTGTCTTCTTTTTCGATGTGGGCCGCGTAGGCGGCCACGAAGGCTTGCACGTCTGATGGCGGCAGGGCCACGGGTTCGCCTTTGGCAATGCGCGCCAACACCTTGCGCAGTGCGGCCCAGCGCTGCTCCAGCACCCGGTGTTCCGCCCGCAGGCCATCGGTGAGTGCCCGCAGGCACACGGCGTCGGACCCGGCCATGGCTTCGAGCAGGGTGGGGAAGAGGTCTTCCTCCTCGTCGGCGTGGTGGTCGCGCGCGGCGGTGTCGAAGTACCGCATCACGGCGGTGGCAGCTTGCTGGGCGGCGGTGTCGCTGCCGTGGGTGGGCAGGTGGGCGGCCAGCCGGCCCAGGGTTTCGCACTGTTTGTGTACGCGGCCGTGGCAGGCGGCCAGCATTTCCAGCGGGGCTTCGGTGCTGGCGCCGGGGCTGTGAAAGCCGGGGAAGGCGTGGGTGCTCATGCGCCCATGGTAGGCCGAGATGGGCGCGCCCGCGCCGGGGTAGTGCTTTGGGAGTAGGTGGGCGCAGCCACCATCCTTCTTCGCCAGGCTGATCGGAGGATGCCCAAAAAACAGGCAATCACGCACAGTGTGAAGAACTGTGAGGGGTTCGACATGTTTTTCCAGAATTTGCGTATCGGTGTCCGCCTGGCCTGGGGTTTTGGCCTGCTGATCGTGTTGTCTTTGTTGGCCATTGCCGTGGCCACGGTGCGGTTCACTCAGGTGGGTGAGGTCAACACCCGCATCATCGAATCGGACTGGCTGAAGGCCGAGGCGGCTAACACCATCAACGCCACCACACGGGCCAACGCGCGCCGCACCATGGAGTTGCTGATTGCGACCGACCCGGCGCAGCTGACGCAGGTGCGCGCCAGCATCGCCCATAACAAAAAGACCATTGACGACGCGCTGGTCACGCTGGAGCGGCTGATCTACCTGCCCGAAGGCAAGCAGTTGCTCAACGAGATCAAGACCGCACGCGTGCAGTACGTGGCCTCTTTTGGCAAGGTGGGGCAACTGGTGGAGGCGGGCGACCGCGAGGCCGCCACCCGGCTGATGTTGACCGAAACGCTGCCCGCGCTGGACCGCCTGCAAGGCCCGGTGGACCAGATGGCCACCTTGCAAAAGCGGCTGGTGACCCAGAGCAGCGCCGAATTGCAAGACAGCATTGCCGCATCGCGCTGGCTGTTGTTGGGGCTGGGTGTTGTGAGTGTGTTGCTGGCGGTGGGGTTTGCCGCCTGGGTCACGCGCAGCATCACCCGTCCCATGGGCGAGGCGGTGGCGATTGCCAGACGGGTGGCTGCGGGCGACCTGGACCTGCAAGTGGCGGCCCGCACCCGCGACGAGTGTGGGCAGCTGCTCACCGCCCTGGGCGACATGACGGAGAGCCTGACCCACATCGTGGGCCGTGTGCGCCTGGGCACCGACAGCATGGCCACGGCCACCAGCCAGATTGCGGCGGGCAACTTGGATTTGTCGTCGCGCACCGAGGAACAGGCGAGCGCGCTGGAGCAGACCTCCGCCTCGATGCAGGAAATTGCGGGCACGGTGAAGCAGAACTTCGAGAGCGGCCAACACGCCAACCGCCTGGCCGAGTCGGCGTCTGAGGTGGCGGTCAAGGGTGGCGCGGTGGTGGGCCAGGTGGTGCAGACCATGGAGGCCATCAACGCGTCGTCGCGCCGCATCGCCGACATCATTGGCGTGATCGACGGCATTGCCTTCCAGACCAACATCCTGGCGCTCAACGCCGCCGTGGAAGCGGCGCGTGCGGGCGAGCAGGGCAGGGGCTTTGCGGTGGTGGCCAGCGAGGTGCGCAACCTCGCGGGCCGCTCGGCCACGGCGGCCAAAGAGATCAAGGGGTTGATCACCGATTCGGTGAGCAACGTGACCGAAGGCTGCAAGCTGGTGGAGCAGGCCGGCAGCACCATGGACGAAATTGTGGTGCACGTGCGCCGTGTGGCCGACCTGATGCGCGAGATCACCGAAGCCAGCCAGGACCAAACCTCGGGCATCGAACAGATCAGCCAGGCCGTGGGCCAGATGGACCAGGTGACGCAGCAGAACGCGGCGTTGGTGGAGGAGTCCGCTGCGGCAGCCCAGTCGCTGGAGCACCAGGCCAAGCAGTTGCAGGACGCGGTCAGCGTGTTCCGCCTGCGCGGTGGGGCGGGGCATTCAACGATGCAGTCGCCTCTGCTGCTGTCTGCCGCTTGACCCCCGCACCGGAGCACGGCCATGGCTTATTTTGAATGGGCACCCGACATGGTGATCGATGGCGGTGCCATCGACGCCGACCACCAGCACCTGGTGCAACTGGTGAACGAACTGCACACCGCCACCACCGAGGGGCGGGGGCGCGAGGTGGTGGGCGACATCCTGGCCCAGCTGATCCGCTACACCGCCGACCACCTGCAGCGCGAAGAGGCGCAGATGGCCGCCGCGCACTTTCCCAACCTCGAAGGCCACCGCAAGGGGCACGCCGCGTTTGTGGCCAACCTCACGCGCCTGCAAGCGCGCTACGAAGACGGCCAGATCACCGTGGCGGCGCAGCTGTCCACCGTGCTGCGCGACTGGCTGTCGCTGCACATCCGCCGCTCCGACAAGGAGTTGCACGCCTTTCTGAAGAACCGCGTGCGTTGAGCGCGCAACCTACTCCTTTGGGAGTAGGTCGGCCCTCATCCCTCTGCCGCTGTACGCATCCACTGACAGAGGGATACCCCAAACCGGCGCCGCCCCGCACAGTGGGGGCAGCTTCAAGGAGTCCACTGTGACCAACGACATTCAACACAAACGCAAGGCCTGGTCGGTGCTGATCGTCAGCACCTGGTCCTTCACTGTCTGCTTCATGGTCTGGATGATGTTCGGCGTCATCGGCATCCCCATCAAGAAGATGCTGGACCTCAACGCCACCCAGTTCGGCCTGCTCACCGCCATGCCCGTGCTCACCGGTTCGCTGGTGCGTGTGCCGCTGGGCATCTGGACCGACCGCTACGGTGGCCGCATCGTCATGGCGGTGCTGATGGCCATCACCGTGCCCGCCATCTGGCTCATGGCCTACGCCAGCGAATACTGGCACTTCCTCACCATCGGCCTGTTTGTGGGCCTGGCCGGTGGCAGCTTTTCCGTTGGCACGCCTTACGTGGCGCGCTGGTTCCCCAAGAGCCAGCAAGGCATGGCCATGGGCGTGTATGGCGCGGGCAACTCCGGCTCGGCCGTCAACAAGTTCGTTGCCCCGGTCATCCTGGTGGCCTTTGGCTGGGCGGCTGTGCCGCAGGTGTACGCGGCCATCATGGCTGGCACCGTGCTGCTGTTCTGGCTGTTCAGCCACAGCGACCCCAGCCACCTGGTGGCCAGCAACGTCAAGTTCACCGACCAGCTCAAGGCCCTCAAAGACCCCAAGGTGCTCAAGTACTGCCAGTACTACAGCATCGTGTTCGGCGGCTACGTGGCGCTGGCGCTGTGGATGGTGCAGTACTACATCGGCGAGTACGGCCTGGACATCCGCGTGGCCGCCTTGCTGGCCGCCTGCTTCTCGTTGCCCGGCGGTGTGTTGCGCGCCATCGGCGGCGTGCTGAGCGACAAATACGGTGCCCACAGCGTCACCTGGTGGGTGATGTGGGTGAGCTGGATCTGCCTGTTCCTGCTGAGCTACCCACAGACCGATTTCACCATCACCACCATCAACGGCCCGCAGACCTTCCACATCGGTCTCAACGTCTACACCTTCACCGCGCTGATGTTTGTGCTGGGCGTGGCCTGGGCCTTTGGCAAGGCCAGCGTCTTCAAGTACATCGCCGACGACTACCCGCACAACATCGGCACCATCAGCGGCATCGTGGGCCTGGCCGGTGGCATGGGTGGCTTCATCCTGCCCATCCTCTTCGGCGCGCTGGTCGACCTGACCGGCATCCGCTCCAGCGCTTTCATGCTGATGTACGGCGTGGTCTGGGTCTCGCTGATCTGGATGTACTGGACCGAGGTGCGCAAGGCCCCGGTGATGGGCCCGGACGCCAAGCCGTTTTCTCTTCAGAACTGAGCCGCTTCAGCGGAACACACCATGAACACCCCCACCCCCGCCAGCATCGGCACCGGCGCCACCCTCGAGGACTGGCGCCCCGAAGACGACGCCTTCTGGGAAAGCACCGGCAAGCGCATCGCCTACCGCAACCTCTGGCTCTCGGTGCCCGCACTGCTCTGTGGCTTCGCCATCTGGGGCATGTGGGGCATCATCACCGTGCAGATGCTCAACCTGGGCTTCCCCTTCAGCCAGGCCGAGCTGTTCTCGCTCACGGCCATCGCGGGCCTGGCCGGCGCCACCATGCGCATCCCGGCGTCTTTCCTCATCCGCCTCTCGGGTGGGCGCAACACCATCTTCCTCACCACCGCCATGCTGCTGGCGCCCGCCGTGGGCACCGGCATTGTGCTGCAGCACAAGGACTGGCCGCTGTGGGCCTTCCAGCTCATGGCGCTGTGGTCGGGCGTGGGCGGCGGCAACTTTGCCTCCAGCATGTCCAACATCAGCACCTTCTTCCCCAAGCGGCTGCAGGGCACGGCGCTGGGGCTGAACGCGGGCCTGGGCAATTTCGGCGTCACCACCATGCAGATCGTGATTCCTCTGGTGATGACGATGCCGCTGCTGGGCGCCATGGGCGGTGAGTCGATGACGCTGGTGAAGGACAGCGGCTGGATCTTCGGCAAGATCGCCGCCGGCACGCCCACCTGGATTCAGAACGCGGGCTTTGCGTGGTTGCTGTCGCTGGTGCCGCTGTCCATCCTGTGCTGGTTTGGCATGAACAACCTCAAGACGGTCACGCCGGGTGTGGACAGCAGCCTGGGCAGCACCATCGCCGCCTTCATCAAGATCGTCTGGCTGTACACGCTGTCGTTTTTACCGGCCGGTGTGGGCCTGTACCTGTATCTGCCGGCACCCACCGGCCTGGGCCTGCTCAACATGTGGCTGGCCATGCCGCTCATCATCGTGAGCACGCTGATGGTGATGAAGCTCACCGCCTTCGGCACCATGAAGGACAACATCGCCAAGCAGTTCGCCATCTTCCGCAACAAGCACACCTGGTCGATGACGGCGCTCTACATCGTCACCTTCGGGTCCTTCATCGGCTTCTCGATGGCGCTGCCCCTGGCCATCACCGTCATCTTCGGCATCAGCCACGTGACCGATGCCAATGGCGTGATGCAGCACACGCTGAAGAACCCCAACGCGCCCTCGGCCCTGACCTACGCGTGGATGGGCCCTTTCATCGGCGCGGCGGTGAGGCCCATCGGTGGCTGGATCTCCGACAAGCTGGGCGGCTCCATCGTCACCCAGGTCATTTCGGCCGTGATGGTGGTGGGTTCGGTGGCGGTGGGCTACGTGATGATGCAGGCCTACGCTTCGGCGACGCCCGAGACCTACTTCCCCATGTTCCTGGGCCTGTTTCTGCTGCTGTTCTTTGCCAGCGGCATCGGCAACGGCTCCACCTTCCGCACCATCGGCGTCATCTTTGATCGCCAGCAGGCCGGCCCCGTGCTGGGCTGGACCTCGGCCATCGCGGCCTATGGCGCCTTCGTCGCGCCGGTGGTGATCGGCGCCCAGATCAAGGCTGGCACACCGCAGGTGGCCATGTATGGCTTTGCTGTCTTTTACGCGGTGTGCCTGGTGTTGAACTGGTGGTTCTACCTGCGTTCTGGTGCGGAGATCAAGAACCCATGAAGCCTTTTCGTTCCATGGTTGTCGCGGGACGCAGGGCGGTGTGGCATGCCGCTTCGTCCGTGTCCCCCGCCCACTGCGTGGGCTCCTCCTTTACCTACCGAAGCGGCATGCCACACCGCCCTGCGTCTGCCAACGTGGTGGGCGCGCCAAGGTCTGAAGTCATCGCGCGCCGACGTGCGTGCGGCCGAGGGCAGTGGGGTGAATGGTGCAGTGAGGTAAAGGAGGAGCCGGCGCAGCCGGCGGGGGACACGAACGGAACCGTTCACCCCGCTGCCCTCGGCCCCCACAAACGCCGGCACACCACAGCACCACAAAACACCGAACAACCCAAAGACATGCCCCTCGCAACATCCCCCAACCGGAGCACCCCATGAGCCACTTTCTGGACCGATTGACCCACTTCAACCTCCCCAAGGACAGCTTCGCGGGCGGCCACGGACAAGTCACCAACGAAGACCGCACCTGGGAAGACGCCTACCGCAACCGCTGGGCGCACGACAAGATTGTTCGCAGCACCCACGGCGTCAACTGCACCGGCTCCTGCAGCTGGAAGATTTACGTCAAAGGCGGCATCGTCACCTGGGAAACCCAGCAGACCGACTACCCCCGCACCCGCTGGGACATGCCCAACCACGAGCCACGCGGCTGCGCACGCGGCGCCAGCTACAGCTGGTACCTGTATTCCGCCAACCGCGTGAAATACCCCATGGTGCGCGGCCGCCTGCTCGAGCGCTGGCGCGCCGCCCTCAAAGTGGCCAAAACGCCGGTGGACGCCTGGGCGCTCATCGTGGAAGACGACGCCGCGCGCCGCGATTACCAGCAGGTGCGTGGCATGGGCGGCTTCGTGCGCTCCACCTGGGACGAGGTCAACCAGCTCATCGCCAGCGCCAACGTCTACACCATCAAAAAACACGGGCCCGACCGCATCATCGGCTTCTCGCCCATCCCGGCCATGAGCATGGTCAGCTACGCCGCCGGCAGCCGTTACCTCAGCCTGCTGGGCGGCGTGTGCATGAGCTTCTACGACTGGTACTGCGACCTGCCGCCGGCCAGCCCGCAGATCTGGGGCGAGCAGACCGACGTGCCCGAATCGGCCGACTGGTACAACAGCAGCTTCATCATCGCCTGGGGCTCCAACGTGCCGCAGACGCGCACGCCCGACGCCCATTTCTTCACCGAGGTGCGCTACAAGGGCACCAAGACGGTCGCCGTCACGCCCGACTACTCTGAGGTGGCCAAGCTGGCCGACCTCTGGATGCACCCCAAACAAGGCACCGACGCTGCGCTCGCCATGGCCATGGGCCACGTGGTGCTCAAGGAGTTCTACTTCCCCGAAGGCAAGCAGCGCAGCACCTACTTCGACGATTACGCACGCCGCTACACCGACCTGCCCATGCTGGTCATGCTCAAGGAGCACACCCTGCCCGATGGCCGCAAGACCATGGTGCCCGACCGCTACCTGCGCGCCAGCGACTTCAATGGCAAGCTGGGCCAGGACAACAACCCCGACTGGAAAACGGTGGCCTTCGACGCGCAAGGCAAGGCGGTGCTGCCCAACGGCTCCATCGGCTTCCGCTGGGGCGCGGAAGGCCGCGACGACGTGGGCAAGTGGAACCTGGAATCCAAGGAGGCGCGCGACAACGGCGATGTCAAGCTCAAGCTCTCGGTGCTGGAAGATGGCGCACAAGAGCACCAGGTGGTGGACGTGGGCTTTCCCTACTTTGGTGGCAACGTCACACCCCACTTTTCCGAGAACGCTGGCACCGGCGAAGTCAACCACGCCAAGGTGCCCGCCGTGCGCCTGCGCCTGGGCAAGGCCGGTGAAGAGCGTTACGCCATGGTGGCCACGGTGTTCGACCTGCAGGTGGCGCAGTACGGCATCGATCGGGGCCTGGGTTCCGGCGCCAAGAGTTTTGACGACAACGCCCCTTACACCCCGGCCTGGCAGGAGCAGATCACCGGCGTGCCACGCGATCAGGTCATCACCGTGGCGCGCCAGTTTGCCGACAACGCCGACAAGACCCACGGCAAGTCCATGGTCATCATCGGCGCGGCCATGAACCACTGGTACCACGCCGACATGAACTACCGCGGCGTCATCAACCTGCTGATGATGTGCGGCTGCATCGGCCAAAGCGGTGGTGGCTGGGCCCACTACGTGGGCCAGGAAAAGCTGCGCCCCCAAACCGGCTGGACCGCGCTGGCCTTTGCGCTGGATTGGATTCGTCCGCCGCGCCAGCAGAACAGCACCAGCTTCTTCTACGCCCACACCGACCAATGGCGCTACGAGAAGCTGGGCCTGGAGGAAATCGTTTCACCGCTGGCCGACAAAGCCGCCTTTGGCGGCAGCATGATCGACTACAACGTGCGCGCCGAACGCATGGGCTGGCTGCCCAGCGCACCCCAGCTCAAGACCAACCCCATGCAGGTGGTGCGCGATGCGTCCAGCGCTGGTTTGGACCCCAAGGACTACGTGGTCAAGGCGCTCAAGGACGGCACGCTGGAGATGAGCTGCGAAGACCCCGACGCACCGCAGAACTGGCCGCGCAACCTGTTTGTGTGGCGCTCCAACCTGCTGGGCTCCAGCGGCAAGGGCCACGAGTATTTCTGCAAACATTTGCTGGGCACCGAAAACGGCGTGCAGGGCAAAGACCTGGGCGACGACGATGCCAAACCGTCGGAAGTGAAGTGGCACAAGGACGCGCCGCAGGGCAAGCTGGACCTGCTGGTCACGCTGGACTTCCGCATGTCCACCACCTGCCTGTACTCCGACATCGTGCTGCCCACCGCCAGCTGGTACGAGAAAAACGACCTCAACACCAGCGACATGCACCCCTTCATCCACCCGCTGAGTGCGGCGGTGGACCCGGTGTGGCAATCGCGCTCTGATTGGGAGATCTACAAGGGTTTTGCCAAGACCTTCAGCGAGGTGTGTGTGGGCCACCTCGGCGTTGAGAAGGAAGTGGTGCTGACGCCGCTGATGCACGACAGCCCGGCCGAACTGGCCCAGCCTTTTGACGTGAAGGAATGGAAGAAGGGCCAGTGCGACCTGATCCCCGGCAAGACGGCACCGCAGATCACCGTGGTGGAACGCGACTACCCCAACCTTTACAAGCGCTTCACCGCGCTGGGCCCGCTGATGAACAAGGTGGGCAACGGCGGCAAGGGCATTGCGTGGAAAACCGAGGTCGAGGTCACGCAGCTGGGCCAGCTCAATGGCACCACCCTTGAGGAAGGCGTGACACAAGGCATGCCCAAGATCGTCACCGACATCGATGCCTGCGAAGTCATCTTGCAACTGGCGCCCGAGACCAACGGCCACGTGGCCGTGAAGGCCTGGGAGGCGCTGAGCAAACAGACGGGGCGCGACCACAAGCACCTGGCCCTGTACCGCGAGGACGAGAAGATCCGCTACCGCGACATCCAGGCGCAGCCGCGCAAGATCATCAGCTCGCCCACCTGGAGCGGCATCGAGAGCGAGACGGTGAGCTACAACGCCGGCTACACCAACGTGCACGAGCTGATCCCATGGCGCACCCTCACCGGGCGCCAGCAGTTCTACCAGGACCACCCCTGGATGATCGCTTTCGGCGAGGGCTTCAGCAGCTACCGCCCGCCGGTGGACCTCAAGACCACCGACGAGGTGCATGGCCGCAAGCCCAACGGGCAGACCGAGATCCTGCTGAACTTCATCACCCCGCACCAGAAGTGGGGCATCCACTCGACCTACAGCGACAACCTGCTGATGCTCACCCTCAACCGGGGCGGCACCGTGGTGTGGCTCAGCGAGGACGACGCCAAGAGCGCCGGTATCGAGGACAACGACTGGGTCGAGCTGTTCAACGTCAACGGCGCGGTGGCGGCGCGTGCGGTGGTGAGCCAGCGCGTCAACCCCGGCATGGTGATGATGTACCACTCGCAGGAAAAGATCATCAACACCCCGGGCAGCGAGATCACCGGCGTGCGCGGCGGCATCCACAACTCGGTCACCCGCATCGTGCTCAAGCCCACCCACATGATCGGTGGCTACGCGCAGCTGAGCTACGGCTTCAACTACTACGGAACCATTGGCACCAACCGCGACGAATTTGTGGTGGTGCGCAAGATGGCCAAGGTGGACTGGCTGGACACGCCACGCGACGACCACCTCGCCGCTGCCTACCAATCGCAGGGCGAGAACCCCTGAGCCACACCGAGTACAGCAAAGGAAACACACCATGAAAGTACGTGCTCAGATCGGCATGGTCCTGAACCTGGACAAGTGCATCGGCTGCCACACCTGCTCGGTCACCTGCAAGCAGGTCTGGACCAGCCGGCCCGGCGTGGAATACGCCTGGTTCAACAACGTCGAGACCAAACCCGGCATCGGTTACCCCAAGGACTGGGAAAACCAGGACAAGTGGAAGGGCGGATGGGAACGCAAGGCCGACGGCTCTATCGTCCCCATGCAAGGCGGCAAGTGGTCGCTGTTGATGAAGATCTTCGCCAACCCCAACCTGCCGCAGATCGACGACTACTACGAGCCCTTCACCTTCGATTACGACCACCTACAGTCGGCACCCGAGATGCAACACGCGCCCACCGCGCGGCCGCGTTCGCTGATCACCGGCAAGCGCATGGAGAAGATCGAGTGGGGCCCGAACTGGGAGGAAATCCTGGGCGGCGAATTCGCCAAGCGCAGCAAGGACCAGAACTTCGACGGCTTCGAGGCCGCGCAAAAGGCCATGGTGGGTGAGTTCGAGAACACCTTCATGATGTACCTGCCGCGTCTGTGCGAGCACTGCCTCAACCCGGCCTGTGTGGCGTCGTGTCCGTCGGGCTCGATCTACAAACGCGAGGAAGACGGCATCGTGCTGATCGACCAGGACAAGTGCCGTGGCTGGCGCATGTGCGTGAGCGGTTGCCCGTACAAGAAGATTTACTACAACTGGAAAAGTGGCAAGGCCGAGAAGTGCATCTTCTGCTATCCGCGCATCGAGGCCGGCCAGCCCACGGTGTGCTCTGAAACCTGCGTGGGCCGCATCCGTTACCTGGGCGTGCTGCTGTACGACGCCGACCGCATCGCAGAGGCCGCGAGCGTGCCCAACGAGAGCGATCTCTACCAGGCGCAGATCGACCTGTTCCTCGACCCGTTTGACCCCGAGGTGATCGCCCAGGCGCGCGCAGACGGCATTCCCGAAGGCTGGCTGGAGGCCGCGCGCAACAGCCCGGTCTACAAGATGGCGGTGGACTGGCAGGTGGCGTTGCCGCTGCATCCCGAGTACCGCACCCTGCCCATGGTCTGGTACGTGCCGCCGCTGTCGCCCATCACCGCTGCGGCCAACGCCGGGCAGGTGGGCATCAACGGTGAGATTCCGGACGTGAGCCAGTTGCGCATCCCGGTCAAGTACCTGGCCAACCTGCTCACCGCCGGCGAGACTCGTCCCGTCATCCACGCACTCGAACGCATGCTGGCCATGCGCGCCTACCAGCGCGGCAAACATGTGGACGGCGTCGTCAACACTGGCGTGCTCGACCAGGTCGGCCTGAGCCAGGCGCAGGTGGAAGACATGTACCGCACCATGGCGATTGCCAACTACGAAGACCGCTTCGTCATCCCGACCACACACCGCGAATACGCAGAGAACACCTTCAACGTGAAAGGCGGTTGTGGCTTCAGTTTTGGCAACGGTTGCTCCGAAGGCGAGACCGAAACCAGCCTGTTCGGCAGCGAGAAGAAGCGCACCATTCCCATCAAGGCAGGAGTCTGACCATGCTGTTCAACAAGCCATTGCCCCAGGCCCGCCTGACCCAGCGTGTGCTGGCCCACCTGCTGCGCTACCCCGACGCCGAACTGCGCGCCCACGTGGCCGAGTTGCGTGCCGCGCTGCGCGACGAGGCCGCGCTGCCGGCTGATCGCATCGACGAGATCGAACGCCTGCTGGACCGCCTGGTGCTGCTGCCAGCGCTGCAGGTCGAGTCCGATTACGTGGAGCTGTTCGACCGGGGCCGCAGCACCTCGCTGCACCTGTTCGAGCATGTGCATGGCGATTCGCGCGACCGGGGCCCGGCCATGATCGACCTCATCCAGACCTACGAAAAAGCCGGGCTGTACATCGACAACAGCGAGTTGCCCGACTACCTGCCGGTGCTGCTGGAGTTCGCCTCCACCCAGCCGCCGCAACAGGCGCGCGATTTCCTGGGCGAGACGGCCCACATCGTGCGCGCCATCTTCAGCGCCTTGCTCAAGCGCCAAAGCCCTTACGCCAGCGTGTTGGCTGCCGTGCTGGAGCTGGCCGGCGAGAAGGCCGAGGCCGTGCCCGTGCCCGACGAGCCGGCCATGGACGAGAGCTGGGCCGAACCCGAGGTGTTTGGCGGCTGCTCCACCGACGGGCAGGCGAAACCCGGGCAGGTGCAACCGATTCGCATCGTCAAGAACCCTTCCCCCACGGCACAAGGAGCGCGAGCATGAACACACTGCACAACGTCCTGTTCAACGTCTATCCCTACATCTGTCTGGCGGTGTTTTTCATGGGCAGCCTGGCCCGCTTCGACCGCGACCAGTACACCTGGAAAAGCGACTCCTCGCAGCTGCTGCGCAAGGGCCAGTTGCGGTGGGGCAGCAACCTGTTCCACATCGGCATCCTGTTCCTGTTCTTCGGCCACAGCGTGGGCCTGCTCACGCCCCACTGGGTGTACGAGCCCTTCATCACCGCCGGCCAGAAACAGATGGTGGCCGTGACCGCCGGTGGCATTGCCGGCGCCGTGTGCTTCGTGGGCCTCAGCCTGCTGCTGCACCGCCGCCTGTTCGATGACCGCATCCGCCTCACCAGCCACCGCACCGACCTGGGGATCCTCGTCATCCTGTGGGTGCAACTGGTGCTGGGCCTGATCACGCTGCCGTTCTCCATCGGCCATTCGGACGGCGCGGTCATGCTCAAGCTCTCGGCCTGGGCACAGGGCATCGTCACCTTCAGTCCTGACGCCGCCCAACTCGTGGGCCTCGACTGGCCCTACAAGGTGCACCTGGTGCTGGGCATGACCATCTTCCTGCTTTTCCCCTTCTCGCGTCTGGTGCACGTGTGGAGCGGCTTTGGCACGCTGGCCTACATCGTGCGCCCCTACCAGGTGGTGCGCAGCCGCAAGCTGGGCTTGCCTGCGGGACTCAACCCATCGTCACGCCAGGAGCACTGACATGAACGCCATGACCATTCCCCTGCCCGCCGACCTGGGCTGCGGCGGCGGTGGTGGCAGCTGCGGCTGCGCCAGCGGGGCCCAGTCGCCCCTCAAGTCGGCCCTCAAGTCCCCCACCATCAACGGCGTGGCCTTGTTGGGCCCCGGCGAACAACTTCACCCTGAGGAACTGCTGGAGCGCGCCCACACCGAGCTGTTGCGCCAGGAAGCCGTGCGCCAGGGCCTGCTGGCCGATACCCACCCCGACCACGCGCCGCCGCTGGACGAAGCGCAGCGCCAGGTGCTGGAGCAGATGGTGGACGCAGCCGTGGTCACGCCCTCACCCGACCTCGGCGCTCAGGAGCGTTACTACGCGGCCAACAAGCTGCACTTCGTGACCGGCCAGGCCTTGCACGTGCGCCACATCCTGTTTGCGGTGACGCCGGGGGTGGACGTGCACAAGCTGGCCCAGCGCGCCGAGACCGCACTGCTGGAACTCTCGCGCAAGGACGTGCCCGCCGGCCGTTTTGCCGAGCTGGCGCGCGAACTCTCCAACTGCCCCAGCAGCGCCGAGGGTGGCGAGCTGGGCTGGATCGGCCCACACGACTGCGCGCCCGAGCTGGCCAACGAGCTGTTCTACCAAAGCGACTCGGGTTGGGGCATGGGCGTGCACCCGCGCCTGGTGCACACGCGTTTCGGCTTCCACATCGTGGAGGTGCTGGGCCGGCGCAAGGGCGCACAACAACCGTTCGAGGCGGTGCAAGATCGCATCGCCATGCAGATGACGCTGCAGACCCGCGCCACTGCCTTGCGCCAGTACATGCGGCTGCTCATCGGGCAAGCGCAGGTGGAGGGCCTGGACCTGGAGGGGGCGGACTCGCCCTTGGTGCAGTGAGCGCGGACGGGGGGAGCGAGGCCTCGGGCGCGAGCGACGAACTGCTACTGCGCCTGCGGCGTTTCCACTCCGACTACTTCCCGCTGCACCAGCAGCGTTTTCAAGACCTGGTGGCCGATGGCCAGCACCCCAAGACGCTGTTCATCGGCTGCTCCGATTCGCGCCTGGTGCCTTACCTACTGACGGGCGCCGGGCCGGGCGAGCTGTTCTTGGTGCGCAACGTGGGCGCCCTGGTGCCGCCCTACGATCAATCCCACGGCCTGCACGGCACCATGGCCGCCATCGAGTTCGCGGTGCTGGGCCTGCACGTGGAGCGCATCATCGTTTGCGGCCACAGCCACTGCGGCGCCATACGCACCGCCTACGAAGGCGCCCCGGCCGAGGCCGTGGCCTTGCAGGCCTGGCTCAAGCTGGTGGACGAAGCCTTGCTGCCGGTCCAGCCCACCCCGGAGGCGATGCGCCGCACCGAGCAGCGCGCCATCGTGCTGCAACTCGAACGCTTGATGGGCTACCCCATGGTGCGGCGCGAGGTTGAGGCCGGCAAGTTGACCCTGCACGGCTGGCATTACGTGATCGAAGACGGCGAAGTGCATGTCTTTGACGCAGCGCAAGGGGACTTCGTGGCGGCTTCGGTAGCCTCCACGAGCGGCACCGGGCCGTACCAACCCTATGTGGAACACGATGGACAAGTCATCAGTGATTGAAGCGGGCGCCGACACGGCGGAGAGGCAACGGTTGTTGAACATGTGCCGAGCGTCGGGCTTGCGCCCGCTGCAGCTGGCCGGGCGCGAATTGCTGCCGGTGGTGCAGGGTGGCATGGGGGTGGGGGTGTCGGCCTCGCGCCTGGCGGGCCAGGTGGCGCGCCTGGGGGCCATGGGCACCATCTCGGCGGTGGACCTGCGCCGCCTGCACCCCGACCTGATGGCGCAAACCGCCCACCTCAACAAGGAAAGCGACGCCAAGGACCGCATCAACGCCGCCAATCTGGTGGCGTTGGACCGCGAAATCCGCGCGGCCCGCGCCACCGCCGATGGCCACGGTTTGTTGGCCGTCAACGTGATGCGTGCCTTGAGTGCCTACGAAGCCTATGTGCGCCAGGCGCTGGCCAGTGGCATCGACGCGCTGGTGGTGGGCGCTGGCCTGCCACTGGACCTGCCCGAGCTGGCGGCCGACCACCCCCAGACCGCGCTCATCCCCATTCTGTCGGACGCGCGCGGCGTGCAACTGCTGGTGCGCAAGTGGGAAAAGAAAGGGCGCCTGCCCGACGCCATCGTCATCGAACACCCGCGCCTGGCCGGCGGCCACCTGGGCGCGGCCCGCGTGTCCGACCTCAACGACACCCGTTTCGATTTCGAGGTGGTGATTCCTGCGGTGCGCGAGTTCTTCAAGAGCGCCGGCCTGGAGCGCGACATCCCGCTGATCGCCGCCGGTGGCATCTCAAGCCACGACGACCTGTTGCGCCTGCAAGCCCTGGGCGCCAGCGCGGTGCAGCTGGGCACCGCCTTCGCCGTCACCGCCGAATGTGATGCCGACATGGCCTTCAAGCAGGTGCTGGCCCAGGCCAAGCCCGAGGACATCGTGGAGTTCGTGAGCGTGGCAGGGCTGCCCGCGCGCGCGGTGCGCACGCCCTGGCTCGACAAATACCTGCGCATCGAGCCCAAGCTCAAGGCCGTGGCCCACCTCAAGCGCAAGTGCAACCTGTCGTTCGACTGTCTTGCCCAATGTGGCTTGCGCGATGGCAAAAGCGAGATCGGCCAGTTCTGCATCGACCAACAACTGGGCCATGCCCTGGAGGGCGATGCCCAGCGAGGCCTGTTCTTCAGAGGGGCCGGGCGCCTGCCGTTCGGCGACGAAATCCGACCGGTGGCCGACCTGCTGCGCTGGTTGCTGGCCGGGGTTCGTGACACCATGGGCGGTGTGCCCGCTACCGGAGCCCCCGCATGAACCGCGACCCCCTGAACCCCAGCCTCGCCTTGCCGCCGCAGGACATCAGCACCGATGTGCTGCGCGAGAAATACCTCAAACACGGCGAGACGGACGCCGCCGCGCTGTTCGACCGTGTGGCCCGAGCCCTGGCCTCGGTGGAGGCGCCCGACAAGCAGGCGCATTTCGAGGCGCTGTTCCGCCGCAACCTGGAGGCAGGTGCCATCGGCGCCGGGCGCATCATGAGCGCGGCGGGTGCCGGCATCCAGGCCACGCTCATCAACTGCTTCGTGCAGCCCGTGGGCGACTGCATCCAGGGCCGCGACGAAGCCGGTTTTCCCGGCATTTACGAAGCCCTGCGCGAAGCGGCTGAGACCATGCGCCGTGGCGGCGGCGTGGGTTACGACTTCTCCCGCATCCGCCCGCGTGGCGCGCGCGTCAAGGGCACGGCGTCCACCGCCTCGGGACCGTGCAGCTACATCAACGTGTTCGACCAGTCCTGCGCCACCGTGGAAAGCGCTGGCGCGAGGCGCGGCGCCCAAATGGGCGTGCTGCGCATCGACCACCCCGACGTGCTGGAGTTCATCACCGCCAAACGCACGCCTGGGCGCTGGAACAACTTCAACGTGTCGGTGGGCGTGAGCGATGCCTTCATGCAGGCCGTGGCCAACGACCAGCCGTGGGACCTGGTGCACGCCGCCCACCCCGGCGAGGCCTTGTGCGCCGCCGGCGCCCACCAGCACGACGACGGCCAGTGGGTCTACCGAACCTTGCCCGCGCGCGAGCTGTGGGACACCATCATGCGTTCGGCCTACGACTTCGCCGAACCCGGCATCCTCTTTCTCGACCAGATCCAGCGCGACAACAACCTGCGTGCCATCGAGGCCATCACCGCGACTAACCCTTGTGGCGAACAGCCGCTGCCCCCCTATGGCTGCTGCGACCTCGGCCCCGTCATTCTCACGCGGTTTGTGCGCCACCCGTTTGGCCACGGCGGTTTGCCGGCGTTCGACTTTGCGGCCTTTGCCGAGAGCGTGGCCTTGCAGGTGCGCGCGCTGGACAACGTGCTGGACCTGACCCACTGGCCGCTGCCCGAGCAGGCGCGCGAGGCGCAGGCCAAGCGGCGCATTGGTGTGGGCTTCACCGGCCTGGGCAACGCGCTCACGTTGCTGGGACGGCGCTACGACGCGCCCGAGGGCCGGGCCATGGCGGCCCGCATCGCCGAGGCCATGCGCGATGCGGCTTACGGCGCATCGGTGGCGCTGGCGCAAGAAAAGGGCGCCTTCCCGGCGCTGGACGTGGCGACCTACCTGGAAGCGGGCACCTTTGCCAGCCGCTTGCCGGCCGAGCTGCAACAGGCCATTCGCACCCACGGCATCCGCAACAGCCACCTGCTGTCCATCGCGCCCACAGGCACGGTGAGTTTGGCGTTTGCCGACAACGCGTCCAACGGCATCGAACCCGCGTTTTCGTGGACCTACACGCGCAAGAAGCGCGAGGCCGATGGCAGCCAGCGTAGCTACGAGGTGCAGGACCACGCGTGGCGGCTGTTCCGCCACCTCAACGGCCCCGATGCCCCGCTGTCCGAAGCCTTTGTGACCGCGCTGGAGATGGGTGCTAACGACCACATCGCCATGATGGAGGCGGTGCAACCTTTTGTGGACACGGCCATTTCCAAAACGGTGAACGTGCCCGCCGACTGCCCCTACGGCGATTTCAAGGACTTGTACCTCAGCGCCTGGCGCGCCGGCCTCAAGGGCCTGGCCACCTACCGGCCCAACAGCATTCTGGGCGCGGTGCTGGAGGTGACGCCTGCCGAACCCAAGGCCACGTCTCTGCCCACGCCCACACCGCTGGTGGACCCGATGCGCACCGTGATCGAAAGCCGGCCCAAGGGTGCGCTCGATGCCGTGGCCGAGAAGATCGAGTACTGGACACACGAGGGGCAGAAGACGCTCTACATCATCGTCTCCTTCCTGCCCGTGCCCACCGCCGATGGCCTTGGCACGGTGGACCGCGCCATCGAGTTCTTCATGCCGGTGGGGCAAAGCGGCGAGTCGCAGCAGTGGATCACCTCCAGCATGCGCATGTTGTCGCTGGCGGCGCGTGGCGGTTTTCTGGAGCGCGCGCTCAGCGACATGCGCAAGGTGGCCTGGGACCGCGGCCCCGTGCGCCTGGGCCAGCGTGTGCGCGAGGACGGCACCCGCGTGCCCCTGTGGCACGATTCCGAGGTGGCCGCCATCGCCTACGCGGTGCAAAACATCTTGGAGCGGCGCGCCAACGGTGGTGCCACGGTGCTCGCCGCCACATCTGCCGCCCCGCTGCCCCCCACCACCATGGCGGGCCGCAAATGCCCCGAATGTGGCGCCCACGCGGTCATCCGCAAGGACGGCTGCGAATACTGCACGGCATGTGGCCACATCGGCGCCTGTGGTTGAGCCGGGCTACCATCGTTTCCTTTTTTGAACCACGTTTTCATGTCCGACTTGCCTGCCTGCCCCCAATGCCAATCGACGTTGACCTATCCCGACGGGGCCCTGCTGGTGTGCCCCGAATGTGGGCACGAATGGGCGGCCAACGCCACAGCGGAGCCCGACGTGGTGCGGGTGTGGAAGGACGCCCATGGCAACCCGCTGCAGGACGGTGACAGCATGACCCTGATCAAGGACCTCAAAGTCAAGGGATCGTCGGCCGTCATCAAGGTGGGCACCAAGGTGAAGAACATCCGGCTGATCGAAGGCGATCACGACATCGACTGCAAGATCGAAGGCTTTGGTGCCATGCAGCTGAAGTCCGAGTACATCAAGAAGGCTTGAAGGCGATGAACATCGAACACTTCGACGACTTGCTGCGCGCGGCACGCGCTCAAGCCCAGCCGCAATGCCTGTTGCTGGTGTTTGTGCAGGTGGAACTGCCCGAAGGCAGCAGTGAGGCCGAACGCGCCGACTTCGAGGCCGGGCAAGGTGGCGCGATGGTGCCGGTGATGTGTGTGGACCTCGCGCCCGAACGTGTGGCCGACTTTGCGCAATTGCGGGCCGAGGCAGACGGTCGGGGCGCCGTCTGGGCCATGGTGCTGGCCGGTGCGCTGGGTGGGCAGGGCGGCCAAGCGCCCGACGATGCGCAGGTGAGCGGCGCGCTGGACCGCCTGGTGCAGCGCGTGCAAATGGGTGACATCGACGGGCTGGTCCCCTTCAACCGCGCCGGGGAGGCGCTCTCGCTCAGCGCGCGCTGACACCGTCACAGACATTGACCGCGCTCGCTGGGGCGGCTATGGTTGCAGGTTGCGTTTGAGGCCACCATGTCCAAGCCACCCGATCCGCCAACCACCACCACGCCGCGCGCCGGCCCCGCATCCGGGCGGGCATCGCACTGGGTGGTGCACATGAACCACATCAACCGATCGTGGTCGTGGGCGCTGTTGGGCCTGCTGGTGGGGCTGCACCTGTGGCCATCGGCGCCTGCGGGCTGGGTCTGGTGGGTGTTGTTCGCGCAGTTTTTGCTGTACCCGCAGCTGGCCTACCTGCTCGCACGGCGTGCGTCCGAACCCCTGACAGCAGAAATCCGGAACATGCTGTGTGACGCCTTCGTCCTGGGCGGCTGGTCGGCCGGCATGGGTTTCCCGCTGTGGATCGCTTTCCTGTTGGGCGTTGGTCCGTGCATCAATCTGGTGGCGTTCCAAGGGGGGCAGGGTGTACTCAAGGCCTTGGCGGCGCATGGGCTGGGCATGGTGTTGGCCGGGGCGGTGCTGGGCTGGCGCTTTGAACCCCACACCAGCTTGCCGGTGACCCTGTTGTCCATGGCCAGCCTGTCGGCGTATCTGGTGGTGTTTGGCTTGAGTGCCCAGACGCGGGCCGTCAAGTTGGACCAGGTGCGCCAACGTCTGCGCCGCAACGAACAGGCGCTGCAGGCGCAGCTCGACGAGATCCGCCTTTTGCAGAGCCAGCTCAAGGAGGAGGTGGACCGGGATCACCTGACCGGGCTGTACAACCGCCGCCACTTGGCTGCCACCATAGACCGCGAACTGGCACGTTGTGCCCGCGACGACGCGCCCATCAGCGCGATGATGGTGGATATCGACCACTTCAAGCTGATCAACGACGGCCACGGCCACCCCGTGGGGGACGAGGTGCTCAAAGCGGTGGCCGAGGTGATCAGCCAGTCCTTGCGCGCCGGCGACATCGCCTGCCGCTACGGCGGCGAGGAGTTTTTGTTGCTGTTGCCCGGCATGCCGCTGGGTGCGGCCGAAGCGCGCGCGCACGACATCCGCCGCCAGGTGGCACTGCTGAACCTGAGTGCCCACGGCGTGGCCTTGCAAGTGCATGTGTCGGTGGGGGTGGCCGAGGCACCGCAGAACGCCACCGACTCGGCCTCGCTGGTTCGCCAAGCCGATGCCGCGCTGTACCGCGCCAAGCACCTTGGGCGCAACCGGGTGGAAATCAGCGCCTGAACCCGCCAGCCTGCGTCAGTGCAGCACCAGCACGGGCAGCTTGCTGCGCGAGATGATGGACTTGGTGTGCGAGCCAAACACGAACTCGCCCAGCGGGCCCCTGCCGTGTGTGACCATCACGATCATGTCGCAGCCGGCTTTTTCGGCCTCTTCCATGATGGCGGTGTCCACCGAATAGGCGGTCACATGGCTGGCCACGAAGTCAACGCCTGCGGCCTTCGCGCGTTGCGCGAACTGGTCCAGCAGGGCTTTGGCGTGTGCCTCGTTCTGCGCTTCGTGTTTTTTGATGCGTTCGGTGGAGGTGTGTGCGTCGGGGCTCACGACCGACAGCGGCAGATCGGGTTCGACCACAAAACCGTTGATGGCCGCGCCCAGTTGTTTGGCCAGCGCGATGCTGCCGTCCATGGCGCGGTGTGAAAGTTCAGAACCATCGACGGGCACAAACAGTTTCTTGTACATGTTGTCTCTCTCCAGAAAGGTGGCGGCCATGCGGGGCCGGTGCACAGGCATTGACATTTCAGTGTCGCTCAAGGCCTGACGCAGGTGTGTGTGGATGCTACGTACCGGGGCGGCTGTTTGGGCTGCGTTTGATTTCCCTCAACATGTAGAGGTACAGGCTTTCCACTTTGTCTCGGGCCCAGGGCGTTTTGCGCAAGAACTTGAGGCTGGAGGACACGCTGGGTTCGCTGGTGAAGCATCGCACCGGTATGCGCTCAGCCAAACCTGCCCAGCCATAGTGCGCCACGAGCGCGTTGACAATGGCCTCCAGCGTCAACCCGTGCAAGGGGTTGCGCGGCTGGGCGGCGGGCGGCGGGGTGGGGGATGTGGTCATGGGGTGCGGCCGTGTGAGGGTAGGGTGGGGTTGTCCATCATGACCACGCGGTTGCGGCCCGCGTTTTTGGCCTGGTAGAGCGCCAGGTCCGCGCGGGCCACCAGCTGGTCAAACGTGGTGTCGCCCTCGTGCACGCCACTCACGCCCACGCTGATGGTGCATGGGCAGCCGGGCGGGTCGCTGGGCATGGCTTGCACCGCAGCACGAACCCGCTCGCCGAGTTCACGCGCTGTTGCTTCGTCGGTGACAGGCAGCAGCACCAGGAACTCTTCGCCGCCGTAGCGCGCCAACAGGTCGGTTTTGCGCAGCGGTTGGCGCAAAGCGGCGGCCAAACGCTTGAGGACCTGATCGCCCACCAAATGCCCGTGTTGGTCGTTGATCTGTTTGAAGTGGTCAATGTCGATCAGCAGCACAGCAAAGGGGTGTGCGTGCCGCTGCCAGCGCAACAATTCCTGGTCACCGGCGAGCAGCAGCACGCGCCGGTTCAAAGCGCCTGTCAGGCTGTCAAAGGTGGCCATGTGCTCGAACTCGGCACGCACACGCTCGCTCGCCATGAGCAACACCCCCACCAGGAACAGCAGCACCATGAAACTGAAACTGACGAAATAGGCGTTGTGTATGGTGGAGGCGGCGAATCGGTGGGTGCTGGCTTGATCCAGCCAGAAAGCGGCCACACAACGGGCCGCAAAAATGAGGGTTTGCAAACCCATCACGACCAACGTGAACCGGGCAGCAAAACCCCGTCCCCGCCGCCAAAGCAATCGCGCGTGTGCGGCAAACAGCCCGGCGAGTGTGGCGGTGAACAGGGCCACCCGCATCTGATAGTCGGGGTGGACCACGGCAAAGTAGGTCAGCCCGCACAAGCTGATGGCCCCCACACCCGCCCACCGCTGCCAATGGACCTGTTGTGCATAGAAACGCTGGGTACCGAAGTACATCAGACCACAGGCGGTCAGCGCCAAGGCATTGCCGCCGATGGCCGCCAGGCTCGGCGGAATCAGGCGCTCGGCGCCGTAGAAGGCGGAAGCCAGCATCCCCAACAGCGCGCCCAACCCCCACAGGCCCAGCCCCTGGATGCTGGGCGGGAAGTTGCGGCGCATGCCCAGGATGACGGTGCCCATGACCACACACATCAAGCCGGTCACGAGGTTGATGGTGCGAAGGTCAATCCCAGACATGTGTCAATTTTATTGCCACTGGAGTTAATAAAAATGACGTGTGAGGTGGCATCTTTGCACCCCGCACCCGGCTGCGCATTGCACCGCGGCCAGCCGCAACGTGGGCCAGCCCCTTGGCTGAGCGGGGCGGTTCAGTCGCGGCGACTGAAACCCTGGATCACCAGCCCCAAAGCAGTTGACGGGCCACCCAACCCGACGCGCCTGTGTCCCGCTTGACCTTGACCCAATCCGCACGCTTTTCCTGCGTCTTGAGCAGCTCGCCATACTCGGCTTTGCCTACCACGCGAAACCGCGTGCCAGGCCCGCTGCGCACGTTGGCCACCGGCGCCTTGACGATGTGGTGCGGTTGGCGGCCAGTGAGCGAAGCCGCCACCCAGCCCTGGTCTTTTTCAAAGTCCTGCACCTTGAGCCACCGGCCGCGCCGCTCAACCACCTGCAACGGGTACCCCTGCTTCAGCTCCCACAACACCTGCGTGTGTGTGCCGGGGCCATCCCGCATGTTGAGCACACTGCCTTTCACGCTGACCATCGGTTGCGCGGCGGCCGTTCCGGCGGCTGCCGCCACGACCATCAGGCCCATCGTCAGGCGGCGCAGGGCAGGCAGGATGTGGTTGGAGTGCATGGGCTTGGGGTCCTTTCTGAAAACGACGACAACGAAGTGAATCCAACACTTCGCAGGTAGGAACGGCTCGGGGAGCGGAGGTTCCTGTCACTTGCATGTTTCGCGGGACGGGCGGCGTGGCCAAAGCGCACACGGCCTTGCCAAACGTTCGGACCAGCCAAAGAAAAAGCCCACTGTCGTGAAACAGTGGGCTTCGGGTGCCTTGTTCAGGCTTGAATTTGGTGGCGCTTCACGGATTCGAACCGCGGACCTGTGGATTATGATCGCAGACGCTGTCGTTAAATGTTTCCAAAATTCAACAACTTACGCCATCAGTTTTTAACGGCCAGCAAGCCATTTGCGATGCTTGCATATTTTACTGGTGAAACCGTGCGAAGCGTGTTTCATACCGTTCATCGGAAATCCGTGGAACAGTGTGGCTGTCGTGAAACACGACAGTGCCACCACGGCTGAATCAGCGTTTGAAACCTTCCCGCAACGCACCGCTGGCAGCTTCCAGTGCGGTGTCCAGCTCGCCAGCATCAACAGCGGACCGGATCAGTTCCAGCGTGGGCACAAGGTCGGCAACGCTGGCGATTTCCACGGCAGACTTGCCCTTCGCCAGATCGATCACCCGAGCACCGTAACGGATGTTCAGTGCCAGCTTGCCGTTGTCGGTCTGGAACCACCACGGCTTGAGTCGCTTGACCTGTTCAACAGTGCGACGTTCGCCGGTCTCAGCGTTCTTGACCGTGCGTGAGCGTGTGATGTTCAGCGTGGTGCCATCTTGCTGTGCCTGGGCAAGCTGAATCTGTTCGCCAATGCGTTTGACCAGCTTGTTGCGGCGGATTTGTGCCGGGGACAACTGACCAGGCTTGCGGGTGGTGGTCAGCTTGAGTGATGCGAGCGTTGCCATGTGCTTGGTCCTTCAAAAAGTTTGTAAGCACAGACAAGTATGTGATCGGCACTGGAATCACGCGACCGGTATCCGGCCAGAGTGGCGGGGCATCGTGGCGGATTGACGGCGGCGGCTATTCGATCAGTCGAGACTCAAAGCCCAGTCGCACCAAAAACGCTTGGGGCTGATTGCCATTGCCGGTGTAGCTGGCTGGTGTCAGCCGTGGCTCGTCCGGAAACATCAGCGAGTGTGCGACCGCAATCAGCACACGGGCTTCGTATGGGCCACGGGTGGCGTCAGTAGCCGGGTAATGCATATGCCGTTTCCTTGCAGGTGCGAAGCCCAAAAGCTCCCGCAGCTCAGTCGGCCCTTGCTCATCGCACAGGTTCATCGCAAGGATCAGGTGTTCAAGATCGACATCACGCCACGCCATACGCCACTTCCGTTAAACCCTGTTAGGCCATCAGCAGAGGGTATCAGACGCGACCAAGGTCAAGGACTGGCATCTGTGATGCCGCACAGGGCGATTACGATGTGTGCACCGCTGAAAAAATAGGTGAAAGGCCAGAACTTATGGCGACACAGACGAAGAAGACTGCACCGACGATGGAGCATTGGGCATTGCTGTGGTATCAATGCTTGTCGGAAAATTACGATTACTCGATCTATGCAATCGCTCGTGAAAAAGACGATGCCAAAGAGTGCAAAAGGCTTGAACAAAAGTTTAAACTGATCGAAGACATCTACGGTGACTTTGGCAAGTTGGAAAGTTGGCGTGATGGTGGCTTGGATAGCTACTGGTGGCAAGAATGGTTCAAGGAGAAGAAATACTTGTTTATGCCTGATGTCAAGGCGGTTGAGTCTGACGCTGTGCAAGAGGTTGAAAATAATCTACTTTTAAGTGTGCCGATTCAGGGCAGCTTGGAGGAGACAGTCCGAGAGGCACAGCGTCAGATTGAGTTGGTCTACAAGGCAAGAACTGTCAAAGAGCCAAAGCCCCCAAAGTATCAACTCAGAATGATTAATGGGCGAGTAGCACACGGCTATGAAGAAGTTCGACAGGCGGTGATTACTTCGGTGGGAAAATATGTTTATCCGCCAAATAGCCAAGATCAGAAGTCAATCAGAACCTCGATGCTGGAGTTTCTTGATAAGCATATTTATGAGTTGGGTTGGACCATCGATGCGAAGGCGAGGCAAGATTTGAGTGATGGGGAGATGGATAATCTTCGGTATGATAGTTTTCGAGCAAGGATCAATACTTCCCGGAAGAAGTTTCGAGCATTTTCGCGTAATACACTCAGGGCAAGTTTTCCTGATGACAGGCCTTTTGACTCTTATGTTTGGGATCGTTTTACAAATAAGGAGACTTTGACTTAAATTTGGGGGATGGAGTGATAGGCAACAAAAAAGCCAGCATTTGAGCTGGCTTTTTTTAGAGTTAAGAACCTTACACGACGCCTCCGTGTTGGAGGCCATGCATACGAACGAAAGGTGCAAATTTACGCATAGAGCCGCGACTGGAGATGGCAAGTTGTTTCAGTGTTGCCTCCGGAATTTCATCGCCAGTCAGTTGCATGCTCTGCAACATCCGCTTGCCTGTAGCCACATATTGATCGATGGAGCCTTGATTCATCTCGATCAAGATTGAGCGATCGACCAGTGCCGGGTTCAAGTCCTGGATATCGTTACAGGTCAAGATGAAAATCGTATATTGAGCCCGCGAAATCACGCTCTTGAGATTGGTTTGCCCCTCACTTTTCAGTGCATCCACTTCGTCAAGAATCTCATAGTGCCAGCCGCTCGGTGCGGCAAAAGCGTCATTTGCGTTACGAGACTTGATTTCCTTGATGGTGGTAATCACACCTTGGCTGGAGTCGCAACTGGTGAAGTGGTAAAGGTCCGTGTTGCCAAAGAGTGTAGACGCTGGGCCAGCAGTCCGGGTGCACTGCATGAGCTTACCGCTCGCCTCCAACATCGCAGGCAGAGCACATGCAAGTGTTGTCTTCCCAGTGCCAGGAATTCCGTGAAGCAAAATAGCCCGTTCCTCCACCGGAAATGGATAGGTGCCGGTCATAACCATTTCCAGAACAGTGCGAGATGCATCATCACTGATCAGGAATTCGTCAAGCTTCTTAGGTGTAAAGTTTGTCATGATATGAGCGACGGGGTCTTTCCCCGTCGCTTCCGTGGTTGATTATTGGGAGAGCGTGGAGAGACCGCTTGCCAGCGTAGAACTGCGAGTGGTCTTAGCTGCTTTTGCTTTGGACTGCTCCACAGCCGTCGCAATCTCGCTGTAGTAGATGGCGAGTGCAGCATTCACTGCACTGTCGTTTTTCACGACAGCATTGATCTCCAGTTCACCAGTCGTTGTAAAAGTTACGACCAGCAGCGAAACCTTATCCACATCATTCGTGCCGTAGGGCATCACGCGGGCATCGGGTTTGATCGGCATCAGCGGTGTCTGAAAGTCAAAGTGATCCTTGACCATTGCTGCACGCTCAGTCGGTGTCGGACCAGCTTTCTTCTTTCCAGAACGAATTTCCTCCACACCACCTTTCTCAGCAATCCAGTCTGCAAGGTCTTTCGCGGGAACAGGCGTCAGTTTGTCAGTGCCAATCAGTGCTGCACGAAGTGCAATGCTGTATGCACTGACGCGGCGGCGATCGTTGCCGAAGACTGCCTTGACAACGCGATTCATGTCATGCGTCTTGTCCAGCGTTTTCATGCCACGCGACTTGATGAATTCGGTCAGGCCCTTCTGCATTGCCTTGCGTGTGTCCTTCACCGTATCGCCGGACTTCATTGCCAGATAGAATTCGTAGCAAGTTGTCAGGATGCGATACAGGCGTGCATGGCTGGCAGCCAGTTCAGTCGTCGCCCATTGATCGGCTGCAGATTGAATTGTTTGCAGTGCATCACTCACATCGTCATAGTCGATGTTCTTGATAGACAAGATGTTCTTCACAACATTGTCTGTGGAGATTGCTGCAGGAGCAGTATTCAGCTTGCTTGCGGGCAGAGGAACAGTGATGAAGGTATTGGTCGGTTTGGCTTCCGACGTAATCGATTTGGCAGGTTTTGCAATGGTGTTGCTAGCGGTCTTGGGCATGTAAAGCTTTCAGGTGAATTAAGAAGAAAGTTGAGCTGCTCAACAAAGTGGTTCCCGGGTGTGGTTAATGTAGGTTTTTGCGTCAGCCGTGTCATGAAACAGTTTTGGTCTCGGTTTTGTTCCGTCCGTGGCGAATCCGATGCACTTAATTGAGTGCCGTGGCTGTTACTTGGGCGGTCGTGTTACCCGTCACTCGGGTGCGGTGGCTTGGTGCAAGACTTGCCAGTTGCTGTGGCAGGTGAAGAGACTGAGCGTGATGGCGTCATGCTGTCTTGTC
This sequence comes from Hydrogenophaga defluvii, assembly GCF_042665235.1. NCBI lineage: Bacteria > Pseudomonadati > Pseudomonadota > Betaproteobacteria > Burkholderiales > Comamonadaceae > Hydrogenophaga > Hydrogenophaga defluvii. The sequence goes on along the minus strand of NZ_JBHTBZ010000041.1, from coordinate 32,340 downwards.
AGAATGGCTGCATGACTACGAGACGCAACATTCCAGAAGACCAGGCCCGAACTGCAGCTTTGTTGGACTCGGTGCCATATGACCTGACCCAACGAAACTGGCTTGGGCACACAGGCGGTGCTGCGTTGATCGACGCGATGTTGTTGCTTGGGGCAACGAAGGCAGAGCTTGTGGCTGGCAAGCGAGGGGCGGTCGATGAACACATCCGCCACCTCCGCATAGAGCACGGCCTTGAACTGGTCGAGGTCGATGGAAAAAAGCGTTTCAGAGACCCACGCCAGCAGTGATCACGCCAGTTCGACTGCTCGCCGTTTCATGTCGTCATTGACATCGATGTAGGCCTGGGTTGTGGCGATGCTGCGATGACCGGCCAGTGCTGCCAACACACGGACACCGACGCCTTTGCTGGCAAGGGTGGTGATGAATGTGCGGCGGCCACTGTGGCTGCTGGCACCATCGATGCCTGCCCGCTTGTAGAGCCAGTAAAAGTGTTGGCACAAGGTGTTGGCACTGAAGCCTTGCTGCTTCTGTGTCCGAAACATTGGCAACTCGGGGGATCGCTGTTTGACCATCTTGATGTAGCTGGTCAGTTCTCGGCGTAGCTTGTCACTGATGAACACGGCACGAGCGTGGCCGAACTTGACCTGTTCCGGTGCCAACAGCACTTCCTGCTTGACAGCGCCGTCAACGCCAACCACATCGCCCCACTTTAAGGCGGCAACTTCGCTGATTCGCAATCCTGCGTAAAAAGTAAGCAGCACCATTGCCCGGTTGCGGGCAGCGTGACGGGTCAATGCACAGCAGTCCAAAACGCGGCGAAGCTCGCGGTCGGTCAGTGTTTTGGCTTGTGACATGGTTGATCTCCTGAAAACAAAGAATTTCGCTCAATCAAGTGTGCGATCTTTGTTTTTGGAGAGCGACCGGTTTTTGCTGCTGTGGGCAAATCGTTACAGATCAATGACTTACCCGCAAAACCAAAGCTATTCCTACTTCTCTTTGATTATTGGCGGGGTAGGGGGCTGCAAGCGTTTTTTTGACCGACCAGCTACCCAAGCCCCCGGCCCAGTCAAAAAACAGCGTGTAGGGGCTGTTTGCGCAGGGGGCTTCACTGAGCTGCTGATTGCTGGTTGATTCTGTGTGCCAGCTGTGTCGTCTGTTCGTGGCCCCAGTAAATGAAATGCGGTGCTTCAATCAGAACTGGTTCCCAGCAAAGGGGCAGTGATTGAACAGCAGCCAAGGCAGTTTTGCCAGCACAGACAATGACAGGGGGCTTGATCTGATTCAGGACGAAGGTCACAACCTCGTTTGTGCGCTTGCTGTTCGCCAGTTCGTTCAGTCGTTTGCTTTGTGCGGCGAAGGCATTCAGCTCAATCACCCTGGCCTTGACTTGTGGCAGCAGTCGTTCAATGGCGGCACGGGAACGACGGAACTTGCCTTCGGTTGCCAAATATGCCTTGATCCACGCTTGACGGTCCATCCCCGAGTCATCGTTCCAGAACGGCCAAAATGGTGTTTTGGTTGCAGGGTTTGCACCAATAAGGGCAACAGTGCAGGTCAGTGGATTGCCCGCACATAGCAGCGGCCTTGCATTGACTGCAGTGCCTGCCAATGCACGAAGCTGCTCGGAAAACTGTTGCAATGCTGCGTTCATTCGATCTTGTTTGGCTTGACTGCCTGGCTCGTGAGTAGAATCACGCATCACATATTCATGGGGTGTTTATGGCAAGTTATGCAGAGCTGATGGCTCAAGCCAAGGCCTTGATGGAACAGGCTGAAAAGTCGAAACGGGCTGAACGAGCAGAAGCCTTGGCCGCGATCAAGGCAAAGATGGCCGAGTATGGCATCACTGCTGCTGACCTTGGTGGTGCTACTCGTGCTGGCAAAGCTGCAAAGGTCAAGGGCGAAGCCAAGTATCGTGGCCCGAATGGCGAACTGTGGTCGGGCAAAGGCCGCAGGCCAGCTTGGGCAAACGAGGCACTGGCAGCTGGCAAAAGTCTGAACGACTTCGCAATCTGACAAAGGGCCATCGGCCCTTTTTTGTTGCCTGTCAATGGACTGTCTGAAAAACAGGCGGTGCCGCCGGCGGTGTTGCAAGTCGGGGGCTTTTATAAAACATCGCCCGCTGTTCTTCCACTGCAATCCGTGCCCGGTGTGCTGCATCTTCCTCTCTGGCCTGCAACACGCTGGGTCGTATGAAATCAGCAGTGTGTATCGGCGTGACCCATTCACCTTCCACATTGAGCATGGGGAACATGGCTGACAGTGCCACCTTGATGTCTGCCAAGTGCCTGGCTGGAATAGGGCGGTCGAGATACACACAGTCATGCACCACCAGTAGCTGTTGGCACTCACTGGGCACCATGTCCCGAAACAGTTCCATCGCCATGGTCTCGAACCGCTGATAAACCCAGGCCAGTCGCTGGTTCTTGGTGCGTTTGTGGCCGGTGTGTGGGTCAAGTGCAGTGCAGAGCAAGCCAGCCATTTCGAAATCACCGGCACCCAACTCGGCAGCGATGGTGGCGGACACGGCATCCAACTGCTGCTTGATCAGTGAAAACTCCAGGTTCGACAACAGCCGGTGGTAGGCGTCTTGGCCCAGCAAGCCACGGATGCTGTTGTATGGGTTGTCTTTCAACTGGGCACCGAAACCGATGGCAGTGAAGACGGTCTTGATTCGGTCCTCACTGACGCCGATGGCCTTGGCAATACGCTTTCGGATCGCACTGCGGTGACGCACATAGTCGTTGATGGCAGCGACTTTCAGTGTTGGGTCAATGCTCAACGCATAGGCAGTCATCAAGGCGTAGCTGGCGGCCTTGAAGTCGTATCGATAGCAGCGTCCCAGTGCGGCGTGACGGACCTCTTTCAGTATGCGTTGAAGACTCAGACCATGACCGTGCATACGCCCGCTGTCGATTTGCTCCCAGTATTCCTCGACAAAAGCCCCCGCGTCATCCCATTTCACCAGTGACTTCAACTGCTTTGCCACTTGCAGGTTACGGATGAGTTTTTCTTCATAGGCAGCATCGTTCTTTCTGGACAAGTCGATCTGTGTTTGCTTGATGTAGGAGTCCAGTGAAGCAGCATCAATACGGACAATCTTGTTTGCTTTAGCTGTCAGTGCGGCGACTCGACTGGGTTCCTGTTCCACATAAATGCTTTTCAGTTCCTGCATAATGTCCTTCTTGTAGTTTTGATTCAGGCATACGCGGCTGACGCGGTGAGTGATACTGTTGCCTTCGTAGAGCTTGATGATCAGCGATGTGTCTCCGTGCATCTGCATGACACCCATGATGGTTTCGTGTGGACCGAAGGCCTTGGCTGCTCCGCACGCCTTGGTGACTTGATTGATTGGGAAGTCGATTTCGCCAGTGCTGAAATCTTCTGACGACATGCCGGCCATTTGTCGTGCCAGTTCTGGTATGACTGCTTGCGTGTATTTATCCACATACTTGCGGGCAGTTTTGGGCTTAAGTGCTGGGTGGTGCTTCAGCAGTGCAGCCAGTAATTTTTCTTTCATCAATCTCTCCTGTTTGTTCTACAGGGAGAAACCGCTATCGCTCTTTCGTCTATGTATTAGATCAGTCACTACATCCATTTGTCTTGACTGCTCTGCATACTACAAGTCACCGACTTTTGAGTAATATTTGGTCGGTGATCAACGCGGCTCATCCCCGACTTATTTATCACAAGTGGAGAAATGGACTAAAAGAAAGTGATTCTGGGTGATTTTCTACAGAGAAGTAGCCGCTATCGCGTCGTTTCCCATGTAATTGGGCTGTCTATGTGCTTGACTGTCTTGACTGCTCTGCATACTACAAGTCACCGACTTTTGAGGGTTTTTTGGTCGGGTGACACCGGGGGCTTATCACCGACCTGTGACCTGTCGTGTAACCCGACACAATGACCCAAGCACTGCAGACTGTCGTGTAACACGACACTGTGATGCCGATACCTGGGTCAGTAGTCTTCCGGCAGCATCACACAGGTGCTGCTCCGGTCAGCTTCTGTGATGACCCACACCCTGCCATCCCCGACCTTGTAGCTGCTGAACACACGGCCACCGTAGGTGATGGCGTTTTCATTGGCCTTGACGTCGTCCTGGCTCAAATCTCCCCAGTCACCCCCAATGTGTCGGCCCAGCAGCCGCAGTGGGTTCATCTTGTGCTGCTCGCAGTAGGCCAGTGCAGCAGGAGTGGCAACGACATTGCCCAGTGTGAAAAGTGCCATCTATTTCTCCAAGTAATAGACGCACTTTATGGATGAACAAGCTATTCAGCGACCTAATTCACGGCGGCTTTAATGATTTCACGGTCTGTGTGAGTCAAGTCCCACAACGAATAAATACAGTAAGCATCCGACCTCGGTCAGCTCGACCTATTTGATAGAAGGGCGTATGCTGAAAGTTTATTCAAGGAGTGGTGGCTATGGGTGTTATGTGGGGAGCAGTGCAGCGTATTACGGCAAGACAACGACTTTGCAGATTGCCGATATTTGATGTGCTGACTGGGATTGGGTGGTTTCAGATTCACACAGCAGTTTGGCCCAGTGTGGCTGCTGTTTTTGCAGATCACAGTAGGTCAGGCAAAACTGTGTGTCAAAACCACTACAAAAAGTCTGTGCAGGTTAGTGACCTTGATGGTCGCTGTAGGTCTGTTAGTAAAGGTCAGGCGGTCAGGCCAAGACTGTCCATCGTGGGAGGCACACAATGAAAACCTACAAGGCAATGGTCAGAGTGCGTAACCCGGCACGAGAAAGGGTCTTGACGATCTGGGCACAGGTATCGGCCACCAGTGTCACCCACGCACGGCAGCTACTGGAGGCTCAGTATGGGCAGGGTAGTGTGCTGGGGGTGGTGGTAGAGGTGATATAAGGTAGGCATATGAAGCACTCCTGCCCAGTTCTTATTGGGCAAGGGTGTTGATCATCTCCCTATTTTTGCTTGTCTTTTAGGAGATTCATTGTGATCAAAGCTGTTGTATTAGTTGTCCCTATCTTTCTCGCTGGATGCCTTACGAAGAGTCCTGGCGATCAATGTTTAGACTCATTTCGAATGACACTTAAAGATCCTGATAGCGGGAAAATGATTTCATTTGTAGAGCCTAAACTTACATACACTGCAACGAATTCATATGGCGCACGCACACAAGGTCAGGCGCTTTGTGTTAAGGATGGGGAGAAATGGATTCGTGACCGGCAGTCAGAGCGTGTTTTGGCAGTCAGGCTTGTAACTGAAAGATTAAATGCATCTACCCAGTGTATGGTTAGGGGTGGTAAGGCGGAAGAATGTGCGGGCGATAGCAGTGAGCTTAAGCGAAGTAAAGCTTTGCTTAAAGAGGCTGATACAGATGCAACGGAAAAAGAGGCAATGAGGGATCTTGGTTTTGAGTGATTATTTTTGCTTTTTATTGAGTTGATTTGCTACTTGAGATGTGGTGGATAAAATGTTAAATTAAGTTTTGTAGGTTTAACTTTTCTGGATGAATACAGAGTAAACGACTGTGGGAGGGGTGGTATGAAACTAGAAGAAATCGATGGCAGTGACGCTGCCACCCAGCGTGTCAAAGCGTTGAAAGATGAGGCGAAGAGGGCGAAGGAGCGGGCTGCTCAGGTCAAGGCACGTGCGGACACGGCAGTGGCCACCTTGGCAGCACAACGGGCGATGAAGCTGGCGACAGTGGTGAGACAGTCTGCCACTGTGCCACCTACTGCTTAAAAAAGTCGCAGTCGAGAGAGGTAGACGGTGGACGAGTGTCCTGCCCATCGTCCTTGAAAATCCTGAATATCGTGGGCGGCAGTGTCGTGTAACACGACACACCACTGTTTCCCCGGCCCCTTGCGGCACTCAAATCCGCTGTGTATGCGGTGATCGTCCAGGGCCAGCTACTCGGGGTGTAATAGTTATTTGAAGTTCTTCAGAAGACTACGAAGCTGATCTGTTGTTTGCTCAAATTCGTTGCCCCCACCTGAAATAATCCATGTCCCTTTAGTCGGATTAAACCCTTTCCCTTCGTATCCATGCTTCTCAAGCTCCTTGATTATTGTCATGGCTTCGCTTTTGGCTTGTTCTGAGATGGGCTTTGCTACGGAAATAATTTGTTCTGCTTGATTGGGTGGTATGGGTTGATTTGTTTCAGCTGTTTGTTTTTCGTTGTTGATTTCATTTGTGGGCCTTTTCCAGTCTCGGCTGCCTTTTTCAATTGTTGAGTCGGCCGTGTCTGCAACCATTAAGGAGACCTCCGTGGCGATTTTTCCTGCAATATAGATCAGTGCGCCAAGAAGAATCAGTGGAATTATTGCTTCCTTGCTAATGAATAGGCCTGATACTGCAATTCCTGCGGCAATAATTATGACAATAATGTGAATTATCTGTATGAATGCTCTAAAGGTTGGGTATGCACTTTGATTTCGAATGTGATTGAGGTATTCGTTTGGCATTTGTGTTTTTCTTGATTTAAAAATTTTCTGAGAAATATCTAATTGACTGGCTTGATGACTTTTTGTTTTTGGATCTTAGGGAAACGCTGATCAATTCAAAAAGCAAAGCAAAGGGGACTGCCTGAAGCGCTTGCTTTTCATGATGCGAACTTTCATGCGTATTGGGCTCGATTTTCGAGCGTTGAATCAAGGTTCGACGCCATTTTCGGCTTTCTTGGCCCCCTCAGGACGCACCAACCCCTTGCATCTTCATCAAACTTCTTTTTGCCCGCACCAGATTGGCCAGCCCAAACAGCGTCTTCAACTGCGCCGCGTTCTTCGCGAGCCCTTTATAGCGAGCTTTCTTGTACTTGAATATGTTCTTGACCACATGAAACGGATGTTCGATGTGAGCACGAATCTGTGCCTTTGTCTTCTCCAGCGCCTGCGCAAGTGTCTTGAGCGTCCCCTCTGGCATGGCCTTGAGCTGACTGCGTTTGGCAGCTACGAGCCAGTTCACATCCGAGCGTATCGCGCCCGCCTCTTTTGCGGCCTTGATCTCTGGGCGCTTTTCAACTCCGGTGTAGCCGCCATCGGCAAACACGTGCAACTCCTGCCCGTGCAACAGTTGGTGGGCGTGGGCCACATCGCTCTCGTTGGCCGCCGTGGCATGCACGCTGTGCACCAGACCAGAGGATGCGTCAGCACCAATGTGCCCTTTGAGCCCGAAGAACCACTGGTTACCTTTCTTGGTCTGGTGCATCTCTGGGTCGCGCTGTCGATCCTTATTCTTGGTCGAGGGCGCCGCCGCGATGATGGTCGCGTCAATCAGAGTGCCCTCCTTGAGCAGCAGACCGCGCTCGCTCAGATGGGCGTTGATGGCTTCGAAGATCTGTGTGGTCAGGTCGTGTGTTTCCAACAGGCGACGGAACTTGAGCACAGTGGTGGCGTCGGGCACGTCCTGCACCGACAGGTCAACACCCAGAAACTCGCGCATGGCGCAACTGTCATAGACCGCGTCTTCGAGGCCGTCGTCGCTCAAACCGAACCACTGCTGCAGGAAATACATACGCAGCATCACGGGCACACCAATGGGCGGGCGTCCCACACGCCCGCTCTTGGGGTAGTGGGGCTCGATCACCGCCTCCAGCGCAGTCCATGGCACCACCTGGGCCATCTCGCCAAGGAACTTCTCGCGCCGTGTCACACGCTTCTTACCCGCGTACTCCGCGCTTGCAAAGCTCATCTGTTTCATCGCCGGTTTGTTCATGTCGGTTTGAGGCGGGAATAAATCAGCGGTTCCTTAGGTGTTGTGTTGGATGATGGTGTTCGTGGATGTGACTCTGAGCGGTATCGTAGCGGTTTTAACATAGCTTCCGAGGGTAGCCTATACCCCTAGCGGCACGCAAATCCGCTGTGTATGCGGTGATCATCCAGGGCCAGCTACGTTGGGTGCCGACAGTAGTGATCGCAGCTTGTAGGGGCGGATTTCGAGTGTCGTGTAACCCGACATCACTACGCCAACTGTTCCGCCGCCAGTGTGGCCGTCAGCTTGCTGTAGTGCCGTTCCAGCATGACCACACTGGTGCCCATCTGCTTAGCCAAGGTGTGAATGTCAGTGCCTGCCAGTAGCTCCAGCGTGGCGTAGGTGTGACGCAGGCTATACAGGGTGCGATTGGTGCCCGCTGGTGACTTTTCAATGCCCAGTTCCTGCAGCAACCGCCGAAACACATGGTTGAACTCGTAGGGCTGCTCGCCGTTTTCAAACCTAAACACCAACTGCTCTGAGCGACTGGCAATCAGCGTTTCAAAGTCCATCCTGGCGAGATCGGGCTGGTGTCGGTGCAGTCTCAGCAGTGCCGCCACACATTCATGCTTGGCAATCAGCCACCGTGGCCCAGTCTTGCCACTTACCCAGATACGCAGATAGCGGCGGCCAGCATCTGTGTGCCATTCGATGTGTTTCCAGCGTAGGTTCATCGACTCTGTGCCTTGCCGCATACCAGTCAAGAACAGCACATCCACATAGTCCCGCAGCAGTCGCCGCATCTCCCCAGTCTTGCCATCCACACCCGCATGCCATTGCAATAGGTGGTCACGAAGCAGGGCGATTTCCTCGGCTGTGAATGCTGGCCGTGCCGTGCCTTTTTCACCCTTGACTGTCAGCTTGGGTATTGGCACACGGTCACTGATCCAACCACGAGCGATGGCGGTTTGATGGATACGACTGAATGCCGATGAGAATGTCAGCAGTGTGGATGCCTTCGGTGGCCGCTTCATCTGCTGGTTACGCCATATTTCGAACTCGGTCACATCTTTATGGGATATGTTGCTCAGGTATCGTTGGCCGAAGTAGGGCACAAGGTAACGTTCGATCACACCGATGTAGGCAGTGAAAACACGCTTGCCGTGTCCAGCGGCCATCTCCTTGGTCATGTCGGCCACACAGACTCGGGCGATTTCCTCGAAGCGTTTGACCGCTGGTGCCAGTCCCATTCGTTCCCTGAATCGTGCTTCGTCATAGCGTTCGCAAGCTATGCGGCTGGCATCGTCAAGGCGTCGTTTGCGAGTGCTGAATCGCAGCCAGTGCCCCGTCTGTGTCTTGTATCGTGCTTGCCAGTTGCGGCTTGATGGGACACGATACAGAACCACCTCGCCATCACGCAAATGGTGCAGTCGGCTGGTGGCAGTGGCGAGTTCGCTGATGGTCTGTGGCCGAACTGGCTGGGCAGTGGGCCTGGGTGGGGCACTGCCTGTGTCGTGTAACACGACAGTGATGGAGGTGGGCAGGCTGTAGAAGGTGGGTAGGGCGAACTGGGGAACAGTTGCCCAGTGCTTCACTTTTCAAACCGTTTTGCTGTCATGCAGCAATTTTATGGTCTGACTGCGGTTGAGGTCGACCTCTGCTTTCCACAATTGAAGCTGATATGTGGAAATTAATGGCTCCGATACTTTTTCGAGCTGATGTGATCACAGCTTTTTTGGTGTGTCTTTGGAGTTTGAGTTTTTGGCTTTTTTGCTAGTCGCTTGGTATTCATCTTCATTGGCAAATATGTAGCCGCATTCGAAGCAAACATAGTCGCCTGTAGAGCCCCATCTTCCCTTTTCTCTGCCGGATCTCAAATGTTGACAAGCTTTCTTATCATCTTTTTTGAGTTGTCTCATTTCCACGCCTCATACCAGCGTTTGCATGCGATTTTTTGCATATTTTTAAGTAGTGAAGTAGGCCAGCCTACTCCCTTGCTATTGTCAAGAAGATCTTGCGTGGTTGGAAAAGATTTGTTGTCAATATACATAATATTTTTTTCACAATCAAATTTAATCCAGTCCTCTTCCATTGATCCTGTCATGAGCTTTAGTTTGATTTCCCCAACATCACCTTTGCGACTAGCTGTTTTTTTATCGACATAAACTTGATATCGATATTTTGGATTGTCGGAAACTGAAGTTCCGACATTTTCCCATTCTTGTGCGTGGGCTTGATGCTGCAAAAGAATAAGTGAGATACAGCACAAGGAAAAAAGAAGTCTCATGTCAGTCCTCAGTTTCATCACAAAATTTATAGGCATCCATGGCCGCCATACTTCCGCATCACGGTTGTAGATGGTGATAATTATATCAATTTAACGGTTGTTTGACCGTTGATCCCATATTCGTGCCGCCGTTGCAGTCACCGTGGCACACAGCGTCGTGTAACCCGACACCACCACCGTAGCAGTCAGCGTGGTCTGAACCGTGACCACAAGCGTCGTGTAACCCGACACGCACAGTGACTGGCAGTCGCCTACAGCGTGTGGGAGCGTCAGCACCCTCCCGACAGCCTGTTCGCTACCGTGTCCGCAGTTTCAGAGCTGTTCAGCACCCTCGCCTAGCCGAAAAACCGCACACAGCCTTGCCAACCGTTCGGCACAGGCAAAGAAAAAGCCCACTGTCGTGAAACAGTGGGCTTTGGGTGCCCTGTACAGGCTTTTGTTTGGTGGCGCTTCACGGATTCGAACCGCGGACCTGTGGATTATGATTCCATCGCTCTAACCGACTGAGCTAAAGCGCCGAAGCCTCAAATTATAGCCACAAAATCAGGTGTTCGTGAAGACCGGCGCACGTTTTTCAACGAAGGCGGCCATGCCTTCTTTTTGGTCGGCGGTGGCGAACAGCGCGTGGAACAGGCGGCGTTCGAACATCACGCCGTCGCTCAACCCGCTCTCAAAAGCGCGGTTGACGGCTTCTTTGGCGGCCATCACGCTGGGCAGCGAGAAGCCACAGATGGTGAGTGCGGCCGCCAGCGTTTCGTCCATCAGTTTGTCCAGCGGCACCACGCGGCTGACCAGGCCAGCGCGTTCGGCCTCAAGGGCGTCCATCATGCGGCCGGTGAGGGCCAGGTCCATGGCTTTGGCCTTGCCCACCGCGCGGGGCAGGCGCTGGGTGCCGCCGGCGCCGGGAATGATGCCGAGCTTGATTTCGGGTTGACCAAACTTGGCGTTGTCGGCGGCGATGATGAAGTCGCACATCATGGCCAGCTCGCAGCCGCCGCCCAGGGCGAAGCCGCTGACGGCGGCGATCACGGGCTTGCGCACGCTGCGGATGGTTTCCCAGTTGCGGGTGATGTAGTCGTTCACGTAGACGTCGGCAAACGTGTAGGTGGCCATGGCGCCGATGTCGGCGCCTGCAGCAAAGGCTTTTTCGCTGCCGGTGATGACCATACAACCGATCTCGGGGTCGGCATCAAAGGCCTTGAGGGCGGCACCCAGCTCGTTCATGAGCTGTTCGTTGAGGGCGTTGAGCGCCTTGGGGCGGTTGAGGGTGATGACGCCAACACGGCCTTCCGTGCGGACCAGGATCATTTCGGGGGTGGTGCTCATGTGTGCTTGCAACTGAGGCGTGGGGGAGGGGTTTCAACTATAGCGAGTCGGGCGTTTCAGCCCAGCCAGGTTTTCCAGGGTGCGCCGTCGGCCGGTGCCGTGGGCAGGGCGATCTTGAGGCTGGTGGCGGGTGCAGGCCAGGCCAGGGCCAGGCGCAGCAGGCGTTTGTCGCGTGCGACCAAAGTGGTGAGGTGGCGGCGTGGGCCGAGGTACATGACCACCTCGTCCAGCTTGTGCACGCGCCAGCTCTCTGGGTCGCCACCCTCGTTGAGCGGGCTCAGTTCGATGCCCAGCCATTCGTCGCCAGCGGCCAGGCCGGCGTCAGCGGCCACCGTGCCGTGCAACACCGTTTTGATGGCGATGCCGCCGCTGCCCTCCGTCACGCGCAGCCCCAGGCGTTGGGCCAGGGCGGCGGGCTCTTCGGTGGCTTGGAGGCCCAGGGCGCGCAGCTTGTCGGCCAAGGGCAGCTCGGCCGTGCCATGCACCCAGGCGGCGATGTCGGCACCGAAGTCGCGCCGGCCCAACTGGCGCAGCACGGCCAGCAGATCGGATTCTTTCATGGGGCCACCCGCGCAGCGTTGCCACAGGGCGCGCATCACGTCGTCGAGGGTGCTGTGGCCTTCGGCACGCAGGGTGAGGTCGAGGCAAGCGGCCACCAGCGCACCCTTGGTGTAGTAGCTCACCGTGGCGTTGGGGGTGTTTTCCTGCACGCGGTAGTACTTGGTCCACGCCTCAAAGCTGGCCTGGGCCACGCTTTGCACCGCGCGGCCGGGGGTTTGCAGCACCTGGTTGGCGGTTTTGGTGAGCAGTTGCAGGTACACCGCCGGGGTGATGAGCCCGGCACGGCGCAGCAGCAGGTCGTCGTAGTAGCTGGTGAAACCTTCGAAGAACCACAGCAGCTCGGTGTGGTTCTCGCGGTCGTAGTCGTAGCGCTTGAACTCGGCCGGGCGCAGGCGCTTGACGTTCCAGGTGTGGAAGTACTCGTGGCTGATGAGGCCCAACAGCTGGGTGTAGCCGTCGGTGGCCTTGAGGGCCGGTTCGGTGGCACCCGGTGTGGCGTCAGGCCCAGGCAGGCGGGGCAGGTCTGCGCGTTTGGCGATCAGCGCGGTGCTGTGCCGGTGCTCCAGGCCGCCGTAGCCGTCGTCGGTGGCGTAGAGCATGAAGACGTAGCGGTCGAACGCGGGCTTGTCCTTGGTGCCGTGCCAGAAGGCGATTTGGGTTTCGACAATGCGCTGGGTGTCGCGCAGCAGGCGCTCGCCGTCGAACCAGGCTCCGGCACCGCTGACCACAAAGCGGTGGGGCACGCCGCGCACCTTGAAGCTGCCGCTCCAGAAACGGCCCAGTTCCACCGGGCTGTCGGCCAGTTCGTCGTAGCCGCAGGCGCGGTAACTGCCAAAGCCGCTGCGTTTGGTCTTGAGCGGCGGCAGGCTGGTGGCCACCTGCCAGCCTTTGGTGTGGGTGTTCTCAGCCAACTCCAGCGTGTGGGGCAGGTCTTCCTGGCCCAGCACGCGCAGGCACAGGCTGGTGGGGTTGAAGAAGCCGCGTGAGGCGTCCAGCCAGGCGGTGCGCACCGAGGGATCGAAGGCGTAGAACTCGGTACGCAACACCAGCGGGGCTTCCGGGCTGCTGTTGGCCACCCAGGTGTTTTTGTCGAGCTGACGCAAGGGCACGGACTGGCCGGCCTGTTCGGCGCGCACGTTCAGCAGGTGCTGCGAAAACTCACGCACCAAGTAGCTGCCGGGAATCCACACCGGCAGCGCCACACGCTGTTTGGCGCTGGGCCGATGGATGGTGAGGCTGACGGCAAAACGGTGGCTGTGCGGGTCCAGCACCTCCACGCGGTAGTGGGGGCCGGATGCGGTGGGCGTGGGTGCGGTGGTGGGCATGTGGGTGGCGGAGCGTGTCAAAGGGCGCCGGCGGCGATGAGGCAGCTCAACGTGGCCACGGCCGTGAGCCGGAAGCGCAGGGTGAGCCAGGCGCCCACACCGGCGCTGGGGTAGAGCCGACGGTCCACCAGGTAACACAGCACCAGCGCCAGGGCCAGCCACACCAAGCCAGCGTGGGGCGGCATCAGCACACCGGGCCAGGCCAGCAGCGAAGGCGCCACGCCCCACAAGAGGTGTGCTCGTTGCTGGTCTGCGGAAGCGTGAGGCTGCTTCCACGCCAGGCCCCAGTGGATACCGCCGAGGTAAGACACGATCAGGGCAGCGTAAGCGGCCATGGCCATGGCCGCCCAGGGTTGCAGGTCCGCATTGACCAGCCAGACCGTGGCGGCCAGCAGCACAAAAGGTGCGAGTCCGGCGTTTCCGAGCCGTTGAATCAGTGGGGTGTGCGGGTGGGCTGTGTGCATGGGCAAGGGCGCGTCACTTGGCGGCTGCCAATGCCTGTTCGATGCGGTCCAGCGGCACGGCGCCCGCCACACGTGTGCCGTCGGCAAAGAACGTGGTCGGTGTGCCGGTGATGCGGTTTTGCTGGCCAAAGGCCACGTTGCGCTGCAGCGCGGCGGTGTCGCAACTGGCCTTGGGCGGCACCACGTTCTGGGTCATCCAGGCAGAGAAGGCGCGCGCCTTGTCTGGCGCACACCAGATGTTCTCGGACTTCACGACCGAGTCTGGCCCCAGGATGGGGTACAGGAACACGTGCACGGTCACGTTGTCGAGCTTTTCCAGCTCGCGTTCAAAGCGTTTGCAGAAGCCGCAGTTCGGGTCTTCAAAAATGGCCAGCTTGCGTGCGCCATTGCCGCGCACGATGGTGAAGGCGTCTTGAAGCGGCAGGCTGTCGAAGGGCAGGGCGGTGAGCTTTTCCACGCGCGCTTCGGTCAGGTTGGTGCGCTCCTTGGTGTCGATCAGCTCGCCCTGGATGAGGTAGTTGCCGGCGCGGTCGGTGTAGAAAATTTCGGTCTTGTTTACGCGCACCTCGTACAGCCCCTCCATCGGCGTTTTGCTGACCTCGTCGATCTTGGGCAGGTTGGGCAGGCGTTCCGTCAGGGTCTGGCGGATGGTGTCTTCCGGCGGCACGCTGGTGCATCCGGCCGCCAGCACGGTGGCGAAAAACAAGGCGGTCAAGGGGCCGCGGCGGGAGGCGAATGGGGTGAACATGGCAGGACCTGTGAGGAAAAAGGTGCGATTCGGATCGGCGCGCGCGGTTCAATGGCCGGCGCGCAGGGGCGTGTGGCCAGCGGCCTGGCGCACCACCCACTGTTTGAGCGTGCTGCTGCTGTCAAAACGTTGGAGGCCCCAACGCCGCAGCGCTTGCAGCCGGCTGTCGCTGTGGGCAAACAGGCTGTAGAGCCCTTCGGTCACGGCGCCCATGGCGCGCACATCGGCCTGGCGGGCGCGCTCATAGCGCCGCAGCAGGCGCATGTCACCGGGTTCGCGCCAGCTCTCGCGCTGATGGAGCAGGTGCGCCAGTTCGGCCACGTCGCCCAAGCCCACGTTCAGCCCCTGACCCGCCAGCGGGTGCATGGCGTGGGCGGCGTCGCCCGCCAGGGCCACGCCCATGTCACCGTGGCACGCCACCCAGCGCCGGGCGCGCGACAGTTCCAATGGCCAGCCCGCAGCGGCGCCATCCAATGCCATGGCGCCCAGCGCCGCATGGCCGTTGGCCTGCACCTCCGCCGCCAGGGCATCGGGTGCCAGCGCGAGCAACTGGGCCGCGCGTTCGTGCGCGACCGACCAGACCAGCGCCACCCGGTGGCCCTGAGGCCCGTCCAGTGGCAGCCAGGCCATGATGTCGCCCTGCACAAACCACTGCCGGGCCACCCCGCCGTGCGGCAAGGCGCAGCGCAACCGCGCTGCCACGGCGGTGTGGGGGTAGGGGCGGGTGTCGAATTCGAAGCCAAACTGTGCCCGGCTGCTGCTGCGTTTGCCTTCGCAGATCACGGTGAGGCTGGGCGTCAGCCCTTCGGCACTGTCCAGCACCTCGATGCCACTTTGAAAGCCCACCGCTTCACGCAGGCGCTGCTCGAACGCGGGCACGTCCACGATCCAGGCCAGCGCGTCGCCGTCAGCGCCTGGGCTGTCAAAACGCACGGCCGCATGGGGTGGCGCATTGCCGCCGTCTTCGCAGATCTGCATGGCGGCCACCGGCGTGGCCGAGGCCGGGTCGGGCCACACGCGCAGGTCTTGCAACAGCGCCCGCGACGCGGCATTGAGCGCGTAGGCACGGACATCGGTCAGGGCACCCGCTGGCGCGGGTGGGCGCACCAGCGCCACCCGCAAACGGTCGCGGGCGAGCAACAAGGCCAGGGCATGACCCACCACCCCGCCACCGCGCACGCACACATCGAACTTTCTGCTCATGCGGCGATTTTAGGCACTGGCCTTGCTTGCTTATTTCAGCGGGCACAATCCCGGGCTTGTCAGCATGGTGAAAGCAACGATGAAGCGGTGGTGGAAGTGGGTGTTGGGCGGGGCGACAGGTGGCTTGGTGGCGGCGGCACTGGTGGCCGGCACCGTCGCGTGGCGCCTGAGCACCTTGCCGACCGACCAGGTGCAAGACCTGGCCCGCACCTTGGCCGCCGAACACGAGGCCATGTGGGTGTCGGTCTGGGGGCCGTTGCCAGCCCGTGCCGAGGTGGTGGGTGCCTACGACTCGCTGGGCTGGAGCCTGTGGCCGCGCCCTCAGATCCACCTGCACGGGGTGCGCTGGGCGGTACCCCCCGAACTGTCCAGCGACGGCGAGCTGCGCATTGAGCGTTTGAGCCTGGGGCTGGACTGGCGCAGCCTGTGGCTAGACGCACCACGTCTGCACGAGCTGCGCGCCCAGGGCCTCCAGGGCGCCAGCCGACATCCCCAATGGGGTTTGCAGGGCGATTGGCAGGTGCACCAGGTGTCGCTCGGGCCGGCCGATGTGGCGGGCGCACGTGCGCTGACGTGGCGCCTGGACGCCAGCCTGCGCCCCTTGCGTGATGGGGAGGCCGGCACAGACCCCAGACCTGCCTGGCTGGTTGGCCAGTGGCAAGGCCGCGCAGACTGGTTCCCGGCCACCGGCGACGAACCGGCCCACTGGCGTGGGGTGGATCTGCGCTTCAAGGGGCAGGTGGCCGGGCAGGTGGTGCCCAGCGCGCACCTCACGCTGGCGCGCTGGTTGCACCAACACGATCAACAGCGGCTGGCCTGGGACGATCTGGTGTTGCAGGCGCAACTGGGTGAAGCCGCCCAGGCGGCGCACATCGAGTGGCGGGTGGGTGCGCTGGCACTGGGGCCTGACAGCGCCAGCGGCCAGGGCATGACGGGGCGCTGGAAGACCGCTGCCCCGCTGTCGCTGACCTGGCAGATGGAAAGTGCCGCCCCGCGCGGGCGCTACGCGGCCGTGACCTGGCCGCAGTGGCGGCTGGTGCCCAGCGGGCAGGACGGCACCCGTGCCGGCGGCCAGCTTCAGGCCGACCTGGGCTGGGTGACCGACCGGCGCGCCCTGCGTTGGGATGCCTTGCTGGCCGACGTCAGCGTGCAGCCGCGCGGCGAGGCCGAGCGCCAGTGGAGCCTGCGCGGCCAGTTGGAGCTGGGCCTGCGGGGCGCGTCGTGGCAGCTTGAGGGGCAGGCCCTCGGTGGCGCGCCCGACGCGGTCTTGTGGGATGGCCCCTTTGCCACCCACGGCGAATGGCACCGCTGGCCGGCCACCCAGGGACGGGGGCAGGCCGACGCGCAGTTGCGGGTGGCCTCGCTGTGGCCCGATCGGTGGGGCCTGGCCAGCCGCTCGGCCACCTGGCCGGCCCTGTGGTCGCAGCTGGCCACCTGGCCGGGCCAGTTGCAACTGCAGGTGGGCCAGATGGGGTGGCGCGGGCTGCGGCTGTCGGGCGCCGAGGCCAGCCTGGACAACCAAGGAGACGTGATCCGGCTCACGGGGCTGGACGCCCGCCTGTGGGGTGGCCAGTTGAGCGCCAGCGGCGAATGGCATTGGGCCAACGGCCGTTGGCAACTGAATGCGCGCACCCGCGATGCCGACCTCGCGTTGCTGCGCCAGACCCTGGACGAGCGGCCCGCCGGGGGCACACCCGCAGCTCGCCAGGTCGATGGCGCCGCAGGGCGCTGGAACGGTTCATTGGCGCTGTCGGGCCGGCAGAAGGATGTGCGCGAGTGGCAAGGCGATTGGTCGCTGGAGGCCCGTGCCGGTCACTGGCAAGGGCTGGCGGTGCGCAGCGCTCGCCCAACGGGCGAGGCCCGCCTCGACCCTGCCGAGCGCACCGAATGGCGCCGCCTGCAAGCGCAAGGCAGCATCGCCGGTGGTGTGGCCCACATCGACCGCCTGCAGCTGACCCACCCCGCCTGGCGCATGGCCGCCGATGGCAGCGTGGACTTGCAGGATGGCACGCTGGCGCTGGCCTGGTCCGAGCTGGTGGGCAACCGCAAACGCGGACCGGTCCTGACCACCACCGGGCCTTGGCGCACACCGAACACCCACACACCCTGAACCCTGTTGGAGCTTTTTCTCATGAGCACCGTGCCCGATCACGCCGACCAGCCCTTTCACATCGACCAGTTGTGGGTGTACCCCGTCAAGTCGTGTGCCGGCGTGCGCCTGCCGCGCGCCACCCTGCTCGGCACCGGCCTGGAGTGGGACCGCAGCTGGATGGTGGTGGATGCGCAGGGCGAGTTTGTTTCGCAGCGCGAATTGCCCCGCATGGCGCTGATTCAGCCTCAGTTCCGCCTGGGCCAGCTGGTGCTGCGCGCGCCCGGCATGCTGGCCTTGCACCTGCAGCTCGACGCCGCCGAGGCGCCCGCCCGTGTGCGGGTCTGGGACGACGAGGTGGACGCCTACGACATGGGCGACGTGGCAGCCCAGTGGTTCAGCGACTTTCTTTCGCCCGGTGCGCCGGCCGGTTTGCAGCGCCTGCGCCTGGTGCGTTTTGACCCCGAGGCGCGGCGCGTGTCCAGCCTCAAATGGACCGGCGGCGTGCCCGCCCACGTGCAGTTTGGTGACGGCTACGCGCTGCTGGTGGCGAGCACCGCCGCGCTGGACGACCTCAACATCCGGCTGGCCCGTGCGGGCGAGCCGGCGGTGGACATGCGGCGCTTTCGGCCCAACATCGTGCTCGGTGGGGTGGAGGCCCACGACGAAGACCGCTTCAGCGATGTGTACCTGCCCGGCAGCGCGGCAGGTGAAGCGGCGGTGCACCTGCAACTGGTCAAACCGTGCGCGCGCTGCCCCATTCCCGACGTCCACCCCGACACCGCCGCCACCGGCCACGCGGTGGGCGATGCGCTGCGTGCCTACCGGGCCGACGGCCGCCTCAACGGTGCCATCACCTTTGGCATGAACGCGGTGGTGCGCGCCGGGGTTGAAAGCGTTTTGGCCGAAGGGCAGACCGGGGCTGCGGTGTGGGGTGTTTGGGACTGAGCTTCAGAGCCGGCTGAACACCCGCGCCGGGTCCAGCCGCACTTTCACCTGATCCGGCGAAACGGAGTCGATCACGGCGTACTGGGGCAAGGCGGTGTCGCGCACCGTGGGCGCCGACAGCGGGATGCCGTCCTTGCCCACGACGGCCACGACCATGGGGCGGTTGACCTGCCCCGTGCTGCGCGTGACCACGGCCACCTCGCCGTTCTGCAGCCGCACGTAGCTGCCTGGCAGGTACATGCCCAGGTGCTTGACCAGCAAAGCGCCCAGCGGGCTGTTCTGGCGTTGCATTTCCAGGTAGTGCGCGCGCACGGCGGCGCGGGCAGAGAGTCCTTTGCGGCCCTGGCGCGGGCTGATGCGCGCCACAAAACGGTCGGACAGCTGCAGCAGCATCAGGTCCAGGCCTTCGGCGCGTTTGCCCGTCGGGTAGCCGCCACCTTCGACCGATTCGTGCGAGTCGGCCACCAGGTTCAACCAGCGGTCGTGCCCCACACCCAGGCCTTGCAGGATGTCGCGGCCCCGGTGTGGGTGCCGCTGGATGTCGGCCAACTGGTGCTTGTCGGGCGGGGGCTTTTGTTGGGCCAACTGGTCTTGCAGCCGGGCCATGCCCACGTTCATGGTCAGCGCGGCATTGAACAGCGCCCGCTGTTCGCCGGGGCCCAGCCCGGCGGCTGGGGCGATGACGCGGCACACCGCCGCCGCCGCCAGCGCGTTGCTGGCGCAATAGCCCAGCTGGGCGTCGTACAGCAGTTGAACCAGCACGAAGAGGCTCTCGTCCGGTTGGCGCTCCAGCAGTTGCCAGGCCTGCTCACGCATGGCCTCAAAGCGCGGCAAAAAATCGCGTGCCTCGGCGTGCTGGTGCAGCAGCACGCCCCAGCGGGCGTGCAGGTCGAGCCAGGTCGAGGCCACGCTGACGGCAGCGGGTTCCAGCACCGCACGCTCCAGCGGGGGCTTGAGATGGGGCGCTGCGCTGGACTCGGCGACCACCGGCGCCGGCCGCCGCTGCGGACGCAGCACCGTCATCCACAGGTCGCGGTCTTGCACCCGTATCACCGGTTCGTGGCGGCTCAGCGCCAGTTGCCGCTCCAGCGAATCCATGGCCTGCCCTTTGGGCAGCAGCAGCATGCCTCGCGCGTTGAGGATGTCCACCGGCAGCGGCCGGTTCACGTCCACGCCACGCAGGGACACGGGGAGGAAGCCCCCGACGGCGCGGTCGGCCGTCGGGGGGGCTGATGTTTCAGAGGGGTACAGACGCGGGTCCTCCATGGTGTTCTGCGAATTGTCGGCAGCCGCCGGTACGTCGAAGCGCAGAGCAAGGCGGTGTTTGCGGTGTTGTTTGAGGCACCTGCCTTGCGGTGATACATCTGCCGGGATACAGCCGCCCAATTTTTTTCCCGGACTTCCGCATGACGTACAACCACACCCATGGTGTCCCTGCTGCTACAGCAGGGCGGTTTCCAGTAATGAGGAACTACACCGCCACCCAATAAGTCCTTGTAAATCAACGGTTTACGAAGATAAAAAGACAAAAGCAGCCTCCTCAAAAAGGCTGCTTTATTGTTTTTCTGGCGCGATTTTGTCAATCATGTGGACATCGAGGCGCGCAGGGGCCGGGCACTGGGCACTGCGCCATCACGTGCTTGATGCTCCCATCCGATAGCGTGGCGGCGCGAGCACTCGGTGAGCGACCCGCCGTCATGTGTGTGGCAGGCATCAGCGAGTCCCCCCGACGCGGTCGCGTTGCTGGTCAGGCCGCCACGCCCTGTGCGCTGCTGGCCTGTGCGGCGGGGGCTTGTTCGGCGGCGATCAGTCGGTCGATGAGTTTGCGCGACTGCACGCCACCTGCATCAATGTTGAGCATAAGCAGCTTGCGGTCTGGGAAATTGCTCAGGTTCTTCTGCTGGCGTTCGAGCATCTCCAAGTCTTCCCCAAAGATCTTGCCCTGGCCTTCGCGGATCTGGTGGGTGAGCGACTCGTCCTGAGGCTTGAACTTGCGTGCCATGCCCCAGAAGTAGTGCATCGAGGTGTCGGTCTCGGGGGTGATGAAGTCCACGACCCAGCTCGCGGCTTTCACCGCGTCGGGTGCCGCATGGCCGCCGTGTCCGGCCAGGGCGACTCCCACCTCGATCATCACATGGCTGGGTGGCGTGAAGTGGCAAATCTGCCAGCGGTCCACGGGCTTGTCGTCGGGCAGTTCGTTTAAGCGCAAAGCCATCTTCCAGAACGGGGGTGCCTCAATGCCCTCCATGTAGCGCTCGGTGATGACGTGGTCGCCGTCCACCCGCGTACGGCACGGCACCTCGTCGATCTCTTTCTGACCGATGCTGTTTGAGTGCACGTAGGTTTCGTGCGTCAGGTCCATCAGGTTGTCGATCATTAGTCGGTAGTCGCAGGCGATGTGGTACAGGCCTCCGCCGTAAGCAAAGGCCGGATTGCCTTGCCATTCGAAGTGAGGCACCAGTGCCGTGTTGGCCTTCGCCACATCCCCAGGCCAGACCCACAGGAAGCCGTGTGCCTCGTGCACCGGGAAGCTGCGGATGGCAGGAAACCCGCGCACGCGCTGGCAAGGCATGGATACCGTTTTGCCGTCGCAACCCATAGCCAGACCGTGGTAGCCGCAGACCAGGGTGTCGCCCTCCACCTTGCCCAGCGACAGCGGCGCGCCGCGGTGCGGGCAGAAGTCGAGCACCGCAGCCGCCACGCCTGAGCTGTTGCGGAAAAAGGCCATGGGCTGGTTGCAGATGCGCCGGCTGAGTGGCCGATCTGCGGGGATTTCTTCGCTGCGCGCAGCGACATACCAAGTGTTGAGCGGGAACATGAGGCGTCCTCGGTGTTGTTTGAGTGAGTTCATTCAGTATGCTGAATGTCGAGTATTGTAGGAACTTGCGTACGGCAGCAGAAGGGGGTCAGAATTCGGGTTTTCCCGAGGTTGGGTCTGCGGCGGGGTCGTTGGTTGCGTTAGGCGGGGCGGGCTCGTTGAGCAGCACAAACTTTCGCAGCAGGTGAAGGAACTCCGCCTGCTCGGCCGGGGCCAGCGGCGCCAGCAGCTGGCGGTACATGGGTACCACGCGCGGTAGCATATCGGCCAGCACCGCCTCGCCTTCGGGCGTTAGGCTCAGGGCGCGCTGGCGGCGCGGCAGCAGCTCGCGCACTATCCAGCCCTTGGCTTCAAGCCGGGTGGCGATGTCGGCGGTGGTCGAGGTGTCCAGCGCCACCTTGTCGGCCAGCGTCACCTGGTCGATGCCCGGCGTGTCTTGCAGCGCGCGCAAGATGGCGTACTGCACTGGCGTGATCTGGCGACCGTGGGTGTCGTGAAAAGTGGAGACCGCCAGCTGGTGCGCGCGGCGTATCAGGTGGCCCGGTTCGGCCTGCAGCGCGATGCCGCTGTCCGGAATGGGGCTGGCCACCGCCGTGCGGGCGGCGTCGCGTGCGCTTGTAAGGGCGGCTGGGCGGGGCGGGGTCATCGTGGTCGGGTCGCGGCGTGCCATGGGCGGAACTATAGGGCAGCCCTGGGTACTCGGGGCCGCGGTGCAAGGGCTCCCATAATCGGCGCAACCTCGTGCTCTCAAGGTGTCTGCATGCCCAACGTTCCGCAACTGGTGAATCAGCTCAAGCCGCTGCGCGCGCTGTGCGCCGTCGCGGCCACCGGCAGCACCGTGGCCGCGGCCGGCGCACTGCACCTGTCGCAATCGTCGGTGGTACGCGCCATCCAGGCGCTGGAGCTGAACGTGGGCGGCGCCCTGTTCGAACGTTCGGGCCGTGGCATGGTGCCCACGCCCATGGGGCAGGCACTGGCGCTGCGTGCCGCACGCGGGCTGACGCATCTGGCGCAGCCCGATGCCCCTCTGCCTCGCAACCAGACCCCGGATGCTTTGGCTTGGACGGGTAGTCGTCTGGCTGCGGGCTTGGGGGCGCGCCACATGTCGGTGCTGTTGTCGCTGGCACAGACCAACATGGAAACCGCCAGCGCCCTCGCGCTGGGTATCAGCCAATCGGCGGTGCACCAGACGCTGGCGCAGCTGGAACACATGGCCGGCGCACCGCTGTTCGTGCGGGCGCGCAAGGGCCTGCGCCTGACTGAAGCGGGCGAAGCCACGCTGCAGGCGTTCAAGCTCGCGCGGGCTGAACTGCAGCAGGCCGGCGATGAACTCGCCGCGCGGCGCGGCGTGGTTCAGGGGCGGCTGGTCATCGGTACGTTGCCGTTCTCCACCGGGCACCTGCTGTCGTTGGCGGTGGACCTCGTGCTGCAGACCCACCCGGGGTTGGCCATCACCATCGTGGATGGCACCTACGACGCGCTGCTGCACCAGTTGCGCCAGGTCGACGTCGACCTCATCGTGGGCGCGCTGCGGCCGGCGTTGCCGGGTGCCGACCTGCAGCAGGAAACCCTGTTTCTCGACCGTCTGGCGGTGGTAGCCCGCGCCGCCCACCCGTTGGTGCATCGGCCTCGCCTGGGTTGGAATGACCTGCGCGAGGCGGCCTGGATCATGCCCATGCCGAACACGCCCGCACAGGTGGCGTTCGAGCAGGCTTTGAAGGTGGCGGGCATCCCTATCCCGGTCGACGCGCTGCGTGTCAACAGCGCGCTGATGATGCAGGCCTTGCTCGCCCGCAGCGACCGTCTGGCGCTGATGTCGCCGCGCCATCTGCAGGACGAGATCCGCGCTGGCCTGCTGGCGGAGCTGTCCGTGCCTGTGCGCCACGAGCCGCGCATGATCGGCTTGGTGCGGCGAGCCGACTACCTTCCCACGCCTGGGGCGCAGGCGCTGCTCGACGCGCTTCGCCGCGTGGCGCGGCAGATCGCCGATGGTGGTGAGCCTTCCTGGTGGAATAAGCAAAATGCATAGCTGATTCGGCAAAAGCATTGGACCTTGTCCTCTGCGGAGGAGATGATTCGCAGCCTGAACAGCAGCCGCCCTGTCGCGGGGTGCATACGGGAAAACCCGCAAAACCAGGAGACACATCATGCAGAAACGCCACTTCATCCGCGCGGCCGTCGCCCTCGCGCTGGCCAGCAACCTGGGGCACGCAGTGGCCCAGGACAAAACCTTCAAGATCGGCCTGATCCTGCCCATGACCGGGCCGTTTGCGTCCACCGGCAAGCAGCTCGAAGCCGCGGCCCGCCTGTACGTGGCGCAGAACGGTGACACGGTGGCGGGCAAAAAGGTGCAGCTCATCGTCAAGGACGACACCGGCGCGCCCGACGTGACCAAACGCATCGCGCAGGAGATGGTCATCAACGACAAGGTGCAGGTGCTGGCCGGCTTTGGCCTCACGCCGCTGGCCTTCGCCACCGCACCGGTGGCCACGCAGTCCAAGACGCCGCTGGTGGTGATGGCTGCGGCCACCTCCAGCATCACCGAAGCATCGCCCTACATCATTCGCACCAGCTTCACCGTGCCCCAGGTGGTGACCGTGCTGGCCGACTGGGCCACCAACAACAACATCAAGAAGGTGGTGAGCTTGGTGACCGACTACGCACCCGGCGTCGACTCCGAGAAGTACTTTTCCCAGCGCTTCCAAGCCAATGGCGGTGTGGTGGTCGAGTCCCTGCGGGTGCCGTTGCGCAGCCCGGACTTCGCGCCCTTCTTGCAGAAGGTGCGCGACGCCAATCCCGATGCCTTGTTCACCTTCGTGCCCTCGGGCGCTGGCTCGGCGCTGATGAAGCAGTTTGCCGAACGCGGGCTGGACAAGGCCGGCATCCGCATGATTGCCGAAGGCAGCGTGACGGACGACGACATCCTCAACGGCATGGGCGACGTGGCCTTGGGCGTGGTGACCGCACACCACTACTCGGCCGCGCACAATTCGGCGCTGAACAAGAAGTTTGTCGAAGCTTTCGGCAAGGCCAACAACGGCATGCGCCCCAACTTCATGGCCGTGGGCGCATACGACGGCATGCGCGTGATCTACGAAGGCGCCAAGAAGACCAAGGGCGAGGGTGGCGAGGCCCTGCTCAACGCCATGAAGGGCCAGGTGTTCGAGAGCCCGCGTGGCCCGATCTACATCGACGCGCAGACCCGCGACGTGGTGCACAACGTGTACGTGCGCAAGGTCGAGCGGATCAATGGCCAGATGTGGAACACGGAAATCCAGACCGTGACCGACGTCAAGGACCCGGGCAAGGCCAAGTAAGGCCCAGCACCCGGCCGCGTCCGATCCCGTTCCCCACCAGGCCTTGAAGGCGGGTGCCCCGTGCAACCGCCTGTGGGCCCACACGTCCCATGCTGACCATCCTCTTCGACGGCATCGCCTACGGCATGCTCCTGTTCATCCTGGCCGTGGGCCTGTCGGTGACCATGGGGCTGATGAACTTCATCAACCTGGCCCATGGCGCCTTCGCCATGCTCGGCGGCTACCTCACGGTGGCGCTCATGCAGCACATGGGCCTGCCCTTTCTGGCCTGCCTTCCCATCGCGTTCGGCGCTGCGGCGCTGGTGGGCGCGGTGCTCGAACGCACGCTCTACCGGCCCATGTACAAAAAGCCGCACCTGGACCAGGTGCTGTTCTCCATTGGCCTGACCTTCATCGCCGTTGCTGCCACCGACTACTTCATGGGCTCGCAGCAGCAGATCATCCAGCTGCCCGAATGGCTGCGCGGCCGCACCGAGTGGTTCGACGGCGCGCTGGGCATGGGGCACTACCGGCTGTTCATCATCGCCATCTGCGCCGCGCTCACGGTGGGTCTCCAGTTCATTCTCTCGCGCACGCGCTTTGGTAGCCGGCTGCGCGCCAGCGTGGACGACCCGCGCGTGGCCGCCAGCCTGGGCATCAATGTCAACCTGGTATTCGCCGCAACCTTCGCGGTGGGCTCGGGCCTCGCCGGCCTGGGCGGCGCGCTGGGCGCCGAGGTGCTGGGCCTGGACCCGAGCTTCCCGCTCAAGTTCCTGGTCTATTTCCTCATCGTCGTCGCCGTCGGTGGCACCTCGTCCATCACCGGCCCGCTGTTGGCGGCGCTGCTGCTGGGCATCGCTGATGTGGCGGGCAAGTACTACATCCCCAAGCTAGGGGGCTTCATCGTCTACACGCTCATGATCGCCATCCTCATTTGGCGCCCGCACGGCCTGTTCTCACGTTTGGGAGGTGGCAAATGAACACCGCACTCACCCACCTGGGGGCGCAAGCCCGCTGGCGTCCCTGGGAGCCGGTGCTCTGGCTGGCCGCATTGGCGACGCCTTGGCTGTTCAAGGAGCACGCGCTGATCATCAACGAGGTCGCGATCGTTGCGCTGTTCGCGGTGTCGCTGGACCTGATTCTGGGCTACACCGGCATCGTCTCGCTGGGGCACGCAGCCTTCCTGGGCTTTGGGGCCTACAGCGCCGCGCTGTTTGCCAAACACGTCATGCCCGACCCTCTGGTGGGCCTCTTGGTGGGCACAGTGGCGGGGGCGCTTCTGGGAGCGCTGTTTTCGCTCACCATCATGCGCGGCACCGACCTCACGCGCATCATGGTCACGCTCGGGCTGACGCTGATCCTGTTCGAGCTGGCCAACAAGCTCGATTGGCTCACCGGCGGCGCTGACGGCCTGCAGGGCGTGACCATCGGTCCGTTGCTCGGCCGCTTCGAATTCGACCTGTACGGCCAGGTGGCTGCTTGGTATTCGCTGGTGGTGCTGCTGTTGTTGTTCTTGCTGGCTCGCCGGCTGGTGCATTCTCCATTTGGTGCCACGCTCAAGGCCGTGCGCGACAACCGGCTGCGCGCCATGGCCATCGGCATCCCGGTGCTTTCGCGCCTGTCGGTTGTCTACACTCTGGCTGCCGGCATGGCGGGCGCGGCTGGCGCGTTGCTGGCCCAGACCACCGGCTTCGCTTCGCTCGACGTGTTCTCCATCGAACGCTCGGCCGACGTGGTGATGATGTTGGTGATTGGCGGCGTGGGCTGGCTCTACGGCGGTGTCGCTGGTGCGGTGGTGTTCAAGCTGCTGCACGACGTGGTGGCAGGCATCACCCCGCAGTATTGGAACTTCTGGGTCGGCCTGTTCCTGGTGGTGCTGGTGCTGGTGGGGCGTGAGCGCCTGCTCAAACCCTGGTCCTGGTTCTCCTCACGCAAGGGGGCAGCATGAACACCTCCACCACCCACACCGTGCTCAGGACCGAAGGCCTGGTCAAGCGCTTCGGCGGCATTGCCGCCACGCAGGACGTGAGCCTCAACGTGCACCACGGCGCGCGCCACGCGCTCATCGGCCCCAACGGCGCGGGCAAGACCACGCTGATCAATTTGCTTACAGGCGTGCTTGAACCTTCGGCCGGGCGCATCCTGCTCGATGGCAACGACATCACCACGCTCGCTCCGCACCAGCGCGTGCGCCGCGGCATGGTGCGCACTTTCCAGATCAACCAGCTGTTCAACAGCCTCACGCCGCAGGAAACCCTGGCGATGGTGGTGGCGCAGCACCTGGGGCTGGGCGGGCGCTGGTGGCAGCCGCTGGGCCGCCAGCCGGCGGTGAACGAACGCTGCGACCGGCTGCTGGAGCAGTTCCACCTGGGCGACGTGCGCCATGTGCGCACCGAGCACCTGGCCTACGGCAAGCGCCGCCTGCTGGAGATCGCAATCGCGCTGGCCTGCGAGCCGCGCGTGCTGCTGCTGGACGAGCCGGTGGCCGGCGTGCCCGCGGGCGAGCGCGAGGAACTGCTGCGGACCGTGGCCGCGCTGCCGGCTGACGTGTCGGTGCTGCTCATCGAGCACGACATGGACTTGGTCTTTGAATTTGCCCGCTTCATCACCGTGCTGGTCAACGGCGCGGTGCTGGTCGAGGGCACGCCCGAAGCGATCGCCAACGACCCGCAGGTCAAGGCGGTGTACCTCGGTCATGGGGAGGCCATCCATGGCTGACTTGCTGCAGATTGAAAACCTCAGCGCCGGCTACGGCGAGGCGGTGGTGCTCAACGGCGTGAACGCCGCGCTCGCCGAGGGCGAAACCCTGGCGCTGCTGGGCCGCAACGGCACCGGCAAGACCACCCTCATGAACACCCTGGCCGGCGCCACGCGCCAGCACGGCGGGCGCATCGTGCTGGGTGGCGTGGAGCTGCACCGCCTGCCCGCGCACGAGCGCGCGGCCGCCGGCATCGGCTGGGTGCCGCAGGAGCGCAACATCTTCAAGTCGCTCACGGTGCACGAAAACCTGACCGCGGTGGCGCGCCCGACGCGCACCGGCAGCGGCAACCGGCCCTGGACGCCCGAGCGCGTGTACGAATTGTTCCCGCGCCTGGCCGAACGCAAGACCAACCTGGGCACCCAGCTCTCGGGCGGCGAACAGCAGATGCTGGCCGTGGGCCGCGCGCTGGTGCTCAACCCGCGCCTGTTGCTGCTGGACGAACCGCTCGAAGGCCTGGCGCCCATCATCGTGGAAGAGCTGCTGCGCGCCATCGCCCGCATCACCCGCGACGAAGGCCTCTCGGCCATCATCGTCGAGCAGCACCCGCAGGCCATCCTGCGCATCAGCCACCGCGCCATGGTGCTGGACCACGGTAGTGTGGTGCACAACGGCGCAGCCGATGCATTGGCGGCGCAACCTGCCTTGCTCGATGGGCTGCTGGGCGTGATGCGCAAGACTGGGGAAGCACATGCCGCGTGATCCTCTGCTGCTGGTGCCGGGGCTGATGTGTGATGCCGCCGTCTGGCAGCCCCTGTTGCCGTCCCTGCAGGCGGGGCGCGAATGCAGGGTGATTGACCACGGCCTGGCCGACAGCCTGACACAGATGGCCTGGCAACTTCTGGACGCCGCGCCAGAGCGCTTTGCGCTGGCCGGGCATTCGATGGGTGCCCGTGTTGCGCTGGAGGTTTTGCGTGTTGCGCCCGAGCGCATCAGCCGCGTCGCGCTGCTCGACACCGGCTACCTGGCGCGCGCCGCTGGCGCCGCCGGCGAACAGGAGGCGCACAAGCGCCAAGCCCTGTT
Source organism: Hydrogenophaga defluvii (assembly GCF_042665235.1). Taxonomy (NCBI): domain Bacteria; kingdom Pseudomonadati; phylum Pseudomonadota; class Betaproteobacteria; order Burkholderiales; family Comamonadaceae; genus Hydrogenophaga; species Hydrogenophaga defluvii. The sequence goes on along the minus strand of NZ_JBHTBZ010000041.1, from coordinate 3,831 downwards.
GGATGTGGCGCGCAGCCAAGGTGTGCGGGCCATGGCAGCACAGTGGGTGCAGGGTATGGTGCACCCCGAGCGCCTGCAGGACGCGGAGCTGCTCGATGCCATCGTGATGATGTTTGAACGCAAGAGCGTCGATGTGTTTGAGAGCCAGATTCGCGCTCTGCTGCAGCGGCCTGACGCCAGCGACGTGCTGCGTGCCATCGGTGTGCCCACGCTGGTGCTGTGCGGTCGGCAGGACGGCTGGGCCCCGGTGTCGCAGCACGCTGCTATGCACGCCCTGATTCCCGGCGCGGCGTTTGAGGTGATCGAGGACGCCGGCCACATGGCTCCGATGGAGCGGCCCCAGGCCGTTGCCGGTGCGTTGCTGAGGTGGCTGGGGAACGCCTGAACATGAGCAACGCCGACTTCGCGGACATCCCCGGCACCGTCTTGTTCGACGCGCAGCAGGCGCGGCGTGGCTACGGACTCAACCAGTTCTGTATGTCGCTGATGAATGCCGACAATCGCAAGCGCTTCAAGGCCGACGAAGTGGCCTACCTGGCCGATTGGCCCATGAGCGACGAGCAGCGTCAGGCCGTGCTGGACCGCGACATGAACCGCTGTCTGGCGCTGGGCGGTAACGTGTACTTTTTGGTCAAAATCGCCGCCACTGACGGCATCAGCGTGCAGCAGATGGTGGGCCGCATGACGGGCATGGACGAGGCCGACTACCGCGACATGATGCTGCGCGGTGGTCGCCCGATCGAGGGCAACAGGTACCGGCACGAGTGGTTGCAACGGAGCGGCGGGTGAGATGGCCCATGTGAGTGCCACCGTCTACACCTCGCACGTGCCCGCCATCGGTGCCGCGCTGGACCACGGCCGCGCGGCCGAGCCCTATTGGGCGCCGGTGTTCGCCGGATACGAGGCATCGCGTGCCTGGCTGCGCGAGGACCCGCCCGATGCGATCGTGCTGGTCTTCAACGACCACGCCACCGCTTTCGGCCCCGACCTGGTGCCCACCTTTGCCATCGGCACCGGCGAGTCGTACGCACCCGCCGACGAAGGTTGGGGCGCCCGCCCGGTGCCGGTGGTGCAGGGCCATCCCGAGCTCGCGGCGCACATCGCGCAAAGCGTGATTCAGGATGATTTCGACCTCACGCTGGTCAACCGCATGGACGTGGACCACGGGCTGACCGTGCCTCTGTCGCTGCTGTTCGGCCAGCCGCCCGCGCACGACTTCCGCTGGCCCTGCCCGGTGATCCCGCTGGCGGTGAACGTGGTGCAGTACCCGGTGCCCAGCGGGCGGCGCTGCCTAGCGCTGGGGCGGGCCATCCGCAAGGCGATCGAGAGCTACGGCGAAGACCTGAACGTGCAGGTTTGGGGCACCGGTGGCATGAGCCACCAGCTGCAGGGCCCGCGCGCGGGGCTGATCAACCCGGTGTTCGACCACGCCTTCATGGACATGCTGACCACCGTGCCTGAAGCCGCCGCCGCCATCCCGCACGTGGACTACGTGCGGGAGGCCGGCAGCGAAGGCATCGAGTTGGTGATGTGGCTGGTCGCGCGCGGGGCCATGCCCGAACGCGCCGACGGCCGCGCACCCACCTGCGTGCACCGCTTCTACCACGTCCCCGCGTCCAACACCGCCCTGGGCCACCTCGTGCTCGCCCCCTGAACCCCAGCCATGAACACCACACTCGACGCCCTGCTGGCCGAACAGGCCTGCCGCGACCTCGTGCTCGCCGCCGCCGACGCGGTGGACGGCCGCGACTTCCTCGCTTTTGCCGACCTGTTCGAGGTGCGGGGCGTGCTGGTGCGGCCCGACGGCACCGAACTGGTAGGGCGCCCTGCCATCGTCTCGGCCTACGCCGCGCGTGACCCCGAGCGCCTTACGCGCCACCTGGTCAGCAATCTGCGTGTCCGGTTGGACTTGGCTCTCGGAACCGCGCTTGCCACCTGCACCGTGCTGCTGTGGAGTGGACGGCACAGCGATGCTGCCACGCAGCGCGGGCGCCCAGCCGACCCGCAGCAGCAGGTCGGTGAGTTTCGCGACTTGCTGGTGAAGACGTCTGAGGGCTGGCGCATTCGGCGCCGCGAGGCCGGTTTCACCTTGTTCCGTGGTTGACCGGTTGGCGTTGAGCGTCCTGCCGCCGCCAAGTTGGCAAGAAGCGCCGTTCATGCGGGGTCACCGGTTTGGGTACTGGGATACAGCCGCCCCGGGGCGGCCGGTACAATCCGAAGCCGTTTGATCCCGCCCCTGAGCGGGCAGCGCTTGCGCATTCTGCCTGGCGCGCTACAAGGAAACCCCATGAGTCTCAAGTGCGGCATCGTTGGTTTGCCCAACGTCGGCAAATCCACCCTGTTCAACGCCCTGACCAAGGCCGGCATCGCGGCCGAGAACTACCCCTTCTGCACCATCGAGCCCAACACCGGCGTGGTGGAGGTGCCCGATCCGCGCCTGGCGCAGCTGTCCGAGATTGTTGGCCCCGAACGCGTGGTGCCCGCCATCGTGGAGTTTGTGGACATTGCCGGCCTGGTGGCCGGTGCCAGCAACGGCGAAGGCCTGGGCAACAAGTTCCTGGCCCACATCCGCGAAACCGACGCCATCGTCAACGTGGTGCGCTGCTTCGAAGACCCCAACGTGATCCACGTGGCCAACAAGGTTGATCCGATCGCCGACATCGAAGTCATCCAGACCGAGTTGTGCCTGGCCGACCTGGCCGCCGTGGAAAAAGCCATCCACCGCGTCAGCAAGGTGGCCCGCGCCGGTGACAAGGAAGCCATCAAGCAACTGGCCATTCTGGAGAAGTGCCAGACCGCGCTCAACGACACCCAGCCGGTGCGCACCATCGATTTCAGCAAGGAAGAACTGGCCCAGCTCAAGCAGTTTTTCCTGATCACCGCCAAGCCCGCGATGTTTGTGGCGAACGTGTCGGAAGACGGTTTCGAGAACAACCCGTTGTTGGACCGCCTGAAGGCTTTTGCTGAGAAGCAGAACGCGCCCGTGGTGGCCATCTGCGCCAAGATCGAGGCCGAACTGTCCGAGATGGACGACGCCGATCGGCTCGAATTCCTGAAGGAACTGGGCCAGGACGAACCTGGCCTGAACCGCCTGATCCGCGCCGCCTACACCCTGCTGGGCTTGCAGACCTACTTCACCGCCGGTGTGAAGGAGGTCCGCGCCTGGACCATCCACGTCGGCGACACCGGCCCGCAGGCGGCCGGCGTGATCCACACCGACTTCGAGAAGGGCTACATCCGCGCCCAGACCATCTCGTTCGACGACTTCATCACTTACAAGGGTGAGCAGGGCGCCAAGGACGCGGGCAAGATGCGCGCCGAAGGCAAGGACTACGTCGTCAAGGACGGCGACGTGATGAACTTCCTGTTCAGCTCTTAAACAGGAAGAGCTGTTTTTAAGGGTTCGCCAATGTTCGCCGGTGAACTAGATCGTTCGGGGGCATTCCCCAGCACTTGGCTGGCGGGCACACCGCGCTGGCCGGCATCACGCGCAGTCGGGGTGTGAAATGAATATTTCAGGGCCGACTCAATAAGCAAGCCATCCACGTGATGGCTTTTATCGAATGAGGTCCGTGATACGAGCCCAGTTAAATATAAGGCCCCGCCCATGGTGATAAACTCTCCTTCCTCTCGGACGTATAAGCTCAAGCACGCGCCAAAGCTGTTTTTCAGCTTTGAAGAATTGTCGTGCCGCTCCGGCTGTGGCGGCGGCGGCCCGCTTGGGGTTGCGTTGAATTAGTCCTCGATCTTCTAGTGTGCTGTCCCGCTGATACGTGAGCAAAGTCTATGCAACTTTTCAAGAATCGAATCGGCGGTGGCAGTCCACTTGAA
>NZ_JBHTBZ010000040.1:755-84223 GCF_042665235.1 Hydrogenophaga defluvii | reverse complement strand
CTGCGCAGCGCAACCTGACCACATCCCAGGGCTCGCTGTCGCAGGCCATTCAGCGCCTGTCTTCTGGCCTGCGCATCAACAGTGCCAAAGACGATGCCGCCGGCCTGGCCATCTCGGAACGTTTCACCAGCCAGATCCGTGGCCTGAACCAGGCGGCCCGCAACGCCAACGACGGCATTTCGCTGGCGCAGACGGCCGAAGGCGCCTTAAAGGCCGCCGGGGACATCCTGCAGCGCGTCCGCGAACTGGCGGTGCAATCGGCCAACGCCTCCAACAGCGCCGGCGACCGCCAGGCGTTGAATCAGGAAGTGGGTCAATTGGTCTCGGAATTGGACCGGATTGCCCAGACCACGGAGTTCAACGGCCAGAAGCTGCTGAATGGTTCATTCGGCACGGCCCAATTCCAGGTGGGAGCCAATGCCGGCCAGACCATTGCCGCCACCACCAGCAACCTAAGGACCACGCAGTACGGCAACCACCGGGTCACCACCACTGGACCGGGCATTCAGTTTGCGCCCGCCCTGCCGTTCACCAACAACGGCGTGCTGGCAGGTGACACGGTCGAAATCAACGGCGCCGCTGGAAGCGCAACGGTCAGCTACGCCATCAATGCGCAGGCCAAAGACATGGCGGACGCGATCAACCAGACGACCGACCGCACCGGCGTGCGGGCCAGCGCTAGAACCGAACTCGGCATGAGCTTCTCTGCCACCGGCTTCTACTCGCTCGAGCTCACCTCCAGCAACTCAACACTGGAAACCGTGAGCTTTACCCTGCCCAGCACCCAAGGGGCAGATGGTTTGTCTGCGGCTATCGCTGCCATCAACGAACGCACCGGCAAGACGGGCATCACTGCGACGCTGGACGCCGCAGGTACCGGCCTGATGCTCAGCAACACGACGGGCAACAACATCATGATCGGCGAAGTGGTGACCAACGCCGGCAACGTGACGATGCAAAAGTACGCGCGCGACGCCACCCAAGCCTTGGTCGCCGTGGGCGGAGGTGTCACCATGCTGACCCCCAACGCGGGCAACTTCAACTACGTCACGAGTGGCTACCTGGCACTGGATTCCGACCGATCCTTCGCGGTGAACGCCAATGGCGGAACCGCCGTGGCAGATGCCAGTTCGACCTTGCTCAAGGTTTCGGATCTGGATGTGCTGTCCTTTGCAAAGGCTTCGGATGCCATACGGACCGTGGACGCGGCTCTGGCGTTCATCAGCGGTGAACGCGCCAAACTGGGTGCCCTGCAAAGCCGCTTTGAAACCACCGTGGGCAACCTTCAGATCACGTCCGAGAACCTCTCGGCCTCCCGCAGCCGCATCCTGGACGCCGACTTTGCTGCCGAAACGGCCATGCTGTCCAAAGCGCAGATCCTGCAGCAGGCCGGCACCGCCATGGTGGCTCAGGCCAACCAGCTACCACAAGGTGTGCTGGCCCTGCTGCGGTAAAAAGGTGTAAAAAAGCAGCCTTTTCTCAAGCGAGCCTCAAGTTTCTGGATGAAGCGCCGAAAAACACAATAACGACTTCATCACAGCCTGCCACCTGCCCCGCACGGTGGACCGACTCGCAAGTGGTCGTGGTTGGCGGAAACGCCAGTTTGTTTGGTTTTCTTATCAAGGAGATCTGCCATGGCAGCCACCATCAACACCAACGTCAACTCGTTGACCGCACAACGCAACCTGACCACATCCCAGGGTTCGCTGTCGCAGGCCATTCAGCGCCTGTCCTCTGGCCTGCGCATCAACAGCGCCAAAGACGACGCCGCCGGCTTGGCCATTTCCGAGCGGTTCACCAGCCAAATCCGAGGCCTGAATCAGGCGGTTCGCAACGCCAACGATGGCATTTCGCTGGCGCAGACCGCTGAAGGCGCCCTCAAAGCCTCCGGCGACATCCTGCAGCGCATCCGCGAACTGGCCGTGCAGTCGGCCAACGCCTCCAACAGCGCCGGTGACCGCCAAGCCCTGAACGCCGAAGTGGGCCAACTGGTGGCCGAACTGGACCGCATCTCGCAATCCACCGAATTCAACGGCCAGAAGCTGCTGGACGGCACCTTTGGCACGGCCCAGTTCCAGGTCGGCGCCAACTCGGGCCAAACCATCGTGGCCTCCACCGGCAACCTGCGCACCAACGTCTACGGCAACAACCAAGTTTCGGGAACCGGGGCAACTGCCCAGGCGACAACCACCAGTGCCACTGCCTTTGGTACCAATGGCGTTGTTGGGGGTACATTGGCGGTGAACGGCGCTCTTGGCTCGGCCAGCGTCACCGTTGCCGCCAACGACTCCACCAAAGTCACAGCCGATGCGATCAACGCCCAAACGTCCAAAACCGGCGTGACAGCCACGGCGCGCACAACGGCGCAGCTGAGCTTTGGTGCCGCGGGCGCATACAGCTTGGTGCTGCGCTCGGACAACTCCACCAACGAGACCGTGTCATTCAACATCTCGGCCACCAACGGCGCTGATGGCTTGAGTGCGGCCGTCTCGGCCATCAATGAGAAATCATCGAAGACCGGCATCACCGCTCAGTTGAATGAGGCTCAAACGGGCATCGTGCTGACCAACACCACTGGCAACAACATTCTGGTGGGCGACACCGCCAGCAGCAACGCGGGTGTGTCCACCATTCAGAAAATGACTGTGGACACCGCTGGGGCTTTGAATCTGGTGGGTACCGCGCAGGCTTTGGCAAACACCACGGACGCGGACTTCGTCGTCACTGGTGGCTACCTGACCCTGGACTCCGACAAGTCCTATGCCGTCAACGCCACGACCACGACCGCACTCGGTGCCACCGGCAACACCGGTTCGACCCTGAAGAAAGTGTCTGAGCTGGACGTGACCACCTTCAACAAAGCCAGCGACGCCTTGAAGACCGTGGACTCGGCCCTGGCCTTCATCAGCGGTGAGCGCGCCAAGCTCGGCGCCTTGCAAAGCCGCTTTGAAACCACGGTGAGCAACCTGCAGGTGACGTCTGAGAACCTCTCGGCCTCCCGCAGCCGCATCCTGGACGCCGACTTTGCCGCCGAGACCGCCATGCTGTCCAAGGCGCAGATCCTGCAACAGGCCGGCACCGCCATGGTGGCCCAGGCCAACCAGCTGCCGCAGGGCGTGCTGGCCCTGCTGCGGTAAACCGCAGAACTGAGGGGGCGAAGGGGCGCTTTCTCTCCCTTGGTCAAGGCGGTAACAGGGCTATCCTGTTACCGCTTTTTTGGTTTTAATTCCGCAGGGCGTTTCGCCTCGCACTGGAGCTCATCATGGCCACCATCTCATCCCCCGGCATCGGCAGCGGCCTGAACATCAAGGACATCGTGTCCCAGTTGGTGGCGATCGAGAAACAGCCGCTGACCCAGCTCCAGGTCAGGGCGGCCACGGTGCAAACCAAGATTTCAGCTTACGGCGAGCTGAAGGCTGGCGTGTCTGCCCTGTCGGATGCGGCCGGCAAATTGCGCTCCCTCACCACGTTCAACGGCGTGGCGGCCACCTCCTCCAAGGCCACGGCGATCTCTGCCACCGCCATCGGCGGCACGGGCGCCAACAACTTCAGCGTGACGGTGAGTGCGCTGGCCAAGGCACAAACCTATGCGTCGGCATCGCTCGCCAAGGTCAACGGTGAGAGCCAGCCCATTGGCGCGGGCACACTCAGTATCCAGCTCGGCCAGTACGGCGCAGCCCCGGGCTACGTGTTCGCGCCAGGTTCGGCAGCCGCATTGGAGATCACGGTGGACGCCGACGACACGCTGGCCGATATCGCGAGCAAGATCAACGGTGAATCCAGTGACCTGGCGGCGACCGTGCTCAACAACGGCAGCGGTGAACAGCTGCTGCTTCGCTCCAAGGCCACAGGTGAGGCTGCTGGCTACCAGCTCTCGGTGACCGATACCGATGGCAACCTGGGCGACAGCCTGGGTTTGTCGCGCTTGATGACCAACGGCACCAGCTCCGGCAGCATCACACAATACGCTGGCGACGCCAAAGTGATGGTCAACGGCAGCATCGAAGTCACCTCCGCCACCAACACCTTCAAGGACATCGTCTCGGGCGTGAGCGTTTCCCTGCTGGACGGCGCCTTGGTGGGCGACGTGTCGGAGATCGCCATCAAGCCGGATGACGCGCCCATCCGTTCGGCGGTAGAGGGGTTTGTGAACGCCTACAACGCGCTGAACAGCATGTTGGCCGAAGCCACCAAGTACGATGCCGCCACCAAACAGGGCGGCCTGCTGCAAGGCGACAGTTTTGCCATTGGCATACAGAACGCCATGCGCGGCATTCTGCAGTCCACCACCACGGGATCGGCTTTTGCGCGCCTATCCGACATTGGCATCAGCCAGCAACTGGGCGGCAACCTCAGCGTGGATTCGACCAAGTTCAATGCGGCCATCGCCAAGCCAGAGGACTTCAAGAACCTGTTCCGCATCGACAACACGGGTACGACCACAGACGGCGTGGCGGTCAAATTCAAGACCTTTGCCGATGGCCTGCTGGCAGCCAGCACGGGCCTGTTCAAGACCAAAGAAGACTCGCTCAAGCGTGCGCTGGACCAGAACACCAAGGACACCGAGCGCCTGAACGCGAAGATTGCGCGGATTGAGGCGCAACTCAACCGCCGCTACAGCGCTCTCGACGCGCAGGTGGCCGGCCTCACGGCCCTGAACAACTACGTGTCGCAGCAGGTGACCACCTGGAACAACGCCAACAAGTGATCGCCAGCGCGCCCCAAGCAAAGCCCGCCCGTTTGAGACCGAAACACCCGCCTGATTTACCCATCACCCGGCTCAAGAAGGTTTGGCAGATGCCGATACTTCTGGTACATCTCACACAATGAGCCAGTCCATGTACACCTCGCCCCACTCACGCGCTGCATCCGCCTACAAGCGGGTCAACGTGGAAACCAGCTTCAACCCTGACGACAAGCACCACGTGGTCAGCCTGTTGCTCGACGGGGTGGTGCAGTCGCTGACAGAGGCGCGTGGTGCCATGCAGCGGGGCGACGTGGTGGCCCGGGTCAAGGCCATCGGCAAAGCGGTGCGCATCATTGAGGAAGGCCTCAAGCCTGGCCTGGACAAGCAAGACGGTGGCGACCTGGCCCAAAACCTGGAAGGCTTGTACGGCTACTGCACCATGCGCCTGGCCCTGGCCAACGCGCGCAACGACGAAAGCATTGTGGAAGAGGTGGGCCGGCTGATGGCGGACATTGCCAGCGCCTGGAAAGAGATCAAAAACGAAGCCTCTGGAGCCTGATGCCATGCAAAACCTGATCGACTACTACAAGGCCATCGAGAGCACCAGCGTGCGCATGGTGGAGGCGGCGCGCAGTGAAAACTGGGACGAGGTGGTTCGCCTCGAAGGCGCCTGTGCGGTGCTGATCGAGCAGTTGCGCCACGAGTCGCGCTCGCAAGTGCTCAGCGCCACACAACGTGCCGAGAAGAACCGCATCATGCTCAGCATCTTGCGCCACGATGCCCAAATTCGCTCCCTGGCCGAGCCCCTGCTCGACACGCTGGACCTGGCCTGGGCCGACATGCCCGCAGCGGGTGTGACGCTGCACTGAGCGCCTTCTCGCACCAACAAAAACGCCCGGCTTGACCGGGCGTTTTTGTTGGTGCTACACAAAAGTTCAGACCTGCATGTTCATCACGTCGGAGTAGGCCTGCACCATGCGGTTTCGCACATTCAATGCCGCCTGAAAGCCGATTTGCGATTTCTGCATCGCCAGCATGGTTTCTTCCAGGCTGACGTTGCGGTTGCCCATTTGCACTTCGTTTTGCAGCCGGCTGGCCTCGTTCTGTGCTTTGCTCACCGACTGCAGCGCGTTCTTGAACGCGTCGGAAAAGCCGGGCCCGCTCACCGCCTCGCCGTTGGCGGCCGCCTGTTGCAGGCGCTTTTGTGCCAGGGCGCCCAGCGCCTGCGGCGTCAAAGGTGTGATACGCATGTCCATGGCCCAACTCCGTCAAAAAGCCCCGCAGCCGGATCTGGCTCAACGGGATGGCGCAATGGTAGACAGCCGGCGCCAAAACTTGAATTGAAGTAGAGGGGTGAATCCCGGGCTTATTTTGCTTTAGTTGTGGGGTCGGCAATTTGATAATCCGTCCAACCGTGGGTCCACCCCGCCTTTTTTGGTTCATCATCGCCACCATGAACACCGCCGTTGCCGAAGTTGACCTTCGCCCCGCTGCACCAGCCAATGCCCTGATGGACGGGTTTGCGCGCCTGGACGGTCGCCGCAAGATCGGCCTGATCGGTGGCGCGCTGGCGCTGCTGCTGGTGTTGATGCTGGCGTTCTACATGAACCGTCAGGCCGACTGGAAGGTTTTGTATGCCAACCTGTCCGACAAGGACGGGGGTGCTGTGATCGCCCAGCTGACGCAGATGAACGTGCCCTACAAGCACCTGGATGGCGGTCAGGCCATCATGGTGCCGGCCGACCGGGTGCACGACACCCGCCTGCGCTTGGCCTCTCAAGGCTTGCCCAAAGGCTCGATCGCTGGCTTCGAGCTGATGGACAACAACCGCCTGGGCATGACCCAGTTCCAGGAACGTCTGAGCTTTCAGCGTGGCCTCGAAGGCGAGCTGACGCGTTCCATCCAGGCCTTGTCCTCGGTGGCTGACGCCCGGGTGCACCTGGCCCTGCCCAACCAGAACGGCTTTTTCCGTGAACAGCAGAAACCGTCGGCCAGTGTGCTGCTCACCCTGCACAGTGGCCGCACGCTGGACCGCTCGCAAATCGCCGGCATTGTGCACCTGGTGGCCAGCAGCGTCCCCGAGATGAACCCCAAAGCGGTCAGCGTGCTGGACGCCACAGGCGCCCTGCTCTCCAACCCAGCTGACGGGCAGGCCGGCAGCGTGGACACCCAACAACTGCAGTACGTTCAACAACTTGAACAGGTGTACGTGCGCCGCATCATGGACCTGCTGGAGCCGCTGGTGGGCCGCGAGAATGTGCGCGCCCAGGTCACGGCCGACGTCGACTTCTCACTGACCGAGCAGACCCAAGAACAGCACCGCCCCAACCAGGGCACCGAACCCAGCGCGGTGCGCAGCCAGCAGACGATTGAAGCGCGCGACGCCAATGGCAACATTCCCCCACCAGGCACGCCTGGGGCGGTGGCCAACCAGCCGCCCGCACCCACTGCCGCACCCATCAACGGCCAGCCCGGTCAGGTGGGTGTGACCGGTCCGAATGGCGAGGTGGTGGGCGCCAACGGGTTGACCCGACGCGAACAAGTGACCAACTACGAAGTGGACAAAACGGTGCGTGTCACACGCGGCGCCACCGGTACGGTGCGCCGAGTCAGCGCCGCCGTGGTGGTCAACCACCGCAACATCACCAACGACAAGGGTGAAATCGTCAGCGAAGCCCTGCCACCCGAGCAGGTGGAGCAGATGACGGCGCTGGTGCGTGAAGCCATTGGTTTCAGCCAGGACCGTGGCGATTCGGTCAACCTCATGAACTCCCCGTTCACCCGCGCCAAGGCAGACGACAGCGAGGTCGTGTGGTGGAAGTCGGGCGACAACCGCGAACTGGCGCAAAACCTGGCCTGGCCGGTGGGCATGGTGTTGCTGGGCCTGATCATCTTCTTTGGTGTGGTGCGCCCCGCCCTGCGCGACATGCGCCGCCCCCCGGTCAGCGCCGAAGCCGCAGCGGCGGCTGCCGTGGGCCCCAACGGCGAACCGCTGCAACTCGATGCCGTGCTCGACGACCAGCCCGAGCGCCCCGCCCTGCTGCCCAAGCCGGCAGGCTCCGACGAGCCCACGCCCGAAATGTTGCGCCTGGAAGATGCCCGCCGCCTTGCCAAAGAAAACCCGGTGGCGGTGGCCAGCATCATCAAGAACTGGGTCAGCGGCGAATCCAGCGGCGCTGTTGCGCCGACCTGACCCCCCTCCCACCACCCGCCCGCACACGCTCCCATGGACACCGAACAAGGCCTTCAGGACGCTGCCATCTTCCTCATGTCGCTGGGCGAAGAGGAAGCGGCCGAGGTGTTCAAGCACCTGTCGCCCAAAGAGGTGCAGCGCCTGGGTGAAACCATCGCCCGCATGCGTGCGGTGACCAAGGAAAAAGTCGATCAGGTCATTGAAAAGTTCACCCACGAGGCGGCGTCTCAAAGCCTGCTGGTCTCAGACACCGACAACTACGTCCGTTCCGTGCTCAGACGCGCCCTGGGCGACGACAAAGCCTCGCTGCTGATCGACCGCATTCTGCAGGGGGGCGACGTCTCAGGCATCGAGAGCCTGAAGTGGATGGACCCGGCCTCGGTGGCCGAGCTGCTGCGCAACGAGCACCCGCAGATCCTGGCCGCCATCCTCGTGCACCTGGATTTCGAACAGTCGGCCGGCGTGCTCAAGAACTTCACCGAGCGCATGCGCAACGAGGTCATGCTGCGCATCGCCACCCTCGAAGGCATACAGCCGGCCGCACTGAAAGACCTCAACGAAGTGCTCTACAAGGTGCTGGCCGGTGGCGACAAGATCCGCAAGAGCTCGCTGGGCGGCGTCAAGGCGGCGGCCGAGATCATCAACCTCATGGGCACCAGCCTGGAGGCCAGCGTGATCGACTCCATCCGCGAGAACGACGGCGATCTGGCCCAGAAAATCATGGACAAGATGTTCACCTTCGAGGACCTGCTCAAGCTGGACAACAAGGCCATTCAACTGGTGCTCAAAGAGGTGTCGTCCGACACCCTGGTCATCGCCCTCAAAGGTGCCAGTGCGGAACTCAAGGAGAAGATCCTCACCAACATGTCCTCGCGTGCGGCCGAGAGCCTGCGTGAAGACCTCGAAACCCGAGGGCCGGTGCGCCTGTCCGAGGTCGAGGCACAACAGAAAGACATCCTGAAACTGGTGCGCCGCCTGTCCGACGAAGGACAGATCATGCTGGCGGGAGGCGGGGATGACAGCTTCGTCTAACGCGAAAAATTCGCCCTACCACCGCTTCATTCCGCGCGAGGAGGTGGAGGTATTTTCGCCCTGGGAATTCCAGTCCATGGACGGCAAGCCGCCCAAGGGTTCGACAGCGGCCGCCCCCGTCATCGAAGCCCCGCCCGCGCCGCCCGAGTTGCCCGCGCCCGATCTCGACCTGATCAAGCAGCAGGCCTTTGGCGAGGGTTTCGAGCAGGGTCGAATCGCTGGCGCCAAGGCCACCCGCGAAGCACTTGACGCGCCCCTGCGGCGCACCGCAGAAGACGCCGCAAGCCGGCTCAGCCTGTTGCTGCAGAACACCGAGGTGGAGTTGCACCGGGCCGACGAACACCTGGCCGAACAACTGCTGCAACTTGCCTGCGACCTGGCCCGCCAAGTGGTGCGGCGCGAACTGGAGCAACCCCAAGAGGTGCTCAAGGCGGTGGTTCAAGAGGCCCTGTCCCAGACCGTGGACGACCACCTGAAGCGCACCGTCAGGCTCAACCCTATCGACCTGGCGCTGATGCAAAACCACCTGGGCGAACTGGTGGCTGGCGGCAACGTGCATTTTGTGGCCCAGGACGGCCTGTCGGCCGGTGGTTGTGTGGTGGAAACGCCGGCCTGCACGGTGGACGCCAGCATCGAAAAGCGGTGGGCGCGTGCGGTGGCCAACCTGGGCGTCAAGGCCGAATGGAACCCGGCGGAGCAAGGCGATGTCTGAGGCCACCACCTCCCGCGACACCACGCCCAACCGCTGGAACGATTTCCTGCGCTTGTCGCGCCTGTACGCCGCCCAACACACGCCACTCGAGGTGAGTGGGCGCCTCACCCGCCTGGCCGGCCTGGTGCTCGAAGCCCAGGGGCTGCGCGTGCCCGTGGGCTCGCAGTGCCTCATCGATGGCGGCCCGGACAACCAGGTTTTGGCCGAGGTGGTGGGCTTCTCCAACGACCGCGCCTACCTCATGCCGGCGGGCGATGTGCTGGGCCTGTCCAGCGGCGCCCACGTCAAGCCGCTGCCCCCCTACCGTCCCCAGCCACGCCTGGGCCAGGAGGTGCGCGCCCTGCCGGCCAACGACCGCGGCGTGCTGCGCCTGCCCCTGGGCCGAGGCCTGTTGGGCCGGGTGGTGGACTCACACGGCCAACCGCTGGACCACATGGGCCCGCTGCGTCACGTCGATGTTTTGCCCATCGAGCGCACCCCCATCAATTCCATGGACCGCGCCCCCGTGCGTCAGCCGTTGGACACCGGCGTGCGTGCCATCAACGCCCTGCTGACGGTGGGCCGGGGCCAGCGCCTGGGCTTGTTTGCCGGCTCCGGCGTGGGCAAAAGTGTGCTGCTGGGCATGATGGCCCGCTTCACCCAGGCCGATGTGATTGTGGTCGGTTTGATTGGCGAACGTGGCCGCGAGGTGAAGGAATTCATCGAGGACATTCTGGGCCAGGACGACCGCCAACGCGCGGTGGTGGTGGCCGCGCCGGCCGATGCGCCGCCCCTGGTTCGCATGCAGGGTGCCAACTACGCCACCGCCATTGCCGAAAACTTCCGCGACGAAGGCAAGGACGTGTTGCTGCTCATGGACTCGCTCAGCCGCTACGCCATGGCGCAACGCGAAATTGCCCTGGCCATTGGCGAGCCACCCGCCACCAAAGGCTACCCACCCTCGTGTTTTGCCAAGCTGCCGCAGCTGGTGGAACGCAGCGGCAACGGTCCCGACGGCAAAGGTTCCATCACCGCCTTCTACACCGTGTTGTCCGAGGGCGACGACCAGCAAGACCCCATCGCCGACGCGGCACGCGCCATTCTGGACGGTCACATCGTGCTCTCGCGCGCCATGGCCGAGTCGGGCGTGTACCCGGCCATCGACGTGGAGGCATCCGCCTCGCGGGTGATGCACAACGTGGTCACGCCGCAGCACTTTGAATCGGCGCGGCGCTTCCGGCAGTACTACTCGCGCTACCAGAAAGCGCGTGACCTGATCCAGCTCGGCGCGTACGCCGCCGGCAGCGACCCGGAAACCGACAAGGCCATCGTGCTGTTTCCCCACATGCAGAAGTTCCTCATGCAGGGCATGTTGGAACAAGCCCCGTTTGAAGCCAGTGTCTCGCTGTTGGGCGAAACGCTGGGCGAAGACACCCACGACAGCCGCACTCGCAAGGCGGGCCGTGCCCGAGGTTGATGGCCATGGCCAATGAACGCCAAATCGAGACCGTGGTGGAAGTGGCCAGCATGCGCCGCGACGACTGCCTGCGCGCGCTCGGCCAGGCGCGCCAGGCACTCGAACAAGGGCAGCAGCAATTGGCGCAACTGCACAGCTACGCGAACGAGTCACAGACCCGATGGAACCAGCGGGCGAGCCAGGGCGTCACCGCACAACTCCTGCACCACCACCGCCAGTTCATGGCGCGCATCGACGAGGCCGCACGGTTCCAAGACGATGTGCTCAAACGCCTGAACGCCGAGGTCTTGCGCTGCGAACAACGGGTGCATGAAGCCGAGCGCGAACTGGCCGCACTGAACAAGTTTGCCGAGCGCAAACGCCAGGCCTCGTCGCACGCCGCCCAGCGGCGTGACCAGAAACACAACGATGAAATGGCCGCCAACGCCCACCGGCGCCAGGCCAACACCCCCAACTGGAGGCCATGACCATGACCACCCCCATCAACAGCACCCACCAACAAGACCGCGCCGCGCAGCAAAAGCTGCTCAACGCCCGTCAGAACACCGCCGCCCAGGGGTCACAACAGGGCGGGGGCTTTTCGCGCTTGTTGAGCCTGGCCTGCGATGAAGACACCGACCTGGACGCGCTGCAATTGGGAGGCAAGCTGTTCGGTCTCAAAACCCAAGACCCCAACACCGAAGCGACCGAGGCGACCGGGCCGAACCGGCGAAAAACGGGCAAAGGGTCTGCGGGCGCCTCCGACAAGGACGCTGCGGGCGAGGTGGCGGTGGACGGACTGCACCCGGCCGCGCAGGCCAACGCAACGCTGCTGGCGCTGCTGGCCAGGGCACAGGCGGAGAGCGCGCCTTCCGATGGCCAAGCCGAAGGGCACGACGGGTCCACCACCGCCGTGTCCAGCGGCACCGGCGTGCCAATGGATGCCGGCGAATCCGCCGCCGCCATGGGCCTGCCGAGCGAAGCCGATGTGACCGATGAAGCGGCCACCAACATGGCATCGACACCGCTGGCCCAGATTGAGCCAGAGAACCAACCTGCGCCCGGCAAGGCGGTACGCGACTTGGCGCGGCAACTGGGCGCAGCCATGCGCAACACCGCACCGGGGCAAGACAGCACCGCTCAGAGCGGCGCCCAGGCCAATGCCAATGGCGTCGCCTGGGGTCGCCAGGCCATGGCGGAGGTGGGGACTGGGACGTCGGCCACGTCCATCGTCACCAACAGCCCGCCAACCTCACCAGGCACCACAGACCCCACCGGGCATGCTGCCATGTCCGTGGCTGCGTCGGCGCAAACCACAGCAGACCCCGACAACAGCGTCGATGCCAACAACGAAACATCGGCATCCGAGCCGGCCACGCCGCTCGATGTCCGCGCCGCCAGCCGCGAAGACCCCTCCCAAAACAACCTGGGCGGCGAGACACTGGGTGGCAACGAACTGACCGACAAGGCCCACCACGCGGAAGAGGTGGGCAACCCGCCCGAACAATGGCGCGAACAGTGGGCAGACGCCATGGACCAGATGAGCCAACAGGTGAGCTACTGGGTCCAGCAAGGCGGCGTGCGCCAGGCCACCCTGCGTGTGGGCAACGGCTGGCAGCAGGCCATGGACGTCAAACTGTCGATGAAAAACGGCCAGGCTGAAATCGAATTCCTCACCGACCACGAGGCCGCCCGCAGCGCCATTGCCGAGGGCGGCACCGAAGTGCTGCGTGAGTTGCTGGCACAAAGTGGCATCGACCTGGGCCAGGTGTCCATCGGTGCGCAGAACGCGGGCAACGGCGCCAGCACGTCACAGGAAGCGTTCGGCCAGCCTGGCAAGGCCACCGCAGGCAGCGAAGCGCCCGGCACCCCGGCGGCCAGTTTGCAACCCCGGCACCCTCACTCCACGGGGCTCGATGTGTATGTCTGAGCGCCGTCACGCCGCCGTGACGCTCAATAGGGGCCGGTTCCTGCCGCTTATCACCGGGAAAACGGTCTCAGGCAACCGCCATAATTGCTGCCATGGCGCGCCTAC
The DNA here is from genome assembly GCF_042665235.1 of Hydrogenophaga defluvii. Lineage (NCBI taxonomy): Bacteria > Pseudomonadati > Pseudomonadota > Betaproteobacteria > Burkholderiales > Comamonadaceae > Hydrogenophaga > Hydrogenophaga defluvii. The sequence goes on along the minus strand of NZ_JBHTBZ010000040.1, from coordinate 71,129 downwards.
CTGCGGCCGCTGACCGACCTCACTGCACATCCACACGAACCACACATGGCCACCAAAGCACCCGCTGCCGGCGACGCCGAAGCCAAGCCCGCCAAGGGCAAGAAGATGCTGATCATCATCCTGGCGGTGGTGATCCTGCTGGTGGTGGCTGGTGGCGCAGCCGCCTTTTTTCTGCTCAAGAAACAGGGCGCAGACGACGAGAGCGAAGCTGATGCCGCGCCCGCCAAGGCCGCCAAATTTGACCCGAAGGCCCCCCCCACCTACCTGCCACTGGAAAACATGGTGGTCAACCTGGCCGATCCGGGCGGCAACCGCTTTGCGCAGGTGGGCATCACGTTGCAGCTCGACAGCTTGGCCACTGGGGATGCCATCAAGGCCTACATGCCGGGTATCCGCAATGCGATTTTGATCATCCTGTCGCAACGCACCACCGAAGAGTTGCTGGTGGTGCAGGGCAAGGAGCAACTGGCCGCCGACATCACCGCCGAAATCTCGCGCCAACTCGGGTACGAGGGCAAAAGGAACAACCCCATCCAGGCGGTGCTGTTCTCCAGCTTCATCGTCCAATAGCCATGAGCGAATCGTTCCTTTCCCAGGACGAAATCGACGCCCTGCTCGAAGGCGTCACCGGCGAGAGCCAGAAGCTCGCCAAGGAAGAGGTGCCCACGGGTGCCGTGCGCAGCTACGACCTGTCCAGCCAGGAGCGCATCGTGCGTGGGCGCATGCCCACCATGGAGGTCATCAACGAGCGGTTTGCACGCAATCTGCGTGTGGGGCTGTTCAACTTCATCCGCCGCAGCCCCGAAATTTCGGTCGGCACGGTGGCGGTGCAGAAGTACAGCGCTTTTCTGCGCGAACTGGTGGTGCCCACCAATTTCAACATCGTGGCCATTCGCCCCTTGCGCGGCAATGGCCTGATCGTGTGTGAACCCACGCTGCTGTTCGGCGTCATCGACAGCCTGTTTGGTGGCAACGGCAAATTCCACACCCGCATCGAGGGCCGGGACTTTTCGCCCACCGAGCAACGGGTCATCAACCGCCTGGTGGAGGTGGTGTCGGAAGAATACAAAAAAGCGTGGAAAGGGGTCTACCCGCTGGAGCTGGCCTACCAGCGCTCGGAAATGCAGCCGCAGTTCGCCACCATCGCCACGCCCAGCGAAATTGTGGTCTCCACCAGCTTCACCCTGGAAATCGGCGACCTCACCGGCTCGCTGCACATGTGCATTCCTTACGCGACGCTGGAGCCCATCCGCGACGTGTTGTACTCCTCGGTGCAGGGTGACGCCATCGAGGTGGACCGGCGCTGGGTCAAACTGTTGAGCCACGAAATTCAGGCGGCGAATGTGGAACTGGTGGCCGAGCTGGCCACCGCAGATGCCACGGTCGAACAGCTGCTGGCCCTCAAAGTGGGCGACTTCATCGAGCTCGAACGCAAGTCGCAAATCGAAGCCGGCATAGACGGCGTGCCGGTGGTGGCCTGCCAGTACGGCACCCACAACGGCAAATACGCGCTCAAGGTCGAACGCATGCTGCGAACCCCCGACAAGTCGTGGACTGGAGATTCCTATGACAAATGAAAACGACCCCAAAGACCAGGACGACGTGGCCGACGACTGGGCACAGGCGCTTCAGGAGCAGTCCACCTCAGGCATGAGCGGCGACTTCGCGGCCGGAGCGCCCCATTTCGACAACGTGGACAGCGCGCCCACGACGCAGAACGACATCAGCATGGTGCTGGACATTCCCGTCCAGCTGTCGGTGGAGCTGGGCCGCACCAAGGTGCCCATCAAGTACATCCTGCAACTTGGCCAAGGCTCCATCGTTGAACTCGACGCCCTGGCCGGCGAACCCATGGACGTGCTGGTCAACGGCTACCTGATCGCACAGGGTGAGGTGGTGGTGGTGAACGAGAAGTTCGGCATCCGCCTGACCGACATCGTCACGCCGTCCGAACGGCTGCGCCGCGTCAGCAAACCATGACACCCGACACCATGCCCTCGTTTGCGCCCGCGCTGATGCTGCTGGCGCTGTTGCTGGCGGCGGCCTGGGGGGTGAAGTGGCTGCGCCAGCGCAACGTCATCGGTGGCTCACCGGACGCGCAGGCCATCAAGGTCATCAGCTCGCTGGCCGTGGGCCCGCAACAGCGGGTGCTGGTGTTGGAGCTGATCGAACCCGGCAGCCGGGCTCGGCACCTGCTCACGGTGGGTGTGACACCCGGGCAGATCACCACCTTGCACAGCATGGCCCTGGCCGCGCCGGTCCAGGTATCGGTGGGTGTGCCCCCACCCGACCAGGCGGGCGCCGCCTCATGAAGTCGCTTGCCCGTTGCCTGCCGCTGTTGGGCCTGCTGCTGCCCGCACTGGCCTGGGCACAAGCCGCACCCGCCGCAGGCCAATTGCCGCTGGTGGTGGGTCAGGGCGCCGGAGGCACCACGTATTCGGTGCCCATCCAGACCCTGCTTTTTTTCACCGCGCTGTCGTTCCTGCCGGCGGTGTTGCTGATGATGACGGGCTTCACCCGCATCGTGATTGTGTTGTCGCTGCTGCGTCAGGCCTTGGGCACACAAGCCTCACCGCCCAACCAGGTCATCGTCGGCCTGTCGCTGTTTCTCACGTTTTTTGTGATGGGCCCCACCTTCGACAAGGTCTATCAAGACGCCTACCAGCCCTACAGCACCAACGCCATCAGCTTTGACCAGGCACTGGACCGCGCGCAAGTGCCCATGCGCGAATTCATGAAGCGCCAGACGCGCCAGTCCGACTTCGAGTTGTTTGCCAAGCTGGGCAAGTTGCCCGCCGACACCACGGTGGACACGGCCCCGTTCCGGGTGCTGGTGCCGGCCTTTGTGATCAGCGAATTGAAGACCGCCTTCCAGATCGGCTTCATGATCTTCATCCCCTTTCTGGTCATCGACATGGTGGTGGCCAGCATCCTGATGTCGCTGGGCATGATGATGCTGTCGCCCGTGCTGGTGGCCCTGCCCTTCAAGCTCATGCTGTTTGTGCTGGCCGACGGCTGGAACCTGCTGATCGGTTCACTGGCGGCTTCATTTGGGACATAGCCATGGACCCCCAAGCTGTACTCACCATAGGGCAAAACGCCCTGTTCATGCTGCTGATGGTGGCAGCACCCGTGCTGGGCACGGTGCTGGTGGTCGGCCTCGTGATCAGCCTGTTCCAGGCACTCACCCAGATCAACGAATCCACCCTGTCCTTTGTGCCCAAGCTGATCGCGGCAGTGGCGGTGTTCGCCTTGACCGGCCCGTGGATGCTGACCACCTTGGTCGAATTCATCCGCCGAACGCTACTTTCGATTCCTGACTACGCGATCTGAACATGGTCACGTTCAGCGAAGCCCAGATCATGGCCTGGGTGTCGCCCATCTTCTGGCCGTTTCTTCGCGTGCTGGCGGTGTTCACCAGCGCACCCATCTTCTCCTCGCGCAGCGTGCCCACCCGCACCAAGGTGGGCTTGGCGCTGGTGATTGCGCTGTGCCTGCAACCCGGCCTGCCCGATCAGGCCGTGATTTCCCTCAATGGTCCCGGTGCTTTTGGCGCCGTGGTGCAGCAACTCGCGATTGGCGTGGCCATTGGGCTGGCGGTGCGCATCGTTTTTGCGGCAGTGGAGATGGCGGGCGAAATCGTGGGGCTGCAGATGGGCCTGAACTTTGCCGGTTTTTTTGACCCCACGACCAACTCGCAGTCCAGCTCGGCAGGCCGCTTTTTTGGCAACCTGTCCATGATGCTGTTCGTGGTCCTCAACGGGCACCTGATGCTGATCCAGGCGGTCAACGCCAGTTTCTCCACCTTTCCGGTCGGCGGTGACCCGCTCGCATCGCTGCAAACCCTGCGCCTGCACGAGCTGGGCGCCATCATCTTCACCTACGGCCTGTGGATTGCCCTGCCCATGATTGGCATGTTGCTGTTCATCAACGTGGCGCTGGGCATCATCTCCCGCATCGCACCCCAAATGAACGTGTTTGCCATCGGTTTTCCACTCACGCTGTCGGCTGGATTGGTGAGCATTGCGGTCACGGTGCCCATGCTCGAAGAGCCCGTGGCGAGGTTGATGCGGGTGGTGTCCGAAATTTTCATCTGATGGCCATGGCCACCATCAGCCCACGTCAGACGATGCCATTGCGGATGGCATACACCGTCATCTCGGCGTTGTTGGCCAGACCCAACTTCTCCAACACACGTGCACGGTAGACACTGACCGTCTTGGGACTGAGCATCAGTTCTTCAGCGATCTGCGACAGCTTTTTGCCACTGGCAATTTTCTGCAGGGTCTGCAACTCGCGCTCGGACAAGGTGGAATGCAGTTCCTCTGCCGCAGGGGCCGCCAGGTTGTTGGCCAGCAACTCCGCGATCTGCGGCGTGATGTACTTGCGCCCCTGGGACACGGCACGCACCGCCACCAGCAGCTCGGCAGGATCGCCGGCCTTGTTGAGGTAGCCCACCGCGCCGGCCTTGAGGCAGCGGATGGCGTACTGGTCTTCGGGGTACATGGACACCATCAGGGCTTTCACCGGCGGCCCCTGTTCGGCCAGCGAGGCCAGGATCTCCAAGCCGCTGCGCCCGGGCAGGTTCACGTCCAGCAACAACACATCGCAGGGCTGCTTGCGCAGCACCTCGCGCAAATTGGCGTAGCTGTCGGCCTCGCCCACCACCTGGATGTCGGTGGCCTCGCTCAGGGTGTCCCGCACCCCCCGGCGCACCACCGCGTGGTCATCACACAAGACCACTTTGATCATGCTTCTTCTCCCTTGGCCAGTTCTTCGTTCGATGAGTGTGCCAGCGGCACCGACAGGATCAGCGTCATGCCCTGACCGGGGCCGGGGTTGACGACGTCCAGCCAGCCGCCCACCGTCTGGGCACGCTCGCGCAGGCCCAGCAGCCCGAAGGCGTTGGCATTGGCCAGCGCCTCGGGCGACGCGCCTTGCCCGTTGTCCGACACCTCCAGCGTCAGAAAACCCTCCAGATCGCTCAATTCCAGCCGCACCTCGGTCGCGCCCGCGTGTTTGGCCACATTGGTGAGCGCTTCTTGCGCGGTGCGGTAGGCCACCATCTCCACCTCGCGTGTCAAATGCGGCATGTCGCCAGCGTGGCGCAGTTGGGCACGGATGCCCGTGCGGTCGGCGAAGGTTTGCACCAACCACTCCATGGCGGCAATCAGCCCCTGGTCGAGCACGGCAGGACGCAGGTTGCGCATGATGCGCTGGCTGGCGCCCAGGGCATGCGCCACCATGTCTTGGGCAGATGCCAGATGGGCGCGGGTGTCGTCGTCGGTCGCGCGGCGCCCCAGCCAGGCCAGGTCCAGCCGGATGGCGGCCAGCGAGCCGCCGATGTCGTCGTGGATCTCGCGCGCAATGTCGGCGCGTTCGCGGTCTATGCTCGATTGCAAGTGCTCGGTGAGTTCGGCCAGCCGTTGTTTGGAAGCCGCAAGTTCCAGCGCCGTCTGGGCGCGCTCACACTTGATGCGGTGGTGCTCCAGGGCACGTTGCACCACCATGGGCAAGCGACTGAGGCGGTTCTTGTCCACATAGTCACTGACCCCACGCACCATGGCATCGGCCACCACCGCTTCACCGATGGCGCCCGAAACGAGGACAAACGGCAGGTCAATCGCCTGGGTCTGCATCCATTCCCAGGCGTCCAGTCCGGAGAAACCCGCCAGGTGGTAGTCGGCCAGCACCAGGTCGATGCCCCCCCCACGCAAGGCCATTTCGAAACTTTCCAAGGTATCAACGTGAAAAAGCTTGAAATGCCACCCGCTGCGCCCCAGAATATGGTCAACCAACTCGTGGTCGGCGAGGCTGTCCTCGAGGTGGAGTATGCTAAAGAAATTCAAAATAACGACCGATACGCTATTGGGAGGCATTCATTATGAAGATAATTTTCAATTCAGAGCGACCGTTGATCTCTATCAAGCGGCCTCGCCGCTGACAGATCGGTTCGACGCAGTGTCTGGTACAAACCATTCTCAGAACTGAGCCCCCATGGAACCGGATCCCCATTCGCACCAGGACCGCCGCCGCTGGGCACGGGCAGACGACGTACCCCACTACGAGCCCATGCCCGACCGCGCCACCGAACCCACCGTGGCGCTCACCCTGACTGCCGTGGCCGACATGCAGGATTCTCTGCTGGTGGCGATGAATGACCTCAAGCGGCTCGAAGGCCTGCTCGACCATGCCACCGGCAACCTGCTGGAACGTTTCAACACCGCCATCTCGGCCCTGCAGGCGCTGCATGGCGACAATGCGCAAACACGCCAGATCGGCGAAGCCTTGCATTTGGCGGTGACAGAGTTGCAATTCCACGACATGGCCTCGCAGTTGCTGGTGCACACCGGCAAGGTCCTCAGGGGGTGCGCCTACAAGTTGGCCGAAGAGGCCATGGAACTGGAAGAGGACGAACTGGGCGTGGTGGAAACCTGCCTGCCGGAGCGCCCCAATCCGGTGACACAGAGCGAAATGGATGCGGGCTCGATCGAGCTGTTTTAATTTTCGAGAACGAGGTTATTCATGCACTCAATATTGGCCGTCGACGATTCCGCATCGATGCGCAAGATGGTGTCCTTCACCCTGGTGGGTGCGGGTTTCAAGGTGGTGGAGGCGGTGGACGGCCAGGACGCCCTTGAGAAGGCCCAAGGCCAACACTTCGACCTGGTGCTCACCGACCAGAACATGCCCCGCATGGACGGCCTGGGCCTGACGCGCAAATTGCGCGATCACCCCAAGTTCAAGAACACGCCGATTTTGATTTTGACCACCGAGTCCAGCGACCAGATGAAGCAGGCCGGGCGCCAGGCCGGCGCCACCGGCTGGTTGGTCAAACCGTTTGACCCGCACCGCCTGATCGAAGTGATCAACAAGGTCATTCGCTGATGGCACACCGCCATCAACCACAGCCCACGGTGCGAACGCCATGACAGACGATTCAAAAAAAGACGACAGCTTTGACTTGACGCAGTTCTACCAGATCTTCTTCGAAGAGGCTGGCGAGAACCTGGAGACCATGGAGCAGCAACTGCTCGAACTCGACGTCGAAAACCCCGACGACGAAGAACTCAATGCCATCTTCCGCTGCGCCCACTCGATCAAGGGTGGCGCGGCCACCTTCGGGTTTGAAGATGTGGCGGAGATGACACACCAGATGGAGTCGCTGCTGGACAAGCTGCGCCGCCACGAGCTGACGCTGACGTCACCCATGGTCGATGTGTTGCTGGAGGCCTCCGATGTGCTCAAGGGCCTGCTGGCTCGGCACCAGGGTCTGGATGCTCCTCCCGTGGAAACCGGCGATCTCGTGGCGCGCATCCGCGTGCTGGCCACGGGTGGCGGCCCTGCACCCGCTCCTGCCAAGGCGCCCCCGCCTCCCCCACCGCCGCCACCTGCCCCGGTGGCGTCAGCCGCGCCCGTCGCCTCGGGCGACCGCAAGCTCAAGGCCACCATCGGCCCGCTGGACAAAGCCGATGAGGCCGACCCGATCAAGGAGTTGTTCCGCGACATCGCCGGCCTGGGCACCGTGTTGTCCGAGTCCTTCGAGAACCAGCACAAAGTGTTCGAGATCCAGTCCAGCAGCAGCAACGACGACTTGCTGGACCTGTTCGCCTTCCACGTGGCCAAGGACAAGATCAAGCTGGAACCGCTGGATGCCGCACCGGCACCAGAACCCGCGCCTTTTGTGAGCCAGAGTTTGATCCCGGTGTCGTCTGATCGACCACCGAGTGGTGACATCGAACAGGGCTATGGCCTGTACGCAGGGGCGCCGGGCAGCCCGATTGCCAACCACAGCCGCTCCGACACCGGCGAGGTCACCCGCAACGACGACCTGATTCAGGGCTACGGCCTGTTTGCGGGCGCCCCGGGCAACCCACACACACACGAAAGCCACACCGCAGCGCACGAGGCTGCGATCCAGGCGGCCACAGGTGACGCCGGCAAAGGCCCTGCCAAAGCGGCGGCCAAGCCTGCGGCCGGCGCCACGCTGGAAACCACCACCCTGCGGGTGTCGGTCAGCAAGATCGACCAGCTGATCAACCAGGTGGGTGAGTTGGTGATCACCCAGGCCATGCTGGCGCAAAACAGCCGCATCCTCGACCCCTCCATCAACCAACAGCTCATGGCCGGCCTGGCCGATCTGGAGCGCAACACCCGCGATTTGCAGGAATCGGTGATGTCCATCCGCATGATTCCCATGTCGGTGGTGTTCAGTCGCTTCCCGCGCATGCTGCGCGACCTGGCCGCAAAACTGGGCAAAAAAGTGGAATTTGTGACGGTGGGCGAAGCCACCGAGTTGGACAAGGGCCTGGTGGAAAAAATCACCGATCCGCTGACCCACCTGATCCGCAACAGTTGCGACCACGGCATCGAAATGCCCGCCGACCGCCTCAAGGCCGGCAAACCCGAGATGGGCACCATCACCTTGTCGGCCTCACACCAGGGTGGTTCCATCCTGATTGAGGTGCGTGACGACGGCAAGGGGCTGAACCGCCAGAAGCTCATCGACAAGGCGCGCCAGCGGGGCATCGACGCGCCCGACAGCATGCCCGACAGCGAGGTGTGGCAGCTCATCTTCGCGCCCGGCTTCTCCACCGCCGAACAGGTGACGGACGTGTCGGGCCGGGGCGTGGGCATGGACGTGGTGAAGAAGAACATCGCGTCGCTCGGTGGCTCGGTGGACATCGACACCTCCGAAGGTTATGGCATGAGCGTCAAAGTGCGCCTGCCGCTGACGCTGGCCATCATGGACGGCATGTCGGTGCGGGTCGGCGATGAGGTCTACATCCTGCCGCTGGCGTCGGTGGTCGAGTCCTTCCAGGTCAAGGCCGGCGACATCAACACCGTGGCCCAGGGCGGCCAGCTGGTGAAGGTGCGCGAGGAGTACATGCCGGTCATCGAGATCGACCGCATCTTCCAGGTGCCGCGCGATGGCGACAACAACGGAGCCAACTCGCTGATGGTGGTGGTCGAGTCGGACGGTTCGCGGGTGGCGCTGATGGTGGACGAGTTGCTGGGCCAGCAACAGGTGGTGATCAAGAACCTAGAGTCCAACTACAAAAAGGTGCCCAACATCTCGGGCGCCACCATCCTGGGCGATGGCCGCGTGGCCCTGATCCTGGACACCTCCGGCTTGGTGCGACGCAATCGGTAGTAAGGCATATAGCCCGTTTATAAAAACAGAAAGTACGCCATGTCCGATGATGACGACAGCGGACCGGTCGCCCAGGGGAGGGAGTTCACCTGGACCAACCAGGATTTCACCCGCATCAAGGCGCTGATCTACAAACACGCCGGGATCAACCTGCACGATGGCAAACACGCCATGGTGTACAGCCGTGTCTCGCGCCGGCTGCGCGAGACCGGGCACAGCAGCTTCAAAGCTTACCTGGACGCGCTGGAGCAGCAGCACACGGGCCCCGAATGGCAGGAGTTCGTCAACGCGCTGACGACCAACCTGACGTCTTTCTTCCGTGAAAACCACCACTTCATTGAGTTGGACAAACTGATCCGCTCCAAACCGCCCACCCACGAGTGGAAGGTGTGGTGCAGCGCGGCGTCCACCGGCGAAGAACCTTATTCGATTGCCATCACCCTGGCCGATGCGCTGGGCACCGAAGGACGCTTTCGCATTTTCGCCAGCGACATCGACACCAAGGTGTTGAGCACGGCCGCGCGCGGTGTCTACAAACTGGACAGCATCAAGGGCCTGAGCACGGCGCAGATGCAGAAGTACTTTCTCAAAGGCAAAGGCGCGAACGCGGGCTATGCGCGCGTCAAACCCGAGCTGCAGCGCCACATCGAATTTTTCACGCTCAACCTCATCCAGGACAACTGGGCGCTGAAGGAGCAGTTTGATGTGGTGTTCTGCCGCAACGTGATGATTTATTTCGATGCGACCACGCAGCGCCAGGTGCTGGCGCGCATCCATCGCGTGATGAAAGACCAGGGCACGCTGTTCGTGGGACATGCCGAAAACTTCAGCGATGCCCGCACCCTGTTCGCCCTGCGGGGCAAAACCGTGTACGAAAAAGTCTAAAACCGGGCGCCCACATGCACCACACCGCTGCCCACCTGCAGACACTGAAAGCGGCGCCCCGCAAGCCGGGCGAAGCTTCGTTCTTTTTCTCCGACCACCACTTCAAAACCAACGCAGTCAAGATTCTGCCGGGAGAGTACTTTGTGTCAGAGGAGGGCATCGTCATCATGACGGTGCTGGGTTCCTGCATCGCCGCCTGCATCTGGGATTCGCAACGCCGCATTGGCGGCATGAACCACTTCATGCTGCCCGAAGGCACGCCGCTCGATGCCTCCGGGCGCTACGGCTCCTACGCCATGGAGTTGCTGATCAACGAAATGATCAAGATGGGCGCCCGGCGCGAAAACATGCAGGCCAAAGTGTTTGGCGGTGGGCAGGTCATTCACAGTTTCACCACCATGAACGTGGGGGAACGCAACACCAAGTTCGTGATGGACTACCTCCAGACGGAGCGCATCCCCATCGTCTCCAAAGACGTGCTGGACATTTATCCGCGCAAGGTGGTGTTTTTTCCGGTCACGGGCAAGGCCATGGTCAAACGGCTGGCACACTCGCACCCAGACAAACTCGAAACCCAGGAACGTGCCGGCAACGTGGCCAACGTGGTGCAATCCACGGCTGGCGGCTCGGTGGACCTGTTCTGAACCCGCTGACTGAAAGATGAGCAAGATCAAAGTGGTGGTGGTCGATGACTCGGCGCTGGTGCGCAGCCTGCTGGCCGAGATCATCAACCGCCAGCCCGACATGGCCTGTATTGGCACTGCCAACGACCCACTGGCAGCGCGCGAGATGATCCGCGAACTCAACCCCGACGTCATCACCCTGGACGTGGAAATGCCCAAGATGGATGGGCTGGAGTTCCTCTCGCGCCTCATGAAGCTGCGACCCATGCCGGTGTTGATGGTGTCCACCCTGACAGAACGGGGGGCCGAGATCACCATGCGGGCGCTCGAAATGGGTGCGGTGGATTTTGTGGCCAAGCCGCGCATTGGTGTGTCCTCCGGCTTGCGCGAACTGGGCGACGAAATTGTGGACAAGCTGCGCATTGCTGCCAAAGCGCAGGTGCGGCGCCTGACCGCCCCGCCGCCTTCGGCAGGCAGCGGAAGTGCCGGCGCCACCACCGCACCCACGGCCGCCAAACCTTTTGGCCGGCTCTCCACCGAAAAAGTCATCTGCATTGGCTCGTCCACCGGAGGCACCGAAGCCATCAAAGAAATCCTGGTGCGCATGCCGGCCGACTCCCCGGCCATCGTCATCACCCAGCACATGCCGCCGGGTTTCACCACCAGTTTCGCTGCCCGGCTCGACAGCTTGTGTCGCATTTCGGTGTCGGAAGCGCGCGACGGCGAACGCATCCTGCCCGGCCACGCCTACATCGCCCCGGGCGGACTGCAGTTCCGCATTGACCGCAGTGGCGCCAACTACGTGGCGGTGGTGGAGGACACCCCGCCGGTCAACCGCCACAAGCCCTCGGTGGAGGTGCTGTTCAAATCGGCGGCCAAGGTGTTGGGGCCGAACGCCTACGGCGTGATGCTCACCGGCATGGGTGCCGACGGCGCGACCGCCATGAAAGAAATGCGCGACGCGGGCAGCTACAACTACGTGCAGGACGAGGCGAGTTGTGTGGTGTTCGGCATGCCCAAAATGGCCATCCAGGCCGGCGCCGCCCACGAGGTGTTGCCCTTGCTCCAGATCGCGGACGCACTGACGGAGCGCATCCGCTCGTCAGGTGGTGCGGTGCGCCACCGAATTTGAACCGCAAAAACGGGGCACAACGGAGCGCTTCAGACTTCGATGTCGATGAAGGTGCCGGGGCTGTTGGGCGGTTTGCCGCCTTCCGGCAACATGTAGGGTGTTTCGTTGATCGGCATTTCGGTGCGCGGTCCCTCGGGTGCGGCGGCTTCTGCGTTGGCACTGAGGGCATCCACAGCGGCCCGGCTGGCCTTCCAGAGGTTGGGAATGAACTGCTCGATCTGTTGGTCCAGCGCTTGTTCCACAGACGACTTGGGCTCGGCCGGCAACTCACCCTTGAAACGCGACGGGGTCAAGGGCGCCTCTTCCGACACCGCCTGCAGGTTTTTGGGCAAATCCGGCTGGACAGCTTCACCCGGTGCCGTGACCGGTGGCAAGCTCGATGGCAGGTAAGTGGCTTGTGCACCGGTGCCTTCGCCAGACGGGATGCTGACCACGGTACCACCGCTGCTGTCGCGCGTCACCGAGGGGCTGGAACGGCCAGCCGTCACCGGCGGCGGTGGTGTCGCCACGGGTGTCTGCAGGGGCCTGGGGGCCACGCCAATCGATGATATGGTCAGCATGATGTTCTCCTTGCTGGACGGATACGGTCGACGGATTACCGCCGTTCCCTCATGTTATCGGACACTTGAGTCCCGTCTTTAGGCTTTTTTTTGACTTTCTTTCCATCGATGCAGCGTCTCTTCACGCAACGCCCCTGGAGGGCAAACACCCGAACCGCCTTCTGGTGGACGGCCATGGCACTGGTTCTGTGGGGCGCCTGGCGCCAATACGGCGGCCTGGGGCTGCTGTTGGCGTTCAGCATGCTGATGTTCTGGCTCACGATCCAGTTCAGCCAAACCTTGCGGGTGCTCAAGCGCGCAGCCAGCCAGCCCAAAGGCAGCGTGGCCCATGCCCTCAAACTCCATGTGAAACTCAAACCCGGCATGAAACTGCTGGAAGTGATTGGCTTGACCGGCAGCCTGGGCGAGATGTTGTCCGAGCCTGACACCCAGCCTGAGGTGTTCCGCTGGAGCGACGCCAGTGGCTCGTCGGTCACAGCGCACTTTCTGGATGGCCGGCTGCTGGAACACCACATTGTTCGTGTGCAGGCCGATACGGAGCGCACGGACGGACCTCACAACCCGTGAGCCGACGCACCAGCCTGCTGGGCACGTTTGTGCTCTCGGCATTGACCATGGCGCTGTACCGCTTCCCGTTCTGGATCGTGGAGGAGTTCGGTGACATCAGCTTGGAGCAGGCCTGGTTTCACCTGACTTTGAGCGGTACACAGACCTGGGCAACGGTGCCAACAGCGCTGGTGCGGGGCACGGTGCGTGAACTGGTTCTTAAGCCCACGGCCTGGGGGTTGGCGGTGACGTTATTGGCAGGCCTTCTCGTCCACCGGGGCGCTGGGCGACGCCGTCTTGTCGAGCTGCTGGTGGGAGCAAGCGCGGTCGTGTTGGGTGGCATGGGGCTGATGCGAACGGCACAGGCGCTGAATCTTCAAGATCACTGGACACGACAGAGCGATGGGCCCGACTGGATGGAGACATACCACGTGCCGCCCAAGATCGAATATCTGGCCCAACAGACTGGGCACCCACCTCACAACCTGGTGCTCATCTATGTGGAGTCGCTGCAGAACAAGTTTGTGCAGCCGCAGCGCCCGCTTGCACGATGGCGTGAAAAGCACACCTCGGCAAGCCGCTTTTTCACACTTCCTGGCACGCAATGGACACTGGGTGGCATAGTGGCCAGCCAATGTGGCTTGCCGCTGATGCCAACCGGTTGGACAGGCCGCAACAACTTTGACGAGATGCAGGCACCTTTGCGCGGCGCTGTCTGCCTGGGCGACGTGCTGCGCGCTGCAGGCTACAAGACCGCTTTTGTGGGCGGCGCCGACCCCGACTTTGCGGGGAAAAGACAGTTCTTACAGACCCATGGTTTTGAGAGCGTGTACGGCCGGGAAGACATACGCAAAAGCACAGACACTTACCAATGGCCCACGGACTGGTGGGGGGTGGAGGACCACACCATGCTGGCCTATGCCAAACAGGTCCTCGGCGACCTCTCGCGTGGTCCACAGCCGTTTTTCCTGAGCCTGCTCACCCTGGACACCCACGGCCCCGACGGTCTGATGTCGCGGCACTGCCCTGCCCCCGACACCCGGCAGCCGCTGCTCGGCATCTTTGATTGCAGCCTCACAGCGGTCGAAGATTTCTTGGCCGAGCTGCATCGCCAAGGTCACATGCAGAACACGGTCGTGATTGTCATGGGTGACCACCCGCTGATGGCGCCCGGCTGGAAATCGCCACATCGGCAAGACGTCGATCATGCCGCCAACGATGTGTTTTTTGCCATGGCCGTGCCGGACCAAGGCACCCGCAAGCTCGCGGCCATTGCCCACTTCGACGTCTACGCCCTCAGCCTTCAGGCGACCCTGCGAACCCGCGACCAAGCGCTGGCGCTGGGACGCACGCCACCGCAACGCCCCAGCCTGGTCGAAAGCGAAGGGCTGGATCGCCTGGCGGCCAGACTGCGATCACCCTCACCCGGCTACCAACGGCTTTGGCAGGTGCCCCCTGCACCACCGTAAAATGCGTTTTTTGCCGCCAATGGTTGCGGCGCAACAACAAAGGCAAGACATGTCCGTGATTCCCTCGATGTCCGACCGCGACGGCAAGATCTGGATGGATGGCCAGATGGTCGACTGGCGCGACGCCAAAATCCACGTCCTGACCCACACGCTGCACTATGGCTGCGGCGCCTTTGAGGGCGTGCGCGCCTACAAAACCCCTCAAGGCACGGCCATCTTCCGCCTGCAGGAGCACACCGACCGCCTGTTCAACAGCGCCAAGATCCTGCGCATGGCCATTCCGTTCACCAAAGAACAGGTGAACGAGGCGCATCGTGCGGTGGTGCGGGACAACCTGCTGGAAAGCTGCTATCTGCGCCCGCTGACCTGGATCGGCGACAAGAAGCTGGGCGTCAGCCCCAAGGGCAACACCATCCATCTCATGGTGGCCGCGTGGGCGTGGGGCGCTTACCTGGGCGAAGAAGGGTTGAAGCGCGGCATCCGCGTCAAGACCAGCAGCTACACCCGCCACCACGTCAACATCACCATGACGCAGGCCAAGGCGGTGAGCAACTACACCAACTCCATATTGGCCAACATGGAAGTGACCGATGAGGGTTACGACGAAGCCCTGCTGTTGGACAGCTCGGGTTTCGTGAGCGAAGGCGCTGGAGAAAACATATTTATTGTCAAAAACGGCGTCATCTACACCCCCGACCTGTCGGCCGGCGCCCTGAACGGCATTACCCGCAACACGGTGTTCCACATCGCCAAAGACCTGGGCCTGGACATCGTGCAAAAACGCATCACCCGCGACGAGGTGTACATCGCCGATGAAGCCTTCTTCACGGGTACCGCCGCCGAAGTGACGCCCATCCGCGAACTCGACCGCATCGAACTCGGTGCCGGCTCGCGTGGCCCCATCACCGAGAAGATCCAGAACGCGTTCTTCGACATCGTGGGTGGCCGCAACCCGAAATACGCCCACTGGCTGACCCTGGTCTGAAACACCCATCATGAGCACACCCACAGCCAACGCCGCCATCGAGCTGGCCGCCACGGACCTCAACGCCCACGGCGGCGTGTTCTGCCCCAGCCCGCTGGCCGACATGAAACTCTGGAACAGCCACCCCAAGGTCTACCTGGACGTGGCCAAATCGGGCGAAGCCCGTTGCCCGTATTGCGGCACGGTGTACCGTCTCAAGGCCGGTGAACACGTGGCCCAAGGGCACTGAATAGGTGGGGCCGCATGGAGGGGCCCCAAGACCAAGCCAGATGACAAGAACAGATAGGGCGGTAGGTGCTCTGGCCACGGCACTGGGCATAGCGGTTTTTTTGCCGGTAGGTGCTTCCTACCTTTTGCTGTTTCTGCTGACGTGTTTGCTGTTGTCGGACAGCACGTCATTCTGGGAACGCTGGCCATTTGCCGACCACCCCGGTCTCGGCTGGCTGTTGCTGGCATCGCTGGTGTGGCCGATGGTGGTGCTGCTTGCGACCGGCTGGGAGGCAGCCAGTGCGAGCCGGCTGTTTCACATCGTTCGAGTGGCGTGGGTGCTGACACTCGGGTTGATGCTGAGGCCGAACGAGGCGTGGCAAGCTGTGTATGGTCTGCTCATTGGCGCTGGACTGAGTGTGACGGTCATCCTCGTGCACCAGGTGTGGCCACTGCCTGACAACCCTCTGTGGGCCAAGCTGCTGATCGTAGACGGCAATGCCAGCAGCCAGAAGATGATCATGCTCGCCTGTACCGCAGGTGTTGGTCTCTGGCTGGCCTTGCAGAATCGGCACGGCACCTTGCACCGTGTCTTGCTCCTCTCGCTGGCGGGGGCCGCGATGACTGCCGCCGCCAGATACGGCTACTCACGCAACGCCTATCTGCTGCTGGTGTTGTTGCCAGGCGCGCTGTTTCTGTACCGCTTGCGACACCACCGTGCAGCGCTGTGGGTGCCGCCGGTGTTGGTCTTGACGATATTTGCACTGGCTTGGTCGCTGTCACCTGTGATGCAAGCCCGCTGGCTGCGAGCCGTCAGCGAGCTGCAAGCGTCGTTGGCCGGTCTCGACTACGAGGGCAGCAGCGTGGGCGTGCGCTGGGCCATGTTCCGACTGGCCTGGGACAGTATCTGGGCACACCCACTCCTGGGCACCGGACTGGGCAGCTGGGAGCCGATATGGCATGCCCACTCTGTGCAAGCGCCGTTGATGAGCCTGACCAACAATCCCCACAACGACTTCCTGCTGTATGGCATGGAAACCGGGCTCCCGGGCATGCTGATCTTGGCGACAACCTTGGGTTGGTTTCTTTGGAAAAGCTGGGTCAACCACTCCCCTCTGGGCGGTATCGCCTTTCTTCTTGCCATCGCTGTGGTCGTTACCGCGACGATCAACGCGCCTTTCCGAGATGCGACCTTGGGCATGTCGCTCATTTGGTTGATGGCCGCCACGACAAGCCTACACACCAGGTTGCCACAGACACACTCCGATCAACACGTCGTCATGACCCCGAAGCCCAACACACCATGAGCATCCTCGTCACCGGCGGCGCCGGCTTCATCGGCGCCAACTTCGTTCTCGACTGGCTCGCACAATCCAACGAGCCCATCGTCAACCTCGACAAGCTCACCTACGCCGGCAACCTGGAAAACCTGGCCTCGCTGCAGGGCGACGGGCGCCACACCTTTGTTCAAGGTGACATCGGCGACCGTGTCCTGCTCGACCGCCTGCTGGCCGAGCACCACCCGCGCGCCGTGTTGCACTTTGCTGCCGAAAGCCACGTGGACCGCTCCATCCACGGCCCCGAGGACTTCATCCAGACCAATGTGCTCGGCAGCTTTCGCCTGCTCGAAGCCGTGCGCGGATACTGGAACACCCTGCCCGAGACGGAAAAAGCCGCCTTCCGTTTCCTGCACGTGAGCACCGACGAGGTGTATGGCAGCCTCTCTCCCACCGATCCGGCCTTTGCAGAAACCCACCGCTACGAACCCAACAGCCCGTATTCCGCCAGCAAGGCCGCCAGCGACCACCTGGTGCGCGCCTGGCACCACACCTTCGGCCTGCCGGTGCTCACCACCAACTGCAGCAACAACTACGGGCCCTACCACTTCCCCGAAAAACTCATCCCGCTGATGATCGTCAACGCCCTGGCCGGCAAACCGCTGCCGGTGTATGGCGACGGCATGCAGGTGCGCGACTGGCTTTACGTGAAAGACCACTGCAGCGCCATCCGTCGCGTGTTGCAGGCCGGTCGCCTGGGCGAGACCTACAACGTGGGTGGCTGGAACGAGAAGCCGAACATCGAGATTGTGAACACCGTGTGCGCCCTGCTGGATGAAATGCGACCACGCGCAGACGGCCAGCGTTACGCGACCCAGATCACCTACGTGAAAGACCGCCCCGGCCACGACCGGCGCTACGCCATCGACGCGCGCAAGCTCGAAGCCGAACTGGGCTGGAAACCGGCCGAGACGTTCGAAAGTGGCATACGCAAGACCGTGGCCTGGTACCTGGACAACGCCGACTGGGTGGCGCGTGTACAAAGCGGCGCCTACCGGGACTGGGTGGCCACCCAGTACGAAAGCGCAGCGTGAAGGTACTTCTGCTGGGCAAAAACGGACAGGTTGGCTGGGAGCTGCAGCGCAGCCTGAGCGTGGTGGGCGAACTCGTGGGGCTCGACCGCCACAGCACCGATCACTGCGGCGACCTTTCCCAGCTCGACGGCCTGCGCGATACCGTGCGTGCCCTCAGCCCTGATCTCATTGTCAACGCCGCCGCCCACACCGCGGTGGACAAGGCCGAGAGCGAGCCCGAGTTGGCGCAGCGCATCAATGCCCTGGCCCCGGGGGTGTTGGCCGAAGAAGCGGCCCGGCTGGGCGCGCTGCTGGTGCACTACAGCACCGACTACGTGTTTGACGGTGGCGGTTCAAGGCCCTGGCTGGAGTCCGACACCACCGGGCCACTTTCGGTCTACGGCAGCAGCAAACTGGCCGGGGAACACGCGATTGCCGTCAGCGGTTGCAGCCACCTCATCCTGCGCACCAGTTGGGTGTACGGGGCACGCGGTGGCAACTTCGCCAAGACCATGCTGCGCCTGGCCGCTGAACGCGAGCGGCTGACCGTCATCGACGACCAGTGGGGGGCTCCCACCAGTGCCGAGCTTTTGGCCGACGTGACCGCACACGCGGCCCGCAGCACCCTGCTGCATCCCGAACGTGCGGGCCTCTACCACTGCGCCGCTGCGGGCGAAACCACCTGGAATGGCTATGCCCGGTGTGTGCTGGCGCACGCACAATCTCGGGGCCGCATACTCAAGGCGGGGCCGGAGCAAGTGGACAAGGTGCCCACCTCAGGTTTTCCGACCCCCGCCCGCCGTCCCCACAACTCGCGGCTGGACTGCACCAAGTTGCAAACCACCTTCCGCCTGCGCCTGCCCCCCTGGCAACAAGGTGTGGCCCGCATGCTCGATGAAATTCTCTGACAACACCCCATGACCCAACGCAAAGGCATCATCCTCGCCGGTGGCTCCGGCACCCGCTTGCACCCGGCCACCCTGGCCATCAGCAAACAGCTGCTGCCCATCTACGACAAGCCCATGGTCTATTACCCGCTGAGCACGCTCATGCTCGCGGGCATGCGCGACATCCTGCTCATCAGCACGCCACAAGACACGCCGCGTTTCGAGCAACTGCTGGGCGACGGCAGCCAGTGGGGCATCAACCTGCAATACGCCGTGCAACCCAGCCCCGATGGCCTGGCTCAGGCCTTCATCATTGGCGAGCCCTTCATTGGCAACAGCCCCAGTGCCCTGGTGCTGGGCGACAACATCTTCTACGGCCACGACTTCCAGCCCCTGTTGCACGCGGCCGATGCCCAGACCAGCGGCGCCACCGTGTTCGCTTACCACGTGACCGACCCCGAGCGTTACGGTGTGGTGGCGTTTGATGGCGCCGGCAAGGCCAGCAGCATCGAAGAAAAACCCAAGGTCCCCAAAAGCAACTACGCCGTCACCGGTCTGTACTTCTACGACCAGCAGGTCATCGACATCGCCAAGGCCACCAAGCCGAGCGCCCGTGGCGAACTGGAAATCACCACGGTGAACCAGACCTACCTGGAACAGAACCAGCTGAGCGTGCAGATCATGAAACGGGGTTACGCCTGGCTGGACACCGGCACCCACGACAGCCTGCTGGACGCGGGCCAATTCATCGCCACGCTGGAGCGCCGCCAAGGCCTCAAGATTGCTTGCCCGGAAGAAATTGCCTGGCGCAGCGGCTTCATCGACGACGCGCAGCTCGAAAAGCTCGCCGCGCCACTGGCCAAAAGCGGCTACGGCCAGTACCTGCAAGGCCTGTTGAAAGACAAGCCATGAACGTGATTGAAACCGCCCTGCCCGGCGTGCTCATCATCGAACCCAAGGTGTTTGGTGATGCGCGCGGCTTCTTCTTCGAGAGCTTCAACCAGCAGCGCTTCAATGAAGCCACGGGCACGCGCTTTGACTTCGTGCAGGACAACCACAGCCGTTCGGCCAAGGGTGTGTTGCGTGGCCTGCATTACCAAATCCAGCAACCCCAGGGCAAACTGGTGCGGGTGGCACGGGGCGCGGTGTTCGACGTGGCGGTGGACCTGCGCAAAAGCTCGCCCCACTTCGGCCAGTGGGTGGGGGTGGAGCTGAGCGAGGACAACCAGCGCCAGCTGTGGGTGCCACCGGGTTTTGGCCACGGTTTTGTGGTCACCAGCGACAGCGCCGACTTCCTGTACAAAACCACCGACTACTACGCGCCGGCCTTCGAGCGCTGTGTGGCCTGGAACGACCCATCCATCGGCATTGAATGGCCGAAGCTTGGCATGACCCCCTTGTTGTCGGCCAAGGACACCGCTGGCCTGACCCTGCAAAACGCCGACGTGTTTGCCTGACCAGCGCTGCGGCCACCCAGCGTTGCTGGGTCGTGCCGCTCGTTCAAGCCTCAATCAACCTTGGCGCCGCCCTTGAACCACTGGGCAAACAAGGCCCGCTCATCATCCGTGAGGCCGGTCGCGTTGTTCATGGGCATGAGCTTGCTGACCACCACCTGCTGGTAAACCGTTTGAGCGTGCTGTTGCAACAGCGCCGGGCTGTCCAGCCGCACGCCCTTGGACTGCAGTGCCTCGCCGTGGCACATGGCACAGCGTTGTTCGATCACCGGCTTAAGCTGGGCGTAGCTCACCACAGCGGGTGCCGCGGCGGCAGTGGGCGAAGGCGCGGGCTTGAGCCACACGATCAAACCGATCAACACCACCACACCCACGGCGGCGTATTTCCATGGGTGGGGGTTGCGACCCAACTTGTGACCGTGGCGCATGACAAAAAACTGTCGGATGGCCGCGCCGGCAAACATGAGCCCAATCAGGATGAGCCAGTTCTGCGGATGGCTGTAGGTGAAGCTGTAGTGGTTGCTCAGCATGGCAAACAGCACCGGCAGCGTGAAGTAGGTGTTGTGCACGCTGCGCTGTTTGCCACGCTTGCCGTGGATGGGGTCCACCGGCCGACCGGCCTTCAGATCGGCCACCACGGTGCGTTGGCCGGGAATGATCCAGAAAAACACGTTGGCGCTCATGGCGGTGGCGATCATGGCGCCCACCAGCAAGAAGGCCGCCCGACCTGCAAACATCTGTGTGGCCGCGTAGGCGGCAATACACACCAGCACCAACACGGCAGCGCCCACTTTGGCATCGCCGTTCTCACCTTGGCCCAGGGTGCGGCAAATGCCGTCGTACAGCAGCCAGAACACCACCAGGAAAGCCAGGGCAGCACCAATGGCGGCCGCCGGCGTCCAGGCCATCACCTTGGGGTCGATCAGGTAGACGCTGGGGCTCCACAGGTAGGACACCAGGAACAACGCGAAGCCGCTGAGCCAGGTGGAGTAACTTTCCCAGTAGAACCAGTGCAAGTGATCGGGCAGCTTGGGCGGGCTGACGTTGAACTTGACAGGGTGGTAGAAACCGCCACCGTGCACCGCCCACAACTCGCCGCTCACGCCCTGCTTTTTCAGGTCATCATCGACCGGTGGCGTGAGGCTGCTGTCAAGGAAGACGAAGTAGAAGGAGGAGCCAATCCAGGCAATGGCGACGATGACGTGCAGCCAGCGCAGCAGCAGGTTGGCCCAATCGAGCAGGTAGGTTTCCATAGCAGCCTCTCCCAAGTGACGGCGTTGCGGTTCACCACTGCGGGCGCTCTGAACCACTTCCGAACCGCGAACCAGACAAACCTGAAACCCTTCAGCTTGCCAGCACCGCTGCGATTGCTGAAGCAAAGTGTATACAGTTTTTGGGAACCAGGCACCCAAGGGATTACCCTTGTCTCGCCATCATGCAAGGACGATGCCAAGCTAGGAGTCTGCGCGGCAGAAGCGCGTCGGCTGCAACGCGTGGAGAAAAGTCCCACTTTGCACCCGTTTTTCCGGCTGTGGCTACGGCCAGAGTCCTCAAAAGCGGGCACAAATTGGACTCTTTTCCCACGCGTTTCGCTTCGACGCCTTCTGCCGCGCAGACTCCTAGGTGGCGGACCGATGTCTCGAGACACGACCTCAGGGCGACTGCCCCAGGACGCACTCACATCATCAGCGCCTTCACCAGATCGAGCTGGCGCCCCGCGCCCACCTGCTGCAGATCCAGGCTGGCTTCAAGCCGGCTGAGGTGATCCATCATGTACGCCACTGCGGCATCGGTGTTTTTTTCTTCGCACAACCGCAGAAACTGCTCGTGTTCATCGGTGGCACAGTGGGCGTCGTTGTGGCTCTGGTAAAGCATGGCGATCAGGGAACTGCGCCCCACCAACTCTGTGACGATTTCTGTGAGGATGTGGTGCCCCGTCAGTTCGGCCAGTGCCACGTGGAAGTCGCCGAGCAGTTGTTCTCGCACCGCCCCCAGCGCCAAGCCCTTGAGACTGGACCGTTCCATGCGGACGTGCTGCCGCAGGCGATCAAAGTCGGCCCGCGTTGCACGGGCCACAAACAAGCGCACGATTTCGCTTTCAATGAGACGGCGCGCCGAAAAGATTTCGCGCGCCTCCTCCACCGTGGGCTGGCAGACAAACGTGCCCTTGTCGGGCACGGTATGCACCAGCTTGTCCTTGGCCAGCATCACCAAGGCGGCACGCACCTTGGTGCGGCTGACCGCATACACCCGCCCCAGGGCCTCTTCACGCAACCAGGTGCCGGGGGCAATGCGCCGCTCGACGATGGCGGCCGCCAGGTCTTGGGCAATGCTCTCGACAGTGGGGGCCGAGCCAGCTCCCTGCGAAGCAGAAGCCGCCCCCGGTACTGGACCGGTTGAGGGCGCTGTGTGGGCAGAGGAGCGGCGAGTGACCATGCACCCGATTCTAGGCTCAGGCCCTCCGTGCGACAGGTACCGTGCCCTGGTCCACGGGTTGGGCGCCGTCCATGAAGCGGCGGCTAGGTGCCCAGTGCTTCATCAGCAGGTAGTAGCACAGGCCAGCGGGCAAGAGGCTGGCATACCAGCTCACCTTGGAGAAGTAGAGCGCCACCACCGCGCCAAACAGGGTGGCGATGATGCCAGCCCAGTTCACGCCACGGTAAGGACCGTTTTCATCGTAGAGCTTCTGCAAGTCCAGCCGACGACCGCGCAGGATGTAGTAGTCCACCACCAACACGGCAAAAATCGGCCCCAGAAAAGCGGAATAGGTCTGCACAAACATTTGCAGCCCACTGGACGACTCGTCCTTGACCAGCTCCCACGGAAAGGTACAGAAAGCCAGCAAGCCCACCAGCACGGCCGATTTTTTGAACGACAGCTTGAACACGTCCATCAGCACGTAGGCGGGGGGCACCACGTTGTTGAGCACGTTGGTGGTGACCTGCGCAAACGCGATGAACAGCAACGTGATCACCAACAGCGGCTTGTTGTCCACCGCACTGGAGAACACCGCAATGGGGTCGCTGGTGCCGGTGGCGCCCGCCACCATCAGTCCGATCAGGCCCATGAAGATCGTGGCTGGCAGGATGGACATCGCGTAGATCGTGGTCAACAGGCCGGGACGCACGTCGCGGTGCAATTCACGGGAATAGTCGCTGACGTTGAGCATCATGGTGCTGTAGATGCCCAGAAACAGCATGGTGGCACCCCAGAAAGGCAGGCCCCAGGTGCCTTCGATGCTGGTGATCTTGGCGTCAATGGCACCCCCGTACTTGGTGATGACGGCCCAGAACATGTAGAGCAGCGAAGCGATGATGAAAACGCTGCCGACGTTTTCCAGCCACTTGATGCCCTTGAAGCCATACACCGACAACGCAATCTGGAGCACCTGGAAAATGATGAACCAGACCACCAGGTTGTCGAAACCCAGCAGCGCAGCCGAAACGGCGTTCAACGCACCCGCACCGATCCAGCTCTGAAAGCCGAACCACACCACGGCGGGCACCGCACGGATCAAGCCGGGGAATCGGGTACCGGCAAAGCCGAAAGCGGTGCGCGCCTGCACCATGAAGGGTATGCCGTACTTGTGGCCGGCTGCCCCATTGATGGTCAGGGCCACGCCGATGACGAAGCAGCCCACCGCAATGGCCGTCACCGCCTGCAACATGTTGAGTTGCCCCACCAGGCTGGAACCCATGGCGAAGGTGCCGATGGACACGCAGCCTCCCAGCCAGGCCAGCAGGTAGGACCATTTGTCCATGATCCGTGTTTGTTGTGGCGCCAGCGATTCTTCGCCCGCCGACTTGTCGTGAGATTCACTCATGGATTGCCTCCGTCGATCGTTGAAATACGCGCCGCTCAGGCGCTGAAATGCCTGAACTGGCCTGCAAAGGCCTTCGGGCGTGGGAAATCGAGGTCACCGTGTTTGCTGGTCTTGAGCCCCAGGTGCACGAGGGATTCGGCCAGCTTGACGGCCGCGCTGACGCCCTCCACCACCGGCAGGCCAACGGCGTCCGAAATGGTGTCCGTCAGATCGGCCATGCCGCCGCAGCCCAGCACGATGGCGCCGATGCCATCCTCGTGTTTGGCCCGCAAGCTTTCCTCAATGATCTTGCGCAGCGCAGCATCCGGATCGTGCTCCAGGTCCAGCACCGGAATTTCGGCGGCCCGCACCTTGCGACACAAATGCGCAAACCCGTATTGCTGCAACAGGTGCTCCGCAATGATCCCGGTGCGACCCAGGGTGGTGACCACCGAAAAGCGCGTGGCCACCATGGCCGCCATGTGAAACGCGGCTTCGGCGATGCCAATCACCGGCGCCCGTGTGAGCTCACGGGCCGACCAAAGCCCCGGGTCTCCAAAACAGGCGATCACATAGGCGTCGGTTTGCTCGCGCTCACCCGCCAGCACTTCCTCGGCCACGCCCACGGCGGCAACAGCTTCATCGAAATGGCTCTCGATGGACACCGGCCCCCCCGCCGGCTGGGTGGCCACGATCTGCGTGCCGGGGCCAGCCACACGGGCTGCGGCCGCGCCAATGGTCTCGGTCATGGCGCACGTGGTGTTCGGGTTGATGACACGTATTTTCAAGGACCCTCCGTTTATGGTTAAAGTTTGAATTCAATTTTTGTACACAATATTTGGATTCAATAACAAAAGACGGTCCACCAGCATAGGGATTTACCCCCAGCAGCAGGCAGGCGAGCTCGGTTGAACGAAGGGGAAAAAGTCAGAGCACCCCCATGCACAGGGGGCGCTCCCACGGCCGACAGGGGCGTCAGCGTGCTTGGCGCATCAGCAGCTGCGCTGCCACCGAGGCCGCAATCGTGGCCGGAGCCTTGCCTGTGATCTCGGGCAAGCCGATCGGGCAGGTGATGTGGGACAACTCGGCGGACGTGAAACCACGCGCCTCAAGGCGGTGTCTGAAGGTGGCCCACTTGGTGCGGCTGCCAATCAAGCCCACAAACGGGAGATCGCCGCTTGCGCGTTGCCGAAGCAGGCAGGCAGCCACCACATCCAGATCCTCGGCGTGGCTGAAGCTCATGACGAGCACCAACGAACCTGGCCGCAAGTCGGCCACCGCCCCATGCACCGGATCGGAATGTTCGGCCTGCACCTGGGGCGGCAAATCGGCCGGGAACACCTCGTCGCGGCTGTCTGTCCATTGGATGTCAAAAGGCAATGGCGTCAGCGCCGCCACAATGGCGCGCCCCACGTGCCCTCCGCCGAACAAGGCCACCGGCGTGTGCTGCGCGCGCAGGCGCTGGCTCAGCGCGTCCCGGTCGGTTGGGCCCGCCCACTGGTAGCGCAGCGTGACCTGACCGCCACAACATTGGCCCAGGCTCGGGCCCAGCACCACCGTGTGTTCTTGCGCCGGACCTGGCCCCGAACGCAGCAACTCACGGGCATGTTCAGCGGCACGCCATTCCAGGTGCCCACCCCCCACCGTCCCGATCTGCCCGTGGAGCAACACCGCCATCCAGGCCCCGGGCTCGCGTGGCACCGACCCTTTGACGGCGACCACCTCGACCAGCACCGCGGCAGCGGTGTCCAGGTGCGCAAGCAATTCCGACAAATGGGACATGGGCGTAAACAAATGCAAGGAATGTCAGGCAAACAGTATGCCGTGCAACACCCTCAGGCAGGCTCTGCGATGGCGCATACACTCCCAACGCAAAACCCGATGAGGCACCGGCCATGCAAACGAACATCGACCTTTCCCGCCGCCTGACACGCGCCCTGCCCCTGACCCTGGTGGCGCTGCTCGCTGCCTGCAGCCTCCCCCCATCGATGCGCCCCGGCACCTCGCCAGCGGACGGCACACCCACAGCGCCACCAACGGCCAAGCCACCGCCCCCGGCAGCCGATGGGGTGAAAACCTCGTATGCCACCGATCCCCGCAGCTACCGCCGCGATGCGGCGACCCACCTGTATTCGCTGAATACCGGGCGCATCTTTGTGGGCAAACTGCCGCCTTTGTTGTATGCCGTGGGCGTGATGCAGGTGGAACTGGACGGGCGCGGACACGTGCGGCATTTCAGCTGGCTCAGGGCCCCCAAACACGCACCCGAAGTGATGGCAGAGATTGAGCGCACCGTGCGCCGCGCTGCGCCGTTCCCAGCACCCGCTCGGCTGGGCAAGGTCACCTATACCGAAACCTGGCTGTGGGACAAAAGTGGGCGCTTCCAGCTCGACACCTTGACCGAAGGCCAGCGCAGCGAACTGTGAACGCGGGCGCCAGCGCCGTGGCCACAACCGGCGCACAGGCCCTTCAACTGCCGCGGTACGTCGAGTAAGACCAGGGGCTGACCAGCAGAGGCACGTGGTAGTGCTGATCGGTGTGGGCCACGCCGAAGTCCAGTGCCACGCGACCCAGGAAGTTGGGCTCAGGCAAGACCACGCCTTTGGCCTTGAAATAGCCCTCCACGTCGAACACCAATCGATAGGTGCCGGCCTTGAGACTGGTGTTGTCGTACAGCGGACCATCCGGGTTGCGGCCGTCGTCATTCAGCTGGAAACGCTTGACCAGACTGGCACGCAGTTCGTCGCTGCCAGCCACGCGCTCGGTGGTGTACAGCGCCACCGACATGCCCGCAGCGGGGCAGCCGTTCATCGTGTCCAGTACGTGGGTGCTCAGGCCCATGGCTCTTCCTTTGTCTCAATCGGTGAGGGATGTGCGGTCGACCAAAAGTGTATACAGTTTTTGGATTTGTGGCTATGATGAATCCATGGAATCGTCCAGCACACGCCAGATTGTTGAATCGCTGAGCCGCGCCATCGTGGAGCACCGGCTGCACCCGGGCACCAAGCTGGCCGAGCAGAAATTGGCCGATCATTTTGGTGTCTCCCGCACCTTGGTGCGGCAGGCTTTGTTCCAGCTGGCGCAGAACCGCCTGGTCACCCTCGAACCGGCACGGGGGGCGTTTGTGGCCACACCCTCGGTGGAGGAAGCGCGGCAGGTGTTTGCGGTTCGGCGCATGCTCGAAGCGGAAATGACGCGCGAGTTTGTTCGCACCGTCACACCCGCAAAAATCAAGGCCCTCAAGGCGCATGTGGCCGAAGAACGCAAGGCCGTGGACGGCACCGACGTGGCCAGCCGCACCGAATTGCTGGGCGACTTTCACGTGCGCATGGCCGAACTCATGGGCAACCACGTGCTGGCCGGCATGTTGGGTGAGCTGATTTCGCGGTGCGCCTTGATCACCTTGATGTACCAGAGCGCACACGCCGCCGGCCATTCGCACGAAGAGCACGAAACCATCGTCAAGGCGCTGGCCGCCAAGGACGCCGACCTGGCCGTGCGCCTGATGAACGAACACCTGCAACACGTCGAAGAAAACCTCAGCTTCGACCGCAAGCTGCCCGCCAACACCTTGTCAATGGCCCTTTCCTGAGCGCCCCCATGAGCACCCACAACAGCACCTACGACACCACCCTCGCCTACCCGCGCGACCTCCTCGGCTACGGCCGCCACACGCCCCACGCCCAATGGCCGAGCGGCGCCCGGATAGCGGTGCAGTTCGTCCTGAACTACGAAGAAGGCGGCGAGAACTGCGTGTTGCACGGCGATGCCGGCTCGGAGCAGTTCCTCTCCGAAATGTTCAACCCGGCCTCCTACCCCGACCGCCACATCAGCATGGAAGGCATCTACGAGTACGGCTCGCGCGCCGGCGTCTGGCGCATCCTGCGCGAGTTCGAAAAACGTGGCCTGCCTCTCACCGTTTTCGGCGTGTCCATGGCGCTGCAGCGTCACCCCGAACTGACCGCTGCGTTTGTCGAACTGGGCCACGAGATCGCCTGCCACGGCTGGCGCTGGATTCATTACCAGAACCTGGACGAGGCCACCGAACGCGAGCACATGCGTATCGGCATGGAGATCATCGAGCAGATGACAGGCAGCCGGCCCCTGGGCTGGTACACCGGCCGCGACAGCCCCAACACCCGCCGCCTGGTGGCCGATTTCGGCGGCTTCGAGTACGACAGCGACTACTACGGCGACGACCGGCCCTTCTGGATGAAGGTGAAAAAAAGCGACGGCAGTGTGGTGCCCCAACTCATCGTGCCCTACACGCTGGACTGCAACGACATGCGCTTCGCCCTGCCCCAGGGTTACTCGCACGCCGACCCCTTCTTCCAGTACCTCAAGGACACGTTCGACGCGCTCTACGCCGAGGGTGACCCGAGCGGCGACAACGCGCCCAAGATGATGAGCATCGGCATGCACTGCCGGCTGCTGGGTCGTCCGGGCCGCATCACCGCGCTGCAGCGTTTCCTCGACCACATCCAGGGCCATGACAACGTGTGGGTGTGCCGCCGCCTGGACATCGCGCGGCACTGGAAGGCGACCCACCCCTACAAGAACACAGCGGAGACATGACATGGCTTTGACACTGGAACAACTCAACACCTCGCCACCAAGCGAGTTGCTGGCCGAGCTGGGCGGCTTGTACGAACACTCACCCTGGTTCGTGGAAACGGCGCTGCAAAGCCGCCCCTTTGCGTCGCTCGCGCACTTCAAACACACGCTGGTGCAAGCGGTGGATGGCGCCGGCCGCGAGTCCCAGTTGGCCCTGGTGCGCGCCCACCCGGAGCTGGCCGGCAAAGCCATGGTGGCCAAAACGCTGACCGCCGAATCGACCAACGAACAAGGCAAGGCAGGCCTGACCGCCTGCACGCCCGACGAGTTCGCGCGCATTCAGCAGCTCAACGCCGACTACAACGCACGTTTCGGTTTCCCCTTCATCCTGGCGGTGCGCGGCGCGCGTGGTCTGGGCCTGAACAAGGCACAAATCATCGAGACCTTCGAGCGACGGGTCTACAACCATCCCGACTTCGAACTGGCCGAGGCCTTGCGCAACATCCACCGCATCGCCGAGATCCGCCTGAACGACAAGTTCGGCGTCGAACCCACGTTGGGCAACGACGTGTGGGACTGGCAGGAAAAACTCAGCGTACACAGCGACCCCGGATTTGCCGAAAAAGGCCAGCTCACCGTCACCTACCTGACCGACGCCCACCGCGCTTGCGCCCAGCGCATCAGCCACTGGATGCGGGACTGCGGATTTGACGAGGTCGAAATCGACGCCGTGGGCAACGTGGTGGGCCGCTACCACGGCGCCACACCAGATGCGAAGTACCTGCTCACCGGCAGCCACTACGACACCGTGCGCAACGGCGGCAAGTACGACGGGCGCCTGGGCATCTTCGTGCCCATGGCCTGCGTGCGCGAACTGCACCGTGCCGGCCGCCGCCTGCCTTTCGGCTTTGAGGTGGTGGGTTTTGCCGAAGAAGAAGGCCAGCGCTACAAGGCCACCTTTCTGGGCTCCGGCGCACTGATCGGCGACTTCAAGCCCGAGTGGCTGGACCAGAAGGACGCCGACGGCATCACCATGCGCGAGGCCATGCAACACGCCGGCCTGTGCATCGATGACATCCCCAAGCTGCAGCGCGACCCCGCACGCTACCTGGGCTTCGTCGAAGTGCACATCGAGCAAGGCCCGGTGCTCAACGAACTCAACCTGCCACTGGGCGTGGTCACCTCCATCAACGGCAGCGTGCGCTACGTGTGCGAAGTCATCGGCATGGCCAGTCACGCGGGCACCACGCCCATGGACCGCCGCCGCGACGCGGCCTGCGCCGTGGCCGAGCTGGCGCTGTACATGGAAAAACGTGCCGCCCAAGACGGCGATTCGGTGGCCACCATCGGCCAACTGAACGTGCCCAGCGGTTCCATCAACGTGGTGCCCGGGCGCTGCACCTTCAGCTTGGACCTGCGCGCGCCCACCAACGAACAACGCGATGCCCTCGCGCGCGACGTGCTGGCCGAGCTGACCGCCATCTGCGAGCGCCGCGGCGTGCGCCACACGCTGGAGGAAACCATGCGCGCCGCCGCCGCGCCCAGTGCACCGGCCCTGCAGCAGCGCTGGGAAGCCGCCGTGCGCGCCCAAGGCCTGCCGGTGTTCCACATGCCCAGCGGCGCCGGCCACGACGCCATGAAGCTGCACGAAGTCATGCCCCAGGCCATGCTCTTCGTGCGCGGTGAAAACAGCGGCATCAGCCACAACCCCCTCGAATCCACCACCAGCGACGACATGCAGCTGTGTGTGCAAGCCTTTGCCCACCTGCTCGACAGCCTGGCCGCCAACCCCCTTTGATACCTGACACAAGCATGTCCTCCACCACCAACTACGCCGCCCTCGACCAATGGATCGCCGACCACTTCGATGAAGAAGTGGCCTACTTGCGCGAACTCGTGCGCGTGCCCACCGACACACCGCCCGGCAACAACGCCCCGCACGCCGAACGCGCCGCCGAGTTGTTGGCCGGCATGGGCTATACGGCCGAAAAACACGCCGTGCCTGCATCGGAGGTGCAGGCGGCTGGCTTGCAGACCATCACCAACCTGATCGTGCGCCGCCGCTTTGGCGACGGTGGCAAGACCATCGCGCTCAACGCCCACGGCGACGTGGTGCCGCCCGGCGAAGGCTGGACCCACGACCCCTACGGCGGCGACGTGGTGGACGGCCAGATGTTCGGCCGTGCCACGGCCGTGAGCAAAAGCGACTTCGCCAGCTTCACCTTCGCACTGCGTGCGGTGGAAGCTGTGGCCCAGGCCCAGGGCCTGAAGCTCAAGGGTGGCGTGGAGCTGCACTTCACCTACGACGAGGAATTCGGTGGCGAGGTCGGCCCGGGTTGGCTGCTCAAAAACAAGCTGACCCAACCCGACCTCATGATTGCGGCCGGCTTCAGCTACCAGGTGGTCACCGCCCACAACGGCTGCCTGCAAATGGAGGTGACGGTGCAGGGCGAAATGGCCCATGCCGCCATCCCCGACAGCGGCACCGACGCGCTGCAGGGTGCGGTCCACATCCTGAACGCGCTGCACCGTCTGAACGCCGACTACATGAAGGTGACGTCCTCGGTCGAGGGCATCACCCACCCCTACCTCAACATCGGCCAGATCAGCGGCGGCACCAACACCAACGTGGTGCCCGGCAAGGTGGTGTTCAAGCTCGACCGCCGCATGATCCCCGAGGAGAACCCGGCCGAGGTGGAGGCCGCCCTGCGCCAGACCATCGCCGACGCGGCCGCCAGCTTCAAGCCGCCGCGCGGTGGCAAACAGTTGCAGGTGGACGTGCGCCGCATGCTGCTGGCCAACGCCATGAAGCCCCTGCCCGGCAACCAGCCGCTGGTGGATGCGATCCAGAAACACGGCGGCGAGGTGTTTGGTGAGCCCATCCCCGCCGTGGGCACGCCGCTGTACACCGACGTGCGCCTGTATGTGGAGCGTGGCATCCCCGGCGTGATCTACGGCGCCGGCCCACGCACCGTGCTTGAATCGCACGCCAAACGTGCGGACGAGCGCGTCCAACTGGCGGACCTGCAAGGCGCCACGCGCGTCAT
Organism: Hydrogenophaga defluvii; assembly: GCF_042665235.1. Classification (NCBI taxonomy): domain Bacteria; kingdom Pseudomonadati; phylum Pseudomonadota; class Betaproteobacteria; order Burkholderiales; family Comamonadaceae; genus Hydrogenophaga; species Hydrogenophaga defluvii. Next base: position 39,474 of record NZ_JBHTBZ010000040.1, on the reverse strand, counting down.
CGCCCGCACCCTGCTCGACCTGCTCAGCTGACAGCGGTTTTCAGAAGCTCGTCCCGAAAAGCCGCCACCGCCGGCGAGGGCGAGCCGCCTGGGGCACGCAGCAGCGTCAGGGTGCGCGCCAGCGGCGGCGACCCCACCGCGCGCACCTCCAGACCGTGCCACTGCGCCAGCGGGCGCAAGGCACGCGTCACCACCGCCACACCCAAGCCTTCGCTCGCCAGCCCCATCATGGTCCAGGGCAAGGCGATCTCGTACGCGTAGGCCAGCTGTATGCCACGGGCCGCCAGTTCGTCTTCCAGCAAGCGGCGCACCGGGTTGCCGGGCAAATAACCGATCAAGGCCTCGCGTGCCACCTCGGGCCAGTCCAGCCGGCGCGCCCGGGCCAGCGGGTGCTCGCGGTGCATGGCGAGCACGAACTCATCGGCGTACAAAGGTGTGGCCACCAAGTCGGTTCGCAGCTCGGTGGCGGTGGCAATGCCCAGGTCGGCCGCGCCGCTGCGCACCAGGGCATGCACCTCGTGTTCGGGCACGTCGTGCACGGTCACGCGCACACCTGGGTGGCTGTCGCGAAAACGCCGTATCACCGGCGGCAGCAGCATGGCGCACTGCGCGTTGGGCGCCGCCACCGACACCCGCCCGCGCGAGAAGCGGGCAAAGTCGCGCGCATCGACCAGCCACTGGTCCCAGTCTGCCACCAGCCGGTGAGCGGCCGGCAACAAGGCATTGCCGGCATCGGTGAGGCGGCAACCCCGGGTATGGCGATCAAACAGGCGGGTGCCCAGCAGGGTCTCCAGCTTGCCCAGCGATGCGCTCAACGACGACTGCGACATACCCAAGCGCTCTGCCGCACGGGTGAAGTGGCCACTTTCAGCCAAGGTGATGAAGACCCGCAATTCGGGCAAGGAGGATTTGATCGTCATATTCGATTGAATTATTTGATTGTGCATCTTTCTCGATTGCAGCGCGACACCTATCCTTGCCCATGGGGCCCACCTAAAGGCCATACATCTACACATACCAACGAGGAGACAAAATGAACCACACCACCACCGGCGTGCACCCGGTAGACGAGCGCCTGCCCAACGGGCGCCTGTTCACGCTGGGGCTGCAACACGTTCTGGTCATGTACGCCGGGGCCATTGCCGTGCCCCTGATCGTGGGCCGCGCTCTCAAACTGTCGCCCGAACAGGTGGCCCTGCTGATTTCGGCCGATCTGTTTTGCTGCGGCGTCGTCACGCTGATCCAGTCGCTGGGCATGACGCAGTGGTTCGGCATCCGCATGCCGGTCATGATGGGCGTGACCTTTGCTGCCGTGGGGCCCATGGTCGCCATGGCCAACAGCCTGCCCGGCACCGAGGGGGCGCGCACCATCTTCGGCGCCATCATCGCGGCGGGGGTCATAGGCATCTTCATCGCGCCACTGGTCAGCCGATTGCTGCGGTTTTTTCCGCCGGTGGTCACCGGCACCATCATCGCGGTCATTGGCATCAGCCTCATGCGCGTGGGCATTGGCTGGGCGCTGGGCGGCCCGGCCTTTCTGGCCAAAATCCCCGATCCGGCCAACCCTGGCAAGATGATCGTCAACGCTGGCTACGGCGCGCTGGACAACTTGGCCATCGCCTTCTTCGTGCTCGCCGTGATCCTGGCCATTGCCAAGTTCGGGCGTGGCTTCCTGGCCAACATCTCGGTGTTGCTGGGCATCGTGGCCGGCGGCGTGCTGACCGCCGTGCTGGGCAAGATGCACTTCGACAAGGTGGCCAGCGCCCACTGGTTCGACGTGGTGTTGCCCTTCTCCTTCGGCGCCCCGATTTTTGACCCGGTGCTGATCGTGACCATGGTGCTGGTGATGATCGTGACCTTCATCGAATCGACCGGCATGTTCCTGGCGCTGTCCGACCTGACCGGCCGCAAGATGACCCAACAAAACCTCACCGCCGGCCTGCGCACGGACGGCCTGGGCACGCTGATCGGCGGCATCTTCAACACCTTCCCCTACACCAGCTTCTCGCAGAACGTGGGTCTGGTGGGCGTGACCGGTGTTCGCAGCCGCTTCGTCTGTGTGGCCGGCGGCATCATCCTCATCGTGTTGGGCCTGATCCCCAAAATGGCAGCGCTCATCGAGTCGCTGCCCCAATACGTGCTGGGCGGCGCCGGCCTGGTGATGTTTGGCATGGTGGCGGCCACCGGCATCCGCATCCTGGCGGGCGTGAACTTCAAGGACAACAAGAACAACCTCTACATCGTGGCCGTGTCCATCAGCCTGGGCATGATGCCCCTGGTGGCCCCGGCGTGGATGCAACACATGCCTCACGGCTTGCACCCGCTGCTCGAATCGGGCATCCTGCTGACCACCATCAGTGCCGTGGTGCTGAACATGTTCTTCAACGGTGCCCAGGGCGGTAGCGAAGAGGAAATCCGCCAGGCGGCCATGCAGGCCGAAGGCGGCCACTGAAATGGCCCACCCCTGCGCCGCCTTCGGCGTCACCCCCTCAAGGGGGCGATGCCTGCCGACTGGCAGAGCCAGATCGGCGGCATCCCCGGTAAGGCACGTCGCTGGCATGGTCCATCACTGAAGCATTGAAATAACCAGTTGGGCCGGTCTGCACCCAAGCAGACCGGCCCTTTCTTTTTTGGAGCACACCATGCACACCCTGTTGATCAAAAACGCCCGCCTGCTGGTGACCATGGACGCGCAGCGCCGCGAGATCGAAGACGGCGCCGTCTTCGTGCGTGGCCACGTCATCGAAGCCGTGGGCCCCAGCCATGAACTGCCCAGCAGCGCCGACACCGTGATCGACGCCCGCGACCAGGTGGTCATTCCCGGCCTGGTGAACACGCACCACCACATGTACCAAAGCCTCACCCGCGTGGTGCGCCCGGCGCAGGACTGCGAGTTGTTCGACTGGCTGCGGGTGCTCTACCCCATCTGGGCGCGGCTCACGCCTGAGATGGTGCGTGTCTCGACCCAGACCGCCATGGCCGAGTTGCTGCTCTCGGGCTGCACCACCAGCAGCGACCACCTCTACCTCTTCCCCAACGGCTCGCGCCTGGACGACAGCCTGGCAGCGGCGGCCGAGATCGGCATGCGTTTTCACGCCGCGCGCGGCGCCATGAGCGTGGGCGAAAGCGCTGGCGGCCTGCCACCCGACAGCGTGGTCGAAACCGAAGCCCACATCCTGGCCGACACCCAGCGCGTGATCGAACTCTGGCACGACCCGGCCCGCCACGCCATGCAGCGCGTGGTGGTGGCGCCCTGCTCGCCTTTTTCCGTCAGCCGCGAACTGATGCGCGACGCCGCCGTGCTGGCGCGCGAACACGGCGTCTCGCTGCACACCCACCTGGCCGAAAACGACAAAGACATCGACTACACCCGCGAGAAGTTCAACTGCACCCCGGCCGAATACGCCGAACAACTGGGTTGGGTCGGCCCCGACGTGTGGCACGCCCACTGCGTGAAGCTGGACGAGGCCGGCATCCGCCTGTTCGCGAGCACCGGCACCGGCGTGGCCCACTGCCCCGGCTCCAACATGCGCCTGGCCTCGGGCGCCGCACCCATACGCGCCATGCGCGACGCGGGTGTGCCGGTGGCCATCGCGGTGGACGGTTCGGCCTCCAACGACAGCGGCCACATGCTGGGCGAAGCCCGCCTGGCCCTGCTGCTGCAGCGCGTGGCGCACGGCCCCATCAAGGGGCCCTCAGCACTGACCGCACGCGAGGTGCTGGAGCTGGCCACCCTGGGCGGCGCCCGCGTGCTGGGGCGCGACGACATCGGCGCCCTGGCCCCCGGCATGGCCGCCGACATCGTCACCATCCCGCTCGATGAGATCGGCCTGGCCGGTGCCCACCACGACCCGCTGGCCGCCCTCTTCTTCTGCCATGTGCCCCGGGTGCAACACAACATCGTGCACGGCCGCGTGGTGGTGCGCGATGGCCGGTTACAGACGGTGGACCTGCCGGTGCTGCTGGAGCGGCACAACCGCCTGGCGCGTGAGCTGGTGCAAGGCTGAGGCCCCGGCCTCAACCGCTCAGCTGCTCAGCCTGGCTGTGCCACGCTGACAGCGGCACGCCCCACACGCTGGGCCAGTCGCTCCACGTCGTGCACCAGCAGGCTGCGGCCGGCCACCGAAACGATGTCGTCGTCCACCAGCTCTTTCAAACAACGGGACAACGTCTCTGGTGTCAGGTTGAGGTGCGCCGCCACCACGTTCTTGCCAAAACCCAACTCGATGCGGGCAGAGTTGCCGCCGTCTGGTGGCAACTGCCGCAAGAGGAAGTAGACCAGGCGCTGCAGCGGCGGGTGCATGGAGTAGGACCCGATGTCCTCCACGATGCCCTTCACCCGCATCGACAGGCTTTGCAGCATGGCCATGGCAAAGCCGCTGTCGCGCTCAATGACCGCCACGATGGCCTCGCGCGGGAGGTACAGGAGCAGTGAGTCCTCAAGCGCTTGTACGTTCATGAAATAGCGGTCACCCGTGAGCATGGTGATGTCGCCAAAACAGCCCCCCTGGCCGATGAGCTGGATGGGGCGCTCGGCACCCTGCGAGGACAGCAGGTACATCTTGATGCGGCCATACACCACCACGTGGAAGCCCTCGCAGGCATCGCCCTCGCGGAACAGCAGCTGCCGCCGCCGCACCGACACGCGGCGCACGCGGGCGGCCAAGGCGTCGAGGTCCTCGTCGCTGGCGCGGCTGAACAGCGGCACCACACGCAACATCCCCACCACCGCTTCACGCGCCAACATCAACATCTGGATCTCCCCCCTCGTTTTGAGCCAGATGCTAACCCGCCCCACACCTCACCGGCCACTCACGCCCTCGCCTGAGCAGACCGCGAGTGGTTGACCAAGCCAATGGCGATCGCCGCGATGGCGCCTGGAATGCCGATGGCGAGGAAGTTCTGTGTCAGCGGCAAGGACATACCAACCAGCACACCGATCAGGATGGGCGCCAGAATCGCCCCCAGCCGGCCCACCCCCAACATGGTGCCCACGCCGGTGGCGCGGATCGCCATGGGGTAGAACTGCCCGGCGTAAGCGGCCGTCACGATCTGGGTGCCGATGGTGGACGCGCCCGCCAAAGCCACGACCAGGAACAACAGCGCCTCGGGCAGGGGCTGACCCAACAGGCTGACGGATACGCCCGCCAACAGGTACATGCCCACCAGCACGCGCTGAATGTTGAAACGATCGGCCAACCAGCCGCCACCCACGGCACCCACGATGGCGCCCAGGTTGAGCACCAGCACAAAGGTCAGCGCCGAGCCCAGGCTGTAGCCCGCGCTGGCCATGAGCTTGGTGAGCCATGAGCTGAGCGCGTACACCATGAACAGGCACAGGAAGCAGGACAACCAGAACATCAGCGTGCTGCGCCCGCGTCCGCCGTCAAACAGGGCGCCAAACGATGCCGACTGACCCGACGCAGACGCCGGCGAAACGAAGTGCTCGTCAGGGCGTGGTGCACGCTCGGGCCGCAGGCGCGCCACGATGTCGCGCAGGCGGTCTTGTTGGCCACGGCGCAGCAGGAAGGCCATGGATTCGGGCATCTGAACCCAGAACATGGGAATCAGCAACAGCGGCAAGCCTGCCGCCCAGAACACCGATTGCCACCCGTATTGCACCAGCAGCGTCTTGCCCAGCAGCGCCGCCAACACACCGCCCAGCGAGTAGCCGCTGAACATCATGGCCACCAGCAAGGCGCGCAGGCGCAGCGGCGCGTATTCGGTCATTTGCGCAATCACGTTGGGCATGACGCCGCCAATGCCCAGTCCAGCGATGAAGCGGTAGACACTGAATTCGATGGGGTCGTCGGCCCAGCCGGCGGCGGCCGTGAACACGCTGAACACAGCGATACAGATGGCGATGACCAGCTTGCGCCCAAAGCGGTCGGCCAGGGCGCCAAACATCACGTTGCCAAACATCATGCCGAACAGGGCCGAGCTGACCATGAAGCCGGCCTGGGTGGCGTCGATGCCGAAGTCCGCCATCATGGATGGCAAGGCCACGCCCACCACCGCGAGGTCGTAGCCGTCAAAAACAATGATGAGCGCACACCAGATCAGGATGCGGAGGTGAAAGCGGTTGAAACGTGCGTTGTCGGCAACGGCACAGACGTCGGTGGTCTGCATGGTGAAGGTGTCCCCTGAGTTTTTTTCAAAAACGGCCGTGGTGCCAGTGGGCACCACGGCCGGCCGCGCCCCAGGGTCTGCGCCCAGGTGCGCGGCATCGGCTTCTTTTTTAGTGAAGGCTCACAGTTCCAGCCACAACGCGTCTTCGCCCTTGGCAAACACGCCATCGGGGGCGGTGGGGATCTTGCCGGTCAGGGTGTCGGCGATCACGCGGCGCTTGGTGCTTTCGAACTCGTTCAGGTCCTTCATGCGCGAGATCATGATCACCTCGCCCACCGGGCCACCAGCGCGCACCTTGACTTCCGGCTCCACGCCGTAGTGCTGCTTGATCGCGGCAGCGCGGGCTTTGAAGTAGGCCAGCGCCTCGGCTTGTTTGCCACCATTGGGGGTACCAGTGCGGGTGTAGACAACGGTCATTTTGAAATCCTCCTCAGATTGATTGATTTACAAGTTTGCAGCCACGTTGTGACAGCCCCTGCAGAGTAGGGGCGAGGGGGGGTCTGCATCCTTGATTGCAATCAAGTTTTCCGAGCCCACCCCCGTCGGGAGGGGGTGAAATCGGGTAAGTCCCTATGCCTCGGGCTGACGCCAAAATGACCGCGGCATCAGACACGATTTTTCATAATGGAAGCCCCAACAGGAGACACCCATGCTGACACTCTGCGGCTTCTCGGCCAGCAACTACTACAACAAGGTCAAACTCGCCCTGCTCGAAAAAAACCTGGGCTTCCAGGAGGAGCAGGTGTGGGTGGGCCAGTGCGACCTGGCCGCCACGCCCCTGGGCAAGGTGCCCTACCTCAAGACCGAACACGGCACGTTGTGCGAGTCGCAGGTCATCCTGGACTACATCGAAGCGGCCCACCCGCAGCCCGCCCTGGTGCCGACCGACCCCTTTGGCGCGGCCAAGGTGCGCGAACTCATCACCTTCCTGGAACTGCACCTGGAGCTGGTGGCGCGCAACCTGTACGGCGAGGCGTTCTTCGGCGGCAAGGTCAGTGACAGCACCAAAGAGAAGGTGGGGCAGCAGCTGGAAAAAAACATCGCCGCGTTTGCCAAGCTGGCCAAGTTCGCGCCCTGTGTGGGGGGCGACCGCTTCACCCTGGCCGATTGCGCCGCCATCGTGCACCTGCCGCTGGTCAGCGGGGCCACCAAAATCATCTACGGCCGGGACTTCCTGGCCGAACTGCCGGTGCGCGACTACCTGAAAAAAATGGGCGAGCGCCCACACGTGCAACGTGTCAACGCCGACCGAAAAACCAGCACCGAGCTGATGCTGGCGCGCGCCAAGGCCAAGGGTTGAAGCCGCTGCTCAGTTCAGCATGGCGCCAATGTCGCGCCGCAGCACCTGCGCCCAGGTGCGGCGGTCCATGCCACCGGCGCGTTGCGGCGGGCCGTAGCGCAGCTCGGCACGCACGTTGCCCGCTTTGAGCGTGCGCCAGATGGAGGCGATCAGCGTGGTGTCGCCGATGTAGGTGGGCGCGTCGCTGGGCTGCCCGCTGTCACGTTCGACAAAACACAGCGCCACCGGCAACACGGGCACGTTCACCGCGATGGCGGCTTGCAGCAAGTTGCCGTGAAAGGGCAAGAGTTCGCGGCCGTCGCCCGTCGTGCCTTCGGGGAAGACGCTGAGCATGTCCCCTGCGCGCAAGGCATCGGCCATCTGGTGCACCACGCGCATGGCGTCGCGCCGGCTTTCGCGCTCGATGTAGAGCGTGCCCGCCCCCGTGATCAAGGCGCCCAGCACCGGCCAGCCACGCACATCGGCTTTGGAGACAAAACGGGTCGGCTGGGCGGCGTTGAGCACCAGGATGTCCAACCACGAAATGTGGTTGCACACCACCAGCAGGGGGCCCTGAGCGGGCGGCTCGCCGAGCACATGCAGGTCCACCTGCAGGATGGCCAGCATTTGCCGCGACCACAAGCGCACACGTTCGGTGCGATCGGCCGGGCTCAGTTGCGGGAACACCCGGTGGATGGTCCACAAACCGCCCAACACGTGCCCCAGGCCCCGCACAAAGGCGCTGATGGCGCGGAGCGTGGCAGGCAAGCCCGCCATCACGCGTGGGCCGCGCTGCGATCGAAGGCCAGTTGCCCGCCCACCAGCGTGGCCCGCACACGGGCCGGCAGCTCGTGGCCACCAAAGGGCGTGTGTTTGCCCTGGCTGCGCAAGGTGTCCGCGCCCACCACCCAGTGCTCGCCGGGTTGGAACACACACAGGTCGGCCACACCGCCCACGGCAATGCGGCCCACGCTGGCTTGCAGGGTGCCCAGGCTGTTGCCCAGCACAGCGGCCGGCCGGTGCGTCAGCGTGCCCAGCGCCTGCGTCAGCGGAATGTTGTCCTGGTCGGCCCACTTCAGCGCCAGGCCCAGCAACAACTCGATGGCGGTGGCACCGGCCTCCGCTTCGGCAAACGGCAGCACCTTGGCGTCGGCATCCACCGGGTTGTGGTCGGACACCAGGGCGTCGATGCACCCATCGGCCAGGCCGGCACGCAGGGCAGCGCGGTCACGCTGCTGGCGCACCGGCGGCGTGACACGGGCGCGGCTGTCGAAGTAGCCGATGTCCACGTCGCTCAGGTGCAGGTTGTGCACGCTCACGTCGCAGGTGACGGGCAGGCCCTCGGCCTTGGCCTGGCGCACCAGCTCCAGCCCGGCGGCACTGCTGAGGCGGCACAGGTGCAGACGCGCGCCGCTGCCGGCCTTGTGCACACCACGCAGCAATTCAAACACGGTGTGCAAAGCGATCACCTCGGCGGCCACCGGCACCCCCGCCAAACCCATGCGGGTGGCCAGCGGGCCACTGGCGGCCACGCCCTTGCCCAGCCAGAAATCTTGCGGACGCAACCACACGGTGTAGCCAAAGGTGGCGGCGTACTGCAAGGCGCGCTGCAGCACCTGGGTGTTGACGATGGACACCTCGGCCTGACCAAACCCGACACAGCCGGACTCGGTCAGCTCGACCATCTCGGTCAACACCTCACCTTTGAGGCCACGCGTGAGTGCGCCCAGCGGGAAGACCCGCGCCAGGTGCAGCTTTTCGGCGCGGAACTTGAGCATGTCCACCAGGCCAGGCTCGTCCAGCACCGGGTCGGTGTCAGGCGGGCACACCAACGAGGTGACGCCCCCCGCCACGGCTGCGGCCATCTCGGATTCGAGCATGCCTTCGTGCTCCAACCCCGGCTCCTTCAAGCGCGCGCACAGGTCCACCAGACCCGGGGCCACGACGCAGCCGCTGGCGTCCAGCGTGCGGTTGGCATGGAAATCGGCCGGCACCTGGCCCACCGAGAGGATGCGGCCAGCGGCAATCGCGATGTCCGCGCGTTCGTCGCGGCCGGTGGCGGGGTCGATGACGCGACCGTTCTGGATCAAGATTTTCATGCTTCGTTACCTGCAACGATGGACATCACCGCCATGCGCACCGCGATGCCGAAAGTGACCTGTGGCAACACCACGCTCTGTTTGCCGTCCACCACCGAGGAGGCGATCTCCACACCGCGGTTGACAGGCCCCGGGTGCATGACGATGGCGTCGGGCTTGGCCCAGGCGAGGCGCTCTGGGGTAAGGCCAAAGCTCTTGGCGTATTCCTGACTGGAGGGGAGCAGCGCGCCGCTCATGCGCTCGTTCTGCAGGCGCAGGGTGATGACCACGTCGGCACCCTTGATGCCCTCTTCCAGCGTGTGGCACACGCGCACGCCCATCTGCGACAAATCGCTGGGCACCAAGGTGCGCGGCCCCACCACACGCACCTCGGGGCAGCCCAGGGTGGTGAGCGCGTGGATGTCGGAGCGCGCCACGCGCGAGTGCAGCACGTCGCCCACGATGGCCACGGTGAGATTGCTGAAATCGCCCTTGAAGTGGCGGATGGTGTACATGTCCAGCAGGCCCTGGGTGGGGTGGGCATGTCGGCCGTCACCCGCGTTCACCACGTGCACGTGGGGGGCCACGTGTTGGGCGATCAGGTAGGGTGCGCCGGATTCGCTGTGGCGCACCACAAAAATGTCGGCCGCCATGGCGGACAGGTTGGCGATGGTGTCGAGCAGCGACTCGCCCTTGGAGGCCGAGCTGCGCGCGATGTCCAGCGTGTAGACGTCGGCCGAGAGGCGGGTGGCGGCGATGTCGAAGGTGGTGCGGGTGCGGGTGCTGTTCTCAAAGAACAGGTTGAACACGCTTTTGCCACGCAGCAAGGGCACCTTCTTCACTTCGCGGTCGCTCACGCTGACGAAATTGCCGGCGGTGTCGAGGATGTGGGTGAGGATGTCCTTGGACAGCCCTTCGGTGGACAGCAGGTGAATCAGCTCGCCGTTTTTGTTCAGTTGCGGGTTTTTCATGCGCGTTGCTCCACCACAAAACTCAGACGGCCGTCATCGCCTTGTTCAAGTTCGAGCGACTGGCTGGCGGGCAGGCTCAGGCGCGCGGCGGCCACGTCGGCGCTCACGGGCAGCTCGCGGCCACCCCGATCCACCAGCACGGCCAGGCGCACGCTGGCGGGCCGGCCGTAGTCGAACAGCTCGTTGAGCACGGCGCGCAGGGTGCGGCCGGTGTAGAGCACGTCGTCCAGCAGCAGCACATGGGCGTGGTTGACGTCAAAAGGCAGTTGCGTCTGCGCGCTCGCGGCCAGGCCGCGCTGGGCAAAATCGTCGCGATGCATGGACGAGGAGATCACCCCGCTGGCGCCGGGCAGGCCCAGGTCGCGCTGCAGGCGCGCGGCCAGCCAGGCGCCGCCACGGGTGACGCCGGCCAGGCGGGTGTCGGGCTGGGCCGCCACCAGCGGTCGCACGCCACGCAGCAGCTCCGCGTAAAGCGCCTCGGCGTCGAGCGCGAGGCTGGGGCTGGTGATTCGGGTCAAGGCAAACTCCTCAAATGCTGTTCCAGGATGATGCAGGCCGAGGCGGCGTCGGCGTCTTTGGCACCTGCCGCCAGGGCTTCGGTGGTGCTGTAGCGCTCGTCCACTTCGTGCACGGGCAGGCCAAAACGGCCGCGCAACTGGCGCGCGAACTTGCGCGCGCGTTCGGTGTTTTCATGGGGGGCCCCATCGGGGTGAAAAGGCACACCCACCACCAAGGCGTCGGGCTGCCATTCCTTGATGCGGGCGGCGATGAGCGGAAAACGCGCATCGCCTTCGGCCACGATGGTGGCTTGCGGCGACGCACTGCGGGTCAGCACATTGCCCGTGGCCACGCCCGTGCGCTTGGTGCCGTAGTCGAACGCCAGAAAGGTTTGCGCATCAGCCATGGGCACCACCTCGCGCGAGGTCGCTCAACCGGGGATGCCGCCGATCCGGCTCTGCCGGTCGGCTGGCATCGCCCCCTCGGGGGGTGACGCCAAAGGCGGCGCAGGGGGGGCCAAGTTCAAGCATGGCCGGCGTCGGGCGACAACATCCACGGCTCCAGGCCCAGCAGCTTCATGGCCTTGGCGTAACGGTCTTCCACCGGCGTGTCGAAGATGACGGCAGGGTCGGCCTCCACCGTGAGCCAGCTGTTTTCGGTGATTTCGGATTCGAGTTGGCCCTGTCCCCAGGACGCGTAACCCAGCGACACAAACACCTTGTGCGGACCGGCGCCGACCGACATGGCTTCGAGCACGTCCTTGGAGGTGGTCATCTCCAGCCCGCCCGGAATACTCAGGGTGGAGGCGTAGATGGATTCCTTGGGGTCGGCGCCGCTGGACAAGGCCTCGTGCAGCACAAAGCCGCGTTCGGTCTGCACGGGGCCGCCCTGGAACACGGGGGTGTCCATCAGGTCGTCGCGGTGCAACTCAAGCTCGACCTTCTGGAACAACTCACTCAGCAGGATGTCGCTGGGTTTGTTGATCACCAGGCCCAGGGCGCCCCGCTCGCTGTGCTCGCACATGAACACCACGCTGCGGCCAAAAACCTCGTCACTCAGGCCGGGCATGGCAATCAGGAAGTGGTTGGTGAGGTTGATGGGGGCAGAATCCGATGACATGCACCGATTTTAAGAGCCCGCACATGAAGAAATACGATAGGGGTCTGGTCTGGTTCCGGCGCGACCTGCGGGTGAGCGACCAGGCCGCCCTCTACCACGCCCTGAAAAGCTGCAAACAGGTGTGGTGCGCTTTTGTGTTCGACAGCGACATCCTGGACGCTCTGCCCCGCTGCGACCGCCGGGTGGAGTTCATCCACGCCTCGCTGTTGGACCTGGACGGCGAGTTGCGTGCCCTCGGGCAGGCCCACGGCCAGGTGCCCACCGGCCTGATCGTGCGCCATGCCAGCGCCCAAAAGGCCATCCCAAAACTGGCCGAGGAACTGCGGGTGCAGGCGGTGTTTTGCAACCACGACGACGAGCCCCAGGCGCTGGCGCGGGACGCGCAGGTGCGGGGCGCGCTGGCGCATGCGGGCGTCATGCTGCACGACTTCAAGGACCACACGGTGTTTGAGCGCAGCGAGGTGCTGACGCAATCGGGCACCGCGTTTTCGGTGTTCACGCCCTACAAGAATGCCTGGCTGAAAAAGATCGAGCCGTTTTTCCTGCACAGCTACCCGGTGGAAAAATACGCCGCCGCCCTGGCGCCCTGCCCGGCCAGCCACCCGCCGGGTGTCCCCACGCTGGCCGAGATCGGCTTTGAGACCACCAACCTGCGGGCGCTCAAAATCGCCACCGGCAGCCACGGGGCACGCGGCCTGTTCGAGGACTTCCTGGACCGCATCGACCGCTACCACCAAACGCGCGACTTCCCGGCGGTCAAGGGCCCCAGCTACCTCAGCGTGCACCTGCGGTTTGGCACCCTGTCCATCCGCCAGCTGGCGCGCGTGGCCTACCAGATGCACCTGGCCGGGCAACAAGGCGCCAGCACCTGGCTGGGCGAGTTGATCTGGCGCGACTTCTACATGCAGATCCTGCACCACCACCCCCACGCGGTGGCCAGCGCCTTCAAGCCCGAGTACGACGCCATCAAGTGGGAACACGGCAAACACGCCCAGGCGCTGTTCCAGGCCTGGTGCGAAGGGCGCACCGGCTACCCGCTGGTGGACGCCGCCATGGCCCAGATCAACCAGACCGGCTACATGCACAACCGCCTGCGCATGGTGGTGGCCAGCTTCTTGGTGAAAGACCTTGGCATCGACTGGCGCTGGGGCGAGCGCTACTTTGCCGAAAAACTGATCGACTTCGATCTCGCCGCCAACAATGGCGGCTGGCAGTGGGCCGCCTCCACGGGCTGCGACGCCCAGCCTTATTTCCGCATCTTCAACCCAGTGAGCCAGAGCCAGAAGTTCGACCCCGAAGGCAAATTCATCCGCCGCTACCTGCCGCAATTGGCCAAGCTGCCCAACGCGGCCATTCACGTGCCCTGGCTGGCCAAACCCATCGACTTGCAGACCGCCTACTTTGTGCTGGAACGCGACTACCAGGCGCCCATCGTGGACCACGCAGAAGCCCGCGAGCGCACGCTGGCGCGCTATGCGGTGGTGAAGAAGGCGGCGTGATCAGGCGGCAGGGATGGGCAGGTTGTTCATCTGGCCTTTGAAGTCCTGCAACGAAAAATGGGTGTGTACCCGCCGCACCCCCGGCATGCGGTGCAGTCGCTTTTGCAACAGGTCGGAGTAGTGGTCCAGATCGCGGGCCACCACCACCAGCATGAAGTCCTCAGGGCCGGAAATGGCGTGGAACATCACCACCTCGGGGATGGCTTTGACGGCAGTCTCAAACGCATGCGACGACATCTCGTTCTGATGGTCTATGCTGACCAGCACAAAGGCCAGCACGCCATAACCCAACGCCCGGCGGCTCAGCGCAGCGTGGTAACCGGTGACGATGCCGGCGTCTTCCATGCGTTTGACACGCCGCCACGCCGGTGATTGCGACAAATGGGCCGTCTGCGCCAACTCGCCGGACGTCAGCCTCGCGTTCGCCTGCAAGGCTTGAAGCAGCACCAGATCGGTTTTGTCGAGGTCGGTTTGCATAACTTTTTCCCCTCACCCATCATTGAGAATAAATTATTCTATTATCAAAAACGTCTTGGATAATTCAAGATGAAAAAATACAATACACCACATAGATCAAATCCATTTGACCGGACTCACGCATGAACCAGCGCTCACTGTGGGACATCTCACCACCCGTGCACTCGGCAAGCCCGGTGTTTCCGGGTGACACCCGCTACAGCCAACGCTGGTGCGCCACCATCACACCCGACTGTCCGGTGAACGTGAGCGCCATCACCTTGTCGCCCCATGTGGGCGCCCACGCCGATGCCCCACTGCATTACGACGCCACCGGCGCCGCGATTGGCGAGATACCGCTCACGCCTTTTCTGGGCACCTGCCGCGTCATCCACGCCATCAGCTGCGGCCCGCTCATCGAGTGGCGGCACATTGAACACGCGGTGGCCGGGTTGCCCGAACGTGTGCTGGTGCGCACCTATGAGCGCATGCCCCAACACGCGTGGGACGGCGCTCTCAGCGCCTACGCGCCCGACACCGTGAGGCGCCTGGCCGACCTGGGCGTCAAACTCATCGGCATCGACACCGCCAGCATCGACCCGGCCGACAGCAAGACCCTGGACAGCCACCAGGTGATACGCCAGCGCGACATGCGGGTGCTGGAGAACCTGGTGCTCGACGACGTGCCCGAGGGCGACTACGAGCTGATTGCCTTGCCGCTCAAACTCACCCAGGCCGACGCCAGCCCCGTGCGTGCGGTGCTGCGCGCCTTGCGCTGAGCAAAAAAACACATCCGCCGGAGACAACGCGCCATGCACACCTTACAAGACTGCCAAGGCCTGGACGCCCAGGACCCTCTGCGCGCCCTGCGCGACCTGTTCACCCTGCCCGATGGCGTGATCTACCTCGACGGCAATTCGCTGGGCGCCATGCCCGCCGCCGCGCCCGCGCGAATCGCCCAGGCCACCACGGCCGAATGGGGCCAGCAACTGATACGCGCGTGGAACACCGCCGGCTGGTTCGACATGCCCCAACGCATCGGCAACAAGATCGCCCGCCTGGTGGGCGCCGGCGCGGGCGAGCTGGTGGCCACCGACGGCACCTCGGTCAACCTGTTCAAGGTGCTCAGTGCGGCGCTGACCATCGCCCACGAAACGTCGCCCGAGCGCCGCGTGGTGCTCAGCGAGCGCAGCAACTTCCCCACCGACCTCTACATCGCCGAGGCGCTGTGCAAGGAACGTGGCTACACCCTGCGCCTGATCGAGCCCGAGGAATTGGTCACCGCGCTCGACCAGCAAGTGGCCGTGCTGATGTTGACGCAAGTGAACTACCGCACCGGCGCCATGCACCCGATGTCGCAGGTCAACGCCATTGCGCACGCGGCGGGGGCACTCACCGTGTGGGACCTGGCGCACAGTGCCGGCGCCGTGCCCGTGGCACTCAAGGCGGATGGCGCCGACTTCGCCATCGGCTGCGGCTACAAGTACCTCAACGGCGGCCCCGGTGCACCCGCTTTTGTGTGGGTGCACCCACGCCACGCCGAACGGTTCTGGCAACCCCTGGCCGGCTGGTGGGGGCACGCCACCCCCTTCGATTTCACGCCCGACTACCGCCCCGCGCCCGGCACACAGCGTTACCTGTGTGGCACCCAACCCATCTTGAGCATGGTGGGGCTGGAGGTGGGTGTGGACACCCTGCTGGCGGCCGAGCCCCTGGGCGGCATGGCCGCGCTGCGCAGCAAGTCGCTGGCGCTCACCGATTTGTTCATCGAACTGGTGGAGGCCCGCTGCGGCGGTCACGGTCTGTCCGTCGTCACGCCGCGCGACCACGCCCGGCGCGGCTCGCAGGTCTCGCTGTCGCGACAGGACGGCGCCTACGCCATCGTCCAGGCCCTGATCGCGCGCGGCGTCATCGGCGACTACCGAAAAGGCAGCGGCCCTCGCCACCCCGACATCCTGCGCTTCGGCTTCACCCCGCTGTACGTCGGTTTCGAAGACGTCTGGAACGCCGTCGAACACCTGCGGCAGGTGCTGCTCAGCGGCGAATGGCAGCGCCCCGAATTCAACCAGGCACACGCTGTGACCTGACACTTTTCCACCAACCTCACTGAAAGAGACCATGAGCACCTCTCCCTCGCTGTTTGCCCACGTGCCCGCCTACGGTGGCGATCCCATCCTGTCCCTGATGGAAACCTTCCAGAAGGACCCGCGCCCCAACAAGGTGAGCCTGTCCATCGGCATCTACTTCGACGAAGAAGGCCGCCTGCCGGTGCTCGAATCGGTGCGCCGCGCCGAAGCCGGTGGCATGGAAAAAATTGGCCCGCGCCCCTACCTGCCCATCGAAGGCGCTGCCGCCTACCGTGATGCGGTGCAAAAGCTGGTCTTTGGTGCCGAACACGAGGCCGTCAAGAGCGGGCGCATCGCCACGCTGCAAAGTCTGGGCGGCTCGGGCGCGCTCAAGGTCGGTGCGGACTTCCTCAAGTTCTACTTCGGCCAATCCGAAGTGTGGGTCAGCGACCCCACCTGGGAGAACCACATTGCGCTGTTTGAAGGCGCGGGCCTGAAGGTGCACACCTACCCCTACTACAACAACGCCACCGGCCAACTGCGCTTCGACGACATGCTGGCGGCCTTCAAGGCCCTGCCCGCACGCAGCATCGTGCTCTTGCACGCCAGCTGCCACAACCCCACCGGCGTGGACCTGAGCCAAGAACAGTGGCAACAGCTGATCCCCGTGATCGCCCAGCAAGGCCTGATCCCCTTCATCGACATGGCCTACCAGGGTTTTGGCGATGGGCTGGACGAAGACGCCTACGCCATCCGCGCCCTGGCCAGCGCTGGGGTGCAGTTCTTTGTCGCCAACTCCTTCTCCAAAAACTTCTCGCTCTACGGCGAACGTTGCGGTGGTCTGCACGTGGTCTGCACCGATGCCGCCGCTGCCGACACCGTGTTGGGCCAGCTCAAGGCCACGGTGCGTCGCAACTACTCCAGCCCGCCCACACACGGCGAGGTGGTCATCACCCAGGTGCTCACCAACCCCGAGCTGTACGCCTTGTGGCAAAAGGAATTGGCCGAGATGCGCGACCGCATCAAGGCCATGCGCGAAGGCCTGCACAAGGTGCTGACGGCCCGCTTCGGCACCGAACGCAACTTCGACTACTTCCTGACCCAACGCGGCATGTTCAGCTACACCGGCCTGAGCGAAGCCCAGGTCAACCGCCTGCGCGACGAGTTCGCCGTCTACCTGGTGCGTTCGGGCCGCATGTGCATGTCGGGCCTCTCCACCAAAAACGTGGACTACGTGGCCAACGCGGTCGCGCAAGTGCTGTAAGCGGCGCACAGGAGCCTCTCCCATGTGCCCCCACGCCCAAAGCGGAGCCGAGGCCAAGCCCTCGGCCCCCGAATCCATCGTCCATGAAGAAAAGGCGCAGCTGGATTTCAGCCGCTCCATGAGCTATGGCGACTACCTGCAGCTCGACCAGGTGCTGAGCGCACAAAAGCCGCTGTCGCCCGCACACGATGAGTTGCTGTTCATTGTGCAGCACCAGACCAGCGAACTGTGGATGAAGCTGATGCTGCACGAGCTGCGCGGCGCCATCCGCCACATCGCGGCCGACGAGCTGGCACCGGCCTTCAAGATGCTGGCGCGTGTGAGCAAGATCATGGAACAGCTGGTTCACGCGTGGGACGTGCTGGCCACCATGACGCCGCCCGAGTACACCGCCATGCGGCCCTACCTGGGCGCCTCCAGCGGCTTCCAGAGCTACCAGTACCGCTGCATCGAGTATTCGATGGGCAACAAGAACCCGGCCATGCTCAAACCCCACGAGCACCGGCCTGACCTGCTGGCCCAGGTGCGCGCCAGCTTCGATGCGCCCTCGCTCTATGACGAGGCCCTGCGCCTGATGGCGCGCCGCGGCATCGCCGTGCCGGCCGAGTACCTTGAACGCGACTGGACCCAGCCCTACGTGGCCAGCCCGGCGGTCGAGGCCGCCTGGCTGGAGGTCTACCGCAACCCGCAGCAGCACTGGGACCTGTACCAGCTGGGCGAGGAGCTGACCGACCTGGAGGACGCTTTCCGCCTTTGGCGCTTCCGCCACGTCACCACCGTGGAGCGCGTGATCGGCTTCAAGCGCGGCACCGGCGGCACCGGCGGTGTGAGCTACCTGCGCAAGATGCTCGACGTCGTGCTGTTCCCCGAAATCTGGACGCTGCGCACCGCGCTGTGACAGAAAGCCCGGCGTGAACCCGCGCCAGCTGCGCTACTTCGTGGCCATCGCCAAGGCCGGCAGCATCAGCCAGGCCGCCTTGGCGCTGCACATCGCCCAGCCCTCGCTGAGCCAACACATGGCCACCATCGAAGCCGAAATGGGCGTGCCGCTGCTCAAGCGCCATGCGCGTGGCGTCACCCTCACGCCGGCCGGCCAGCGCCTGTTCGACCGCGCCAGCGCCATCCTGCGCCAGCTCGACCACCTGCCCGACGAGGTGGCCGCCGCACAAGGCCTGCCTCGCGGCGAAGTGCGCCTGGCCATGGACGGCTCCATCGCGGCGGTCCTGGTCGCGCCGCTGTACCGCGCGATGGAGGCACGCTACCCCGACGTGCGGGTCTTTGTCACCACCGGCCTGTCGCACCAGATGCGCCAACTGGTGGAAAGCCGCAGCGTGGACCTGGCCCTCATGCCCAACGCCTTCGAGTTGCCCAGCCTGCTCAGCGACCCGGTGTACGAGGAACATTTCTGCCTGTTCGGTGCACGTGGCAGCTGGCCCTCGCGCCAGCGGCGCATCCGCTTCGACGACATCGGTGACCGGCCCCTGGTGGCCGCCGACCGCCAGCACGACCAGCGCAAACTGATCGAACGCGTGGCCAACGCACGCCGGCGCAGCCTCAACGTGCGCTACGAAATCAACGATGCCGAGCTGACCCGCGCCCTGGTGCGCGGCGGCCTGGCCCAGGCCCTGCTGCCCGTCAACGCCTTCGCCGCCACCGACGGCGCACCCAGCGTGCTGGCGCTGGACATCGTGGAACCCGCGTTGACCCGCATCCAGTCCCTGGCCTGGCCCGCAGGCACCCCGCTCACACCCGCCGCCGACGCCACCCGCCAGTGCCTGCAAGAGACTGTGGCCGCGCTGATGGCGGAGGGCGTGCTTCAAGGTCGGCTGCCCCGCTCCGCCAACCAGGCGGAAGAACCCGTGGATTGAAGCCGCAGATCACATTTGTGGCCGTGGCCCAGCGGGCTCTTGCTGCCTGTCACAGCTTCGGCACGGAACACGATCCCTTGCTGCTCCACCTGCGTGCCCGCCCACGAGCGCAAAAAACAAGCGTAAAACACACGCCATTTGCGCCGATACTTGCACCCAAAAATCAGCGGCGCATTGCCTCCCCACGCCTCATGGCCATCAAGAAATCCGATCTGTATTCCTCCCTCTGGGCCAGCTGCGACGAACTGCGCGGCGGCATGGAGCGGGGCCACACGCGATGACCAACCGCTATCAATCCACCGGGGCCGAAGCCGAGTTCGAGCCGGGATCGAACGGGCAGGTGCTGCGCAATCTGGTGGGAATCACGTCCATCGAAGACATGAACGAGTTGGAGCTGGAGCTGCTGGGCGAGGTTTATCGGGAGGTGCTGCTGCAGGCGTTGCCTGACCGCGCCCTGACGGTGACAGACCTGAAGCATTGGCACCGCATGTGGCTGGGCAACGTGTATGCCTGGGCTGGCCAGGAGCGTTCTGTCAACCTGGGCAAGGGTGGCTTCCAGTTCGCCACAGCCAGTTTGCTGCCGGGCTTGCTGGGCAAGTTCGAACAAAAGCACTTGGCGCGATGGACCCCTTGCAGCAGATGGCATGTCGACGAGCTGGTTCAGGCCATCGCCATCACCCACGTGGAGTTGATCGTGATCCACCCGTTTCGTGAGGGCAATGGGCGTCTGTCACGTCTGTTGGCCGATGTCATGGCCGTTCAGGCAGGCCGAGAGCCACTGGACTACAGCAGCTGGGAGCAACACAAACCGGCCTACATTGGCGCCATTCACGCGGGATTTTCAGGGGACTACGGCCCGATGTCTCGGTTTGTGGCCGAGGCCATGACCACGGGCGACACCAGCGTCAACGGGCCAGTTTGATGTGCGCGAACCGCCCCCTGGGTTGCTGCAACTTTTGCTCCAGCTCCACAACGCTGCGGCCAGTTTCTACGGCGGTGGAACTGGCCACGGCCCGCAGCACGGCTTTGAGGCTGGGCGTCTTGCGTTGGGGTTCGGAGGTTTTGAGCATGGGGCGAAATTGCTGACTGAGCCTGAGAATTTTATCGAAATTCCATGCGTGTGTTGTCATCGGGAAAGAGGCATGACCGAGGCCTGGATTCAGCGCATCCTGGCCCATGGCGACGACATCCATCACCGGCTCAAGCGCGATGCCGCCAACGGCCTGCGCGATTGGAACACTTGACGGTGCACCCGCCCTCTTGGGGGTAGGCATTGGCCACAGTGGCGCGAGGCACGCGCTGAACTCAACGCATTGCCGCTGGCGGGTTGAGTCCAACATTTGGCACCATCCGACCACACCAAATGGACCCACCCGACAGAACCAATTACGTCACCATCCAGGCCTTGTCTGCACCTCCCCAGAAAGGCCCCCATGTTTCGCAGCAGCACCGAACACGTTGACAGCTACTACGCCGCCACTTCGCGCGAGCAACAAACGCCCCGCCCCGCCCTGAGTGAAAGCCGCCGGGTGGATGTGTGTGTGGTGGGCGCCGGCTTTTTTGGCCTGTACTGCGCGCTGGAGCTGGCGCGGGCGGGCAAGTCGGTGCTGGTGCTGGAGGCCAGCCGCGTGGGCTGGGGCGCGTCGGGGCGCAACGGCGGGCAGATGATCATCGGCTTTCCGTGTGGCATGCAGCGCCTCAAGGGTGTCATGGGCCATGAGAAGGCGAAAAACATGTTCGACGAATCGCTCAAGGCGGTGGCGTCCATGCGACAACTCATGCGCGACGAGCAGATCGCATGCGATCTGGTGGAAGGCCACCTGGAGGTGGCGGTGCTGCCGCGCCGGGTGGCCGACCTGACCGGCTGGATCGAAGAGTGCGAAACCGAATGGGGTTATCACAAGCTGCAATTTGTGGACAAGGCCACGCTGCCCAAGTACCTCAACTCCGAGCGCTTCCAGGCCGGCATCGTGGACCCCGAGGGCGCGCACATCCACCCATTGAAGTACGTGCTGGGCCTGGCCCGGGCGGCCGAAAAGGCCGGCGCCACCATCCACGAACAAACCCGTGTCGAGCGCTACACCGAGGACGCGCAAGGCATCACCGTGCAGGTGGCAGGCGGCATGCAGGTGCGATGCGATCAGATCGTGTTGGCGGCCAACGCCTACCTCGACCAGGTGGACCCACGGGTGTCGGCGCGCACCTTGCCGGTGGGCACCTTCATCGGCGTGACCGAGGTGCTGGGTGAATCGGTGTGCCGCAGCCTCATCCCCGGCAACCACGCGGTGTACGACAACCAGTTCATCCTCGAATACTTCCGCATGACGGCCGACCACCGCCTGCTGTTCGGCGGCAAATGCACCTACATGGGCGGCACGCCTGCCAACCTGCCGCAGGCGATGAAGGTCAACATCCTGCGCACCTTCCCGCAGCTCAAAGATGCGCGCATGGACTTTGCCTGGGGCGGCCACATCGACATCACGATGCGCCGCATGCCCGATTGGGGTCGACGCGGCGAGCGGGTGTTCTGGGCCCAGGGGTTTTGTGGCCACGGCCTGGTGCCCACCCGCGTGGCCGCCACGCTGGTGACCGAAGCCATGGCCGGGCAGCCCGAGCGGCTCGACTGGTTCGCCGGCATCGTCAACCCGCCCTTCCCCGGCGGTGAGCGTTTGGGTGGCCTGATGCAGGCGGTGGGCATGGGTTGGTACAGGCTGCGCGACTTTGTGTAGACCTGGGGATCGGCATACCCCCCGGCAGTAGAAGCCCTCTTGCGCCAGGTCAAGGCGGTTGATTTGATGTTTTGACACAATCAGCGCGCCTATCCCGGCCCAGGAGACACGCTTCATGAGCACACACAACACACCAGCCGCCGGACTGGCCGAGCAGTACCAGCGGGGCGACCGGCTGATGCTGGTTGCCTTGCTCATCTACAGCCTCACCGCAGTGGGCATCGTTATCGCCTTCGACCGACCGGGCATGGGCCTGATGGGCGGTGTGATGTGGGCCCTTGGCCTGGCATTGCCGGGCCTGCTCGGCTACCTGATGGCGCCTGGCAGCCTGGCCACACGCCTGCTGATGGCGTTTTCACTGACCGCCCTGGTCGCCTTGCAGATACAGGCCAGCGCTGGCCTGCGCGAAACACACTTTGGTGTGTTCGTGACGCTGGCGCTGGTGATGGTCTACCTGGACTGGCGACCGGTGTTGTTGTCGGCCGTGCTGTTTGCGCTGCACCACGTGGGCTTCGACCGCCTGCAAGCCGCCGGCTGGGGCCTGTACTGCCTGAGCGAGCCCGACTTTGGCCTCATCGTGGCCCATGCTGCCTATGTGGTGATTCAGACCACCTTCGAGTTGTTTTTTGTGGTGAGGCTGGGCAACAGCGTGCGCGGCAACGCCGAAGTGGCCTCGCTGGCCCAGCGCATGCAGGACCCCACCCACATCGTGCTCGACGTGGCCAACCTGGAGGTCAACGCCCCGCTGGCACGCGAGCTCAAGGCCGTGTTGGGCCGCACCGCTTCGGCAGTGCAAACCGTGCGCGAAGCGGTGCAGAACATTCAGACCGCCAGCAGCGAAATCGCCAGCGGCAACCAAGACCTGAGCCAGCGCACCGAACAAACCGCAAGCAGCCTGCAGCAGACCGCCAGCAGCATGGAGCAACTGACCGCCACCGTGCGCCAAAGCGCCGACGCCGCCCGCCAGGCCAACCAGTTGGCCGGCAGCGCGGCCGAAGTGGCGCAACGTGGCGGCAGCGTGGTGCAGCAGGTGGTGGGCACCATGGACGCCATCTCGGACAGCAGCAAGAAGATCGCGGACATCATCGGTGTCATCGACGGCATCGCTTTCCAGACCAACATCCTGGCGCTCAACGCTGCGGTGGAAGCGGCCCGCGCCGGCGAGCAGGGGCGGGGGTTTGCGGTGGTGGCCGGCGAAGTGCGCAACCTGGCGCAGCGCAGCGCACAGGCGGCCAAGGAAATCAAGGAACTGATCAACGCCAGCGTGGACCGGGTGCAGGGCGGCAGCGAGCTGGTGCAGCAAGCCGGCGCGACCATGCAGGAGATCGTGCAAAGCGTGCAGCGGGTCAGCGACATCATCGGCGAGATCAGCAGCGCGGCCACGGAACAGAGCGAGGGCATCGCCCAGGTCAACACCGCCGTGAATCAGCTCGATGAGATGACCCAGCAAAACGCCGCCTTGGTGGAGCAGAGTGCCGCTGCGGCCACCAGCCTGCGCGACCAGGCCGACCGCATGGCGCAAGCGGTGGCGGTGTTCCGCACCGGTGCCGTGGACCATGCCCCCGTTGCCCCTGCCAACACCCCACGCAAGCCGCCTGTGCCCCAAGTCGGGCCCGCCACGACGAAGCCCGCACCCACGCGAAAAGCCCCACTGCCCCAGCCACGCGCCGCGGCCCCGCGGGCATCGCTGGCGCGTCCCGGAAAACCGTCGCCTGCCAACGACGGCGGGGAATGGGAAAGTTTCTGAAGCGCAGCGTCAGGCAGGGTCACCCGCCTGTGCGGCCCGCGCCAGCAGCAAGCCGCGCTCTTGCTGGTTGCCGGCCAACGCGGCCGCACGCTCAAAGGCCACACGCGCTTCGGACCGCCGACCGAGCTTGAGCAGCAGGTCGCCCTGCACGCTGGGCAGCCAGTGGTAACGCGCCAGGGCGGGATGGGTCAGCAGGCCATCGACGATGGAAAGACCGGCCTCGGGGCCGTGGGCTTGGGCCACCGCCACCGCGCGGTTGAGTTCCACCACGGGCGACGGCGCGACCGTGGCCAACTCGGCATACAGCGCGGCGATGTCTGGCCAGTGGGTGTCTTGCCAGCAGGCGGCGCGGGCGTGGCACGCGGCAATGGCGGCCTGCAGCAGGTAGGGGCCTCGCGCCCCGCCCGCCAAGCGTTCCCCCCTTTCCAGCGCAGCCAGGCCACGCCGGATCAACAGCCGGTCCCAGCGGCCGCGCACCTGGTCGGGCAGCAGCACAGGCCGGCCCTGGGCGTCGGTGCGGGCTGCGGTGCGCGAGGCCTGCAGCTCCATCAGCGCCAGCAGGCCGGCCACCTCGGGCTCGGTGGGTGCCAGCTCCAGCAACATGCGGCCCAGGCGCAGGGCCTCCTCGCACAGCGCGGGGCGCATCCAGTCGGTGCCGCTGGTGGCGGTGTAGCCCTCGTTGAAGATGAGGTAGACCACCTCCAGCACCGAGGCCAGGCGCGGCGCGAGATCGGCGCCACGGGGCACCTCGTAGGGCACATCGGCCTCAGCCAGGCGGCGCTTGGCGCGCACGATGCGCTGGGCGATGGTGGCCTCGGTGGCCAGGCAGGCACGCGCGATCTCGTGGGTGCTCAGGCCCCCGAGCAGCTTGAGCGTGAGGGCCACACGGGCATCGGGCGCGAGCACCGGGTGGCAGGCGGTGAAGATCAGGCGCAGCAGGTCGTCGGCCACGTTGCCGGCGCGACGTTCGTCCAGGCTGTCGCTGAAGTCGGGCACGGTCAGGGCCTCCATCGCGGCCAGATCAGCCGCCAGCTCGCCCTGGCGCGCCTCGCTCATCTGCCGGTGGCGCAGGTGGTCCAGGGCACGGCGCTTGGCGGTGGTCATGAGCCAGGCGCCGGGTTTGTCGGGCAGGCCGTTCAGTGGCCAGTGCTCCAGCGCCGCCACCAGCGCGTCCTGCGCCAGCTCCTCGGCCAGCCCCAGGTCGCGCACCAGGCGCATGAGCGCGCCGACAATGACGGGCGATTCCAGGCGCCAGACGGTGGCGATGGTGTCGTGGACAGCCGAATGCACGTGTGGCTGATCACATTTGCGCCGGCGCGGCGGCCTCGTCCATCCAGAACACCTCCCACTGGTGGCCATCGGGATCGGCAAAACCGTGTTGGTACATGAAGCCATGGTCCTGTGGCGCGTTGGGCGTGGTGCCACCGGCGGCCACGGCCTTGCCGACCAGCTCATCCACCTCGGTGCGGCTTTCGCACGACAAGGCGATCAGCACCTCGGTGGCCTTTTTGGCATCTGAAATGGGCAGCTTGGTGAAACCCTGAAAAAACGGCTCGACCAGCAACATGGCGTAGATGTTCTCGGCGATTTCCAGGCAGGCGCCCTGCTCGTTGGTGAAGCGCGGGTTGAAGTTCAGGCCCAGGGCCTTGAAGAAGGCCTGCGAGCGGGCCATGTCCTGGATGGGCAGGTTGACGAAGATCTGTTTGAGCATGGTGGTGTCCTTGTCGGTGAATGGGTGGGACTCAGGGTTTTTCGGCCAGGGCCTTGAGGTTGGCCAGCCCTTGCTCGAAGTCGCGGCCGACCATGTGGTCCATGTTGATGAAGATGCCGATGAGCTTGGGCAGGAAGCTGCTGGGGCCATGCATGGCCCAGGTGACGCGGGTACCGGCACCGTCGGGCGCCAGCGTGAACTCCACCACGTTGTGGCCTTCGAAAGGCTCCCACATGTCCAGCTGCATGGTGACGGCCGTGGGCGCCTGGGACCCGGTGATGCCGATGCGGCCTTTGCCCACGTCCTTGTTGCCCTGGAAATCGTAGCCCGCGCCGGGACCGGCCTCGGGCCCGCTGTACTGGCCCTTCATGGCCGGGTCCTTCTGGTTGTAGGGGTTCCAGGTGTTGAAGCGGTGCAGGTCGTTGATCAGCGGAAACAGGCGCTCGGCCGGGGCGTGGATGGTGGTGGCGCGCTCGACGCGGAAGACGTCGGGCCGGGTGCTGGCGTAGACCAGCAGCGCGGCCACGGCCACCAGGAGCAGCACGGCCACGGTCTTGATCATGGCAAGTCCTTGGCCTGCTGCTGGGCGTCCAGCTGCTTGAACTTGTCCAGCGCCTCGCTGGGCGGGAACTCGTCAAGTTCGATCAGCTGGCGCAGTTCGATCACCGCCTCTTTGCCGCGCCCGGCGGGGTTGGGGAAACGCCGGCTCCATTCGAGCGCCTCTTCGCGCGAACGCACCTGGATCAGGGTGTAGCCGGCGATCAGCTCCTTGGCCTCCGCGAACGGGCCGTCGACCACGCGGGTGCTGCCGTCGGTGCCGTACTGGACGCGCCAGCCGGTGCGGCTGGGGTGCAGGCCGCTGCCGTCGAGCAGCACGCCGGCGCGGGCCAGTTCCTCGTGGTAGGCGGCCATTTCGGCCATCAGTTCCTCGGGCGCGGCGGGGGTGACCTCGGCCTCGAACTCGGCGCAGGATTTGACGATGATCATGAAGCGCATGGGGTGTCCTTCAGCTGGGTTGCAGGATGCTCAGGCGGTTGCCTTCGGTGTCGATGAAGGGCACGTACTCGCCCACACCGGGAATGGTCATGGGCTCGCCAAGCACCTGCCCGCCGGCCGCGCGCACGCGGGTCATGGCGGCCAACACGTCGGGCACGCCGATGACCACCGAGGGCGTCTGCATGTGCTCGGGCATGTCGGCGCTGCGCGCAAACATGCCGCCGCCGATGGCACCGGCGGGGGCGCCGGGTTTGGCGTCGGTGGTGGCGGTGGTGAGCAGCAGGTAGTGGCCCATGTCGGCGCCCAACATCTGGGTCTGCCATCCGAACGCGGCGCTGTAGAAGGCTGCGGCGCGTTCTCGGTCCTGGTAGGACATCTCGAAATGGATGACGGGGCACATGGGGATGTTCGCGGACGCGGTCATGACGGTTCTCATTCACACAGGGTTTTCAGCAGCGCCAGGGCGCGCGGCCAGGTCTCGGCCATGAAGGCCTCGTGGTCGCCAAAGACGTCGGCATCCACCCGCACGCGGGTGCCGCCGGCTTCGCTGACGAAGCGGTAGTTCTCGTGGCAAGGCGCCCAGGCACGCACCGCCTCGCTGGTGGTGTCCGCCACACCACCGCTGATCTGCCCCAGGTGGCGGATGGAAATGAAGTCTGCCGGGCGATGCTCGGCGATCTGCGACACCATGCCACAGCCGTCCGGGCCCAGGAAGTGGATGGTCTGCCCCGCGTCCCAGCCACCTTCGTAGCGTGAGCCTTCGCAGAAGGCGCTGGTCCACCGCTCGTAGGTGGGCGAAAACAGCATGGTGCGCCACACCCGCTCAGGTGGGGCGTGGATCAGGATGTCGAAATGTTGTGTCTTCATGGTCACCTCTGGTCGGGGAAACCGAATGTTCGGTTTCTACTCCCACGACGAAACAGGCGACCAGGTTTCGACAGACCGGGCCTAAGTGGTTTCCCTAGACCGCCTCCAGAGGCAAAGACTCAGGACACGTAACACGGTGCCAGCGCGCGCACCTCCACCGTGGCCCATTGTGCGGCCGGACAGGCGTGGGCCCAGGCCAGGGCCTCGTCACGGGTCACGTTCTGCAGCAGGAAAAAACCACCCACCATTTCTTTGGCCTCGGCAAACGGGCCGTCCAGCGCCTGGGCGCGTCCGCTGCTGTGGCTGACGCGCACAGCGGTGTCTTGCGACGATAGCGACTCCACCGCCTTGAGCTGGCCCTTGGCGGCGATGGCTTCGCCAAAACGCTGCATGGCGGCGTAGGCCGCGCGGCCTTCGGCTTCGGTGCGTGTGGCGCGTTGGCCCACGGGTTCAACGATCAACAACATGTAGCTCATGGCTTGCGCCCTCCCAATAGGTCAACCCGCCTGCATCAGCACGTACCAACCCGGCACCGGTTGGCCCTGGTCTTCGCGGATGGGCGCTTCTTGCAGCACCCGCAGTTGCAGGCCATGCGCCTGGGCCAGGCGGCTCAGGTAGGGCGCCGAATGCGCGTGACGCAGGCTGGGCAACAGCAACACATCATGCTCATCGGGCGCGCGCTCGACCGTGAAGGCCAGCCAGCCTCCGGGGCGCAGCACTTTGGCCACGCCTTCGAACACCGCCTCCAGCCGGCCCACGTAGATGAACACGTCGGCCGCGATCACCAGATCGAAGCGTTGCAGTGCGCCGTTCAGGGCATCGACCACGTCGGCGTGTTGCAGCGCGTCGTAGTGGCCGCTGGCGCGGGCCTGCGTGACCATGCGCTCGGACAAATCCACCCCGGTCAGCGAGTCACAGCAGGGGCGCAACAAAGCGCCACACAGGCCGGTGCCACAGCCCAGGTCCAGCGCCGCGTCAAAACGCGCCACGCCCTGGGCTTGCAGCAGTTGCACCAAGCGCTGGGGGCCCTGGTAGCGCAGCGATGCCACGAGGTGTTGCTGGAAGCTGTCGGCATAGTCGTCGAACAGGGTTTCGACGTAGGCACGCGGCGGTCGATCGGGCGCCTCGCCCCCGGTGACGGCGGCGAGGAAATAGCGGTGCAACTCGGGGTCTGCACCCAGCGCCAGGGCGCGCTCGAAACACTGGGCCGCCTCGGGCAGGCGGCGCGCCTCGCGCAGCAGGTTGCCCCGCAGCGACCAGGCCTCGGCGATGCCCTCGTCCAGGGCCAGCGCCCGGGTCAAGGCATCCAGCGCCTCGGCAGGCTCACCAAGTTGCCCCAGGCACCGCGCCAGCGCCACCCAGGTGCTGGGCTCGTTGGGGTCGGCCTGTGCGGCGGCCCGCAGGTGGGCGGCCGCGTCTTCAAAACGGCCCTGGTGAAAGCGGGTGAGGCCCAGGTTGCTCAGCACCGAAGGGCGGCCGGGCGCCAGCGCCAGCGCGGCTTCGAAGGCCTGCCCGGCGTCGTCCAGGCGGCCTTGCTCGAAGCGTTCAACGCCTTGCAGAAAATGCGAGCGCGCGCGCGCCAGGGCATCGCTCATGCGCAGGGCTCAGAGCTTGGAGAAATCGGGCTTGCGCTTTTCCATGAAGGCGCCAAAGGCCTCGCGTGCGGCGGGTTCGCGCAGCATGCGGCCAAAGTGAGCGGCTTCTTCGTTCATCTGCGCCAGCACGAGCGCGGTCTGGCCTTTTTTCATGAGCTGTTTGGTCTGCAGCAGCGCGCTCATGGGCTTGGCGGCCAGCTTGCGCGCCACAGCTTGCGCGTAGTTGGTGGCTTCGGAGGGAGGCAGCACCTTGTTGACCAGGCCCACTTCGAGTGCGGCCTCGGCCATGAAGGGCTCGCCCAGCAGCAGGGCCTCGGCGGCGCGGTGGTAACCCATCATCTGCGGCACCAGCAGGCTGGAAGCGGCCTCGGGGCACAGGCCGAGGTTGACGAAAGGCATGGCAAAGGCGGCGTTGTCGCCCGCGTACACCAGGTCGCAGTGGAACAGCATGGTGGTGCCGATGCCCACGGCCGGGCCACACACGGCAGCAATCACCGGCTTGGGAAACTGGGCGATGCCGCGCAAGAAGCGGAACACGGGCGCGTCGTCGGACGTGGGGGGCGTGTTCAGGAAGTCGGCGATGTCGTTGCCGGCGCTGAACACCGCTTCGTGGCCCTGGAACACCACCACACGCACGGCCGCGTCGTCTTGTGCGGCGGCCAGGGCGTCGGCCAAGGCCGCGTACATGGCGGCGGTGATGGAGTTTTTCTTGTCGGCGCGGTTGAAGGTGATGGTGCAAATGCCGTCTTCGGTGTGGACGAGGATGTCGCTCATGGTTGTCTCGTGTGTGGCTGAAGTCAAAACGCGCAAGTTATCATGGGAAAGCGCTGTATAGGAATACAGTTGCGACACATTGGAGTCACGCCCCCATGAACGAACCGGTCAAGCTCACCGCCCGCCAGCAAGACATCCTGACGCTGATCGAGACCACGATGGCCGACACAGGCGCGCCGCCCACCCGGGCCGAGATCGCCACCGCCTTCGGCTTCAAGTCGGCCAACGCGGCCGAAGAGCATCTGCGCGCCCTGGCCCGCAAGGGCGTGATCGAGCTGGTGGGCAACACCTCGCGTGGCATACGGCTGCGCACCGGCAGCCACCCCTTGGCCCGGCAGATGCCGTTGGCCCTGCCCGAGTTGCAGCAGCTCACCCTGCCCCTCATCGGCCGCGTGGCCGCTGGCGCGCCCATCCTGGCGCAGGCCCATGTGGAAAGCCGCTTCACGGTCGAGCAGCGCCTGTTCAGCCGCCGGCCCGACTACCTGCTGCGTGTGCGCGGTCTGTCCATGCGCGATGCGGGCATTTGGGACGGCGACCTGCTGGCCGTGCACAGCACACGCGAGGCACTGCACCACCAGATCGTGGTGGCGCGGCTGGGCGACGAAGTGACCGTCAAACGCCTGGTGCGCCTGCGCGGCCACATCGAGCTGCATCCGGCCAACCCCGACTTTCAGCCCCTGGTGGTGGGGCCAAACGACGCGTTCGAGATTGAAGGCGTGATGGTCGGTCTGATCCGCGACGGCTCAAGCGCCTGAGCCCCTCAGCCTGAACACGCCCACCAGCTCGGCCAGCCGAGCGGCCTGCAGTTTGAGGCTCTCGGCGGCGGCCGCGCTCTCTTCCACCAGCGCGGCGTTTTGCTGCGTCACCTGGTCGAGCTCCTGCAAGGCCTCGCCCACCTGGCTGATGCCGGTGGACTGTTCGCTGCCGGCGGCCGATATCTCGTTGATGAGCCCCGTCACACGCCGGACCTGAACCGCCGTGTCACCCACACTTTCTCCGGCCTGCCCCACCAGCTGAGAGCCCTGCTGCACGCGTTCAACGCTGGCGGTGATGAGGGTCTTGATTTCTTTGGCGGCAGAAGCGCTGCGCTGTGCCAGGTTGCGCACCTCACCGGCCACCACCGCAAAACCCCGGCCCTGTTCACCCGCACGGGCGGCCTCCACCGCTGCGTTCAGCGCCAGGATGTTGGTCTGGAAAGCGATGCCGTCGATCACACCGATGATGTCGGCGATTTTCTGGCTGCTGGCCGAAATCTCCTGCATGGTAGACACCACCTGCCCCACCACCTGGCCACCCCGGGCGGCGGCTTCGCTGGCGGCCGAGGCCAGCTGGCTGGCCTGGCGCGCGGTTTCGGCGTTTTGGTGCACGGTCGCCGTGATCTCCTCCATGGAGGCGGCGGACTCCTCCAGGTTGGCGGCCTGGTTTTCGGTGCGCGAGGACAGGTCGGCATTGCCTGCCGCGATCTGGGCCGAGCCGGTGGCGATGGAATCGCTGCTGAGCCGCACCTCGCTGACCACCCGCACCAGGCTGTTGTTCATGGCGCCCAAGGCCCGCAGGAGGTCGGCCAGCTCGTCTTTGCCGTGGGCCTCGATCTGCATCGTCAGGTCGCCGTCGGCCACCGCCTCGGCCAGGCGCACCGCACGGGCAATGGGCTGGGTGATGGAGCGTGTGATCCACACGGCCGCCAGCACCGACATCAGAACCGCAACCGCGAGCAAGCCGAGGGTGAGTGCGCGCACCCACTGGTACTGCGTCGCCGCGCTCTGGTTGACTTCTGCAGCGACTCGAAGCTGCAGGTCGATCAGCTCGGTCACCTTGCCCCCTATGGGGTCGATGGCCAGGTACAGCGGCCCGTCAAACTGGGCCAGCTGGTCGCGCACGGTGCCGCTCATGCCACGCAGGCCGGCCTCAAGCTGGGCCACCGCCTCATTGGCCGGACGGAACAGGGTTTCGGCCTCGCCCACCAAACGCTTTTCATCGGCCGTGAGCGATGTGGACACGTAGTCACGCCAGCTGGTGTCGATGTCGCGGCGTGCTGCCTGCACCAGCTTGAGCGCGTCTTCCGCCTTCAGCAAACCGGCGTTGGCTTTGTTGACCGCGTCGATGATGTTGATGGCGTAGGCGTCGGCCACGCGTTTGAGTGTCTGCAGCGGCACCACGCGGTCGTTGTAGACCGTCTCCAGACCCTCGTTGGTTTTGCTCAGGGCAAAAAGACTGCCCACCCCCAGGACCAACAACAGCACGATGCCCATCAGAAACCCGGCGGTCAGCCGAGTGGCAACGCGAACATTCGACATCATGTTCATGATGACCTCCCTTTTGTCTTGTTATGGAATGCACAAACCCACCACCGGAACATGGGGCCATCAACTGTGTGGTGTTTGCCCTGTGTCCCGCATCTGCACACGGCCCCACTTTGGGGCACCAGATGCAGACGACCGAAATGTAAAACACTTTTGCATTTCTAGGGAAGCACAAAAACAGCGCTTTTCATCGAAAAAGATGGAATTGAAAGCCAAAGGCGGCACATCAACCACAAAGGTGCCTGACAGCGCACCCTAGCGGGGAGCTGCCGAGCCCAGCTGGTATGCCAGCAGCCAAAAGTGCTCTCGCTGGAGGAAGTCCACCTGCTTGCACCCCGCAGGCAGCAAGGCCCGCAGTTCGGCCTCCATCGGGAAATTCTTCAGCACCCGGTGCACCGAACCATCGGGCAGCGGCCGGTGCTGGTAGGTGTTGCCCTGTGTGTCGGTTTCGACAATCGGCAACTCGCGGCACTGAATGGCCGTGTTGTCCAACAGCAGCACCCTGGCGCCTGGCAACAGGTGCCGGTGCAGACCTGCCAGAAAATCCACGCGCGCCTCGATGGGCACATGCGAAAACCACAGGCCGGCAAACACGCCGTCAAAGTGGCCCAGGTCGTGTGGCAAGTCATAGGCATTGGCCCGGCGAAAGTGGACGTTTTCCGCGCCCGGTCGCAGCCGGGCAAAGGCCATGGGCGCCTCGTTTGCATCGGTGGCCACCACAGACTGGGCGCGGGCAGCGATGCCCGGCGTCCAGTAGCCCGTGCCACACGCCACCTCCAGCACCCGCCGCCCGGCCAGACGCTCGGGGATGTGGCGCTGGAAAAAGGCGATGTCGTCCTGCCGTTCCGGCCGCATGTACACGGCGTCGTAAATGGGCGCGCGGGCGGCGTAGTAGGCCAGCATGTCGGGGGAGGTGTGGGGGGCCATGGGCATCTCAAAGGGGTTCAGTTCTCGGCGTCAAACACCACCACACCGGGCCAACGCTGCCCGAAGCGCTTGGCGCGCACCCGCTGACGGTAGGCCTCGACGCTGGCGCGGGCCGGGTTGTGGCGCACGTGCATGTTGAACAGGTCGTCCAGGCCGAAAGGTGCGAGCACGTCAATCTGGTCTTGGGGCGTGAGGCATACGCCCACGGCGGTGGCCACTTCAGGCCAGGTGGCCAAGCCGGCCACCAGTGACGGCAAAGGCTCGACCTCTTGACCAAACTTCGCCGCGTACCACAAGTGCACCGCGGCCTGGTTGGTGACGTCCCACACCGGCCCGGGACAACACGAGGACAGCCGCTCGCGCAACCGCGCTTCGGTGGCGGGGCTCAGGTCGTTGGCGTCGAAGTAGACCAGGTCCAGGTCATCGCAAGGGGTGGCCAAACCACGGCCGTGCAGGTGGTCCCAAACGAGGTTGCGCACCACGCCCGCACCAATACACCAGGACGGCAAACCCAGTGAGCGGCCTGCCGACAAGGCCCGCATCAGCGCGGGGCTCTGGCGTACGAGTGCCACCAACTGCTGGCGCCGGGCCTCATCCACAAGATTGCTCCGGCCCGATCAGGGAACACCCCATGTGCCACTTGCGCACAAAGCCCTCGCCGACCCGAACAGCCAGGGGTTCACAACCCCACGGCTCGAAGCCGGCTGCGCGGTACAGCGCGATGGCACCGGCGTTGCCTTCGGACACGGTGAGTTGCACCAAGGCGATGTGGGGGCACACGCGGGCGTGGGTCAGCGCGGCATCCACGAGTTGGCGCCCCAGGCCCTGGCCGCGCTGTTCGGGGTGGACGTACATGCCGAACAGCGTGGCCTTGTGGCGCACTTTCTCGCGCCGCTCAAACGACAGGCCAGCCACACCCTGGATGGCGTCGCCCGCCATGCTGGCCCACACGGCTTCGGCGGCATCGGGCGTCTGTGCGAGGCGCGCCTCCCACCAAGCCAGCGGCAAGGCTGCACGCTCATCCACGCTGGAGGTGAAGGCATCGGGATGGCGTGCGTAGGCGTCGAGCATGAGCGCGCGGTAGGCGGGGGCGTGGTGGGGCAGCAGGCGGACGATGGCCATGGGGTCTCCTGCCACACAGTGTAGGAGTCAGTGGAAATCCCGGCTGCTGCTTGTCAGCCCGCCCAGCAAAGGCGAGAGGTTCACCAAGTGCTGAGCGATGAGGTGCATCACCGTGTGTTCGCCCTCCCCCGTTCGCTGCCAGCGGCCATAAACCGCCAGCAAATGGGACTGCAGTAAGGCGGCGCGCTGGCGTTCGCGCAAAGCTTTCCAGACGATGACCTGCACGGTGCCGGTCTCGTCTTCCAGCGTGACGAAGACCACGCCTTTGGCGGTGCCCGGGCGCTGGCGGGTGGTGACCAGGCCACAGGCGCGCACCAGGCGGCCGTCGGGCGCATCACGAAGTTCGGCGGCGGTGCGCAAACGCTGGTCGGCGAGCTGCGGGC
The DNA here is from genome assembly GCF_042665235.1 of Hydrogenophaga defluvii. Taxonomy (NCBI): domain Bacteria; kingdom Pseudomonadati; phylum Pseudomonadota; class Betaproteobacteria; order Burkholderiales; family Comamonadaceae; genus Hydrogenophaga; species Hydrogenophaga defluvii. Next base: position 5,093 of record NZ_JBHTBZ010000040.1, on the reverse strand, counting down.
GCAGCAAGGCCAAGGGGTGTTGGCGCAGCGTGAGGCCCAGGCTGGCGTAGTCGTGCACCACGGCTTCGCCCTCGGTGGCCTGGGGCAAAACCAGTGTGGGCTCGTGCACCGGCGCCCCGCGCAGCAGGGCCGGAGCGGTGTGCAAGGCGCTGGCGGCCCACACCTGCTGGCGGCGGTGGCCGGCCAGGCTGGCCAGGGCGTCGGCACCGGCCAGGGCTTTGAGATCGGCGGCGTCGAGCCGGGCGCGCTGCGCCAGGTCTTGCACATCGCTTGGCATGGCCTGGGCACGGGCCTCGGTGATGCGCTGACTGACTTCCAGCGACAGCCCTTTGACCAGGGAGAGGCCCAGGCGCACCGCAGGCTGTGAGGGGTCGGCAGAAGCAGGCTCCAGCACGCTGTCCCAACCGCTCACACACACGTCCACCGGCCGCACCTCCACACCGTGGCGCTGGGCGTCTTGCACCAGTTGCGAGGGGCTGTAAAAACCCATGGGTTGCGAGTTCAGCAAGGCCGCCAGGAAAGCCGCTGGGTGGTGGCGTTTGAGCCAGGCGCTGCTGTACACCAGCAACGCGAAGCTGGCGGCATGGCTTTCGGGGAAACCGTATTCGCCAAAACCTTCAATCTGGCGAAAAATGGCTTCGGCAAACTCGGCCGTGTAGCCATTGGCGAGCATGCCCTGCACCACCTTGTGGTGGAACTTGTCCACCCCGCCCTTGCGCCGCCAAGCGGCCATGGCGCGGCGCAGTTGGTCGGCCTCGCCGGGAGTGAAGCCGGCCGCAATCACCGCGATCTGCATCACCTGCTCCTGAAAGATGGGCACGCCCAGCGTGCGGGCCAGCGCGGGCTTGAGGGCTTCGCTGGGGTAGTCCACCTGGCCGCCGTTCCGCGCCAGTTCGCGCCGCTGCAAGAAGGGATGCACCATGCCGCCCTGTATGGGCCCGGGCCGCACGATGGCGACCTCGATCACCAGGTCGTAAAAGGTGCGTGGCTGCAGGCGCGGCAGCATGCTCATCTGGGCGCGGCTCTCGATCTGGAACACGCCCACGGTGTCGGCGCGGCAGATCATGGCGTAGGTGGCCGGGTCGTCTTGGGGGATGTCCTGCAGGCGCATGGCCCTGCCCTGCCCTGCGCCCTCCCATCTGCCCACCATGTCCAGCATGCGCCGCAGGGCGCTGAGCATGCCGAGGGCCAGCACGTCCACCTTCATCAGGCCCAAAGCGTCGATGTCGTCCTTGTCCCATTCGATGATGCTGCGGTCCTTCATGGCGGCGGGCACCACGGGCACGGTGGACGTGAGCCGGTCTTGCGTGAGCACAAAGCCGCCGCTGTGCTGCGACAGGTGGCGCGGAAACCCCAGCAAGGTGCGGGTGATGGCGAGCAGCTGGCGCAGGCGGGGTTCGTCCGGGTCCAGGCCCATTTCGATCAGGCGTTCGTGCAGCAGCTCGGCGCCGTCCCACCACTGCTGGTGTTTGGCCAGGGCATCAACGGTGGCCAGCGGCAGGCCCAGGGCTTTGCCCACGTCGCGCAAGGCGCTGCGCGGGTGGTAGGTGGCCACGGCAGCGGCCAGGGCAGCGCGGTGGCGCCCGTATTTGGTGTAAAGGTACTGGACGATCTCTTCACGCCGTTGGTGCTCAAAGTCCACATCGATGTCGGGCGGTTCGTTGCGCTCCTTGCTGATGAAACGCTCGAACAGCAGGGTGGACTGCGCCGGGTTGACCTCGGTGATGCCCAGGCAGTAGCAGACCGCCGAGTTGGCGGCCGAGCCCCGGCCCTGGCACAAAATCTTGCGGCGGCGCGCCTCGGCCACCACGTCGTGCACGGTCAAAAAGTAAGGCTCGTAGCGCAGCTCGGCGATGAGGGCCAGCTCCTTCTCAAGCTGCGTGCTCACGTCGCTCGGCACGCCCTGCGGGTAACGCTCTGCCGCGCCACGCAAGGCGAGCTGGCGCAGGTGGCTGCTGGGGGTTTGGCCGGGCGGCACCACCTCGTGTGGGTACTCGTAACGCAGCTCGGACAACTCGAAGTGGCATTGGTTGGACACGCGCTGGGTTTCTGCCAGCAGCTCGCTCGGGTAGATCAGCGACAGGCTCAGGCGGCTGCGCAAATGGGCCTCGGCATGGGGGCTCAGGGCAAAACCACAATCGGCCACGGGCCGGTGTTCGCGGATGGCGGTCATCACGTCCAGCACCGGCTTGCGGCTGCGCACGTGCATGAGCGCACCGCCAGCGGCCACCAGGGGCAGGCTGGCAGCCTGGGCGGCGGCCGTCAGGCGATCCAGCCACAAGGCATCGTCCAGGCGGCGGTGCAAGGCCACCCCCAGCCAGGCGCGGCCGGCAAAACGCTGGTGCAGCCAGCACGCAGCGGCCTCGATGTCAGCGGGGCAGCTGCCGTGGGGCTGGTCAGGCTGATCGGCCAGCTCGCGCCAGGGCAGCAACAAGGCCAGCACGTCGTCCAGCGGCGCATCCACCAGCGGCGCTTGTTGCCAGTGCAGGTGGTAGCGCTCGCGCCCACGCTGTTCGCAGCTGCGTGCGGTGGTGATGAGCTCGCACAACTGGCCGTAGCCCCGGCGTGTGCGCGCCAGCAGCACCAGGGTGAAACCGCCACAGGCCAGCTCGGGGGCGCTGACCCGCAGTTCGGTGCCGATGAGCAACTTGAGACCAGCCTCTTTGGCGGCCAGGTGGGCGCGCACCACACCGGCCATGGAGCATTCGTCGGTGATGGCCAGGGCGCTGTAGCCCAGCGCGGCGGCACGCGCCACCATCTCGTCGGGGCTGGAAGCGCCGCGCTGGAAGCTGAAGTGGCTCAGCGCGTGGAGTTCGGCGTAAGCGGGCAGCATGGTTCAAGGCCGCAGCGCCGGGCCGCCCCAAGCAAGGCCGCACCCCCTTGGGGGGCAGCGACCCGCGCAGCGGTGGAGCGTGGGGGCTTCATCCATAAATGCCGTGCAGAAACCAGGCAGGCTCTTTGCCGCGCAGCAGAAAAATCCACACCAACCCCGCCTGTGGACTCAAAGCCACGTGGTAATCGCGCTGCACCGGTCCAGCATCACAACGTTCGTCCACCCACCAGCCACTTTCAATGCGCTGTGGCCCGGTCAGCAGTTGCAGCGGGCCTTGGTAGACCGGTCGGTCCTGCATCACGGCGAGGCGCACAGGCTCGCGCAGCAGCCAGGGGGGCTGCCAGGTCAGCGTGGGCGGCAAAGCGGGGGCAATTGCCTGCCGGGCTGCACTGGCCGGTGCCCAGCGGGCCATGGCTTCGGGCCGGTGGTCGGCGCACACCTGGCCTTGCAACACCTGTTGTGGCCCCAGTCGGGCTGCCAGGCGCTCCAGCAACTGCCCCCAGGCTTCGCCGCCGGCCGGACGCTCACCCGACAGCAGGCTCAGCGAGGTGGTGGGCAGCGGCGCCACCTCGTCGGCCACCAGCCGCAGGGCCGTGGCCGGCGCGGCCAGGGTGGTGCGCGCCAGGTGTTCGGCCAGCAGGCGCGTGAGGTGGGCCATGTCACGGGTGGCGTGGGCGGTGCGCAGCGCCACCTGGCCACCACGCAACTCGCTGCGGCGCAGGCGGTCGTGTTCCCAATGCAGGGTGAACGCGAGCACGCCCGATTGGCGCGCGGCCAGCCAGGCCAACAAGGCGTTAAGCAGGCGCTGGGCGCCGAACAGCAGGCCCTGGGCCTGTTCGACGGCACTGGGGCATTCAAGCCTTTGCTCAAAACGCTCGGGCAGGCTGACCCACGGGTGGCTCTCGGCGCGCTGGCCATAGGCGTGGTCAAGTGCGTTCAACAGATCGGCGCCGAAGCGCCTGGCCAGGCCGTCGCGTGGCAGGGCGCGCACATCGCCCAGCGTGCGGCAACCCAGCTGGTGCAAGGTGGGGGCCTGGGGGCGGGCAGCACTCAGGTGGCCCAGTGGCAAGGCGTCCAGGGTGGCGGCCAAGCGCCGGATGCCACAACCGGTGGCGGGCAGCAGGGGCGCCGGCGCGGCACCGGCACCGGCACCGGTATCAAGCTGCCGCAACAAGGCCAGGGCCGCCAGGGCCGTGGGCGCGGTGGCCAAGGCCTGTGCCCCGGCGCCACCCGCCTGGTTGCGCAAGCGCTGCAGCAGCGCGCGCCGGCCGCCAAACAGGCGTTCGCTCGTCGCCACCTCCAGCAACACGGCCTCGTCCAGCAGGCACACACGTGGCGTCCATTGCAAGGCCCACCAGGCCAGGGGCAGCACGGCCTCAGGCGAAGGCGTGGCGGGGGCGGGCAACAGGGCGATCCACCACATGGGGGCGTGCGGGCGCAACAGACGGGGTGGGCAGGCGGCGCAGGCAGGCCATCACCGGCAGTTCGGCCGCCAGGGTGATGGG
>NZ_JBHTBZ010000040.1:0-664 GCF_042665235.1 Hydrogenophaga defluvii | reverse complement strand
GGGGGCGGGTGAGGCCTGGGGCCGGACTGCGTCGGTGCGCAGGGCCATCAAAAGGGTGCCGGTGTGTTCGGTCGTGGTGGGCATGGCGGCCCGTGCGGCCAGGTGCAGGCGGCGCAGTTGCTCGGGCCGGGCCTCGGGCAACCAGGCCAGCAGCGCCCCCGCCGTGGTGCTGCGCAGCACCTGTTCGGCGGCCCACAAACGTTCGTTGTGCTCGGCCGTGTCCACCCACAAGAGGCGATCGGGGGCCACGCCCTGCGCCGCCAGCGCTGCCAGATGGGGTGGGTGGGGCGCCCCCACCAGCACCAGCGGGCCTTGGCGCTGGGCCAAGCGCAGCGCGGGCAACAACAAGCGCCACTCGTGCCGTGCGCTCGGGGGCTGCAAAAGTTCGATCAGTTCGCCGATGGGCCAGCCGCCGCCGGGCAGCTCGGCGTCCAAGGCCCCGTGGCCGCTGGTAACGACTGGCGACACGCCGCCGGCCCAGGCATCGCCCCGCCAAACACCGGGCAGGGCAAGCGATGGCGCGGACGACAGCAAGGCAACGGTCATGGCAAACAGAACAAGGCTGAAAATACTGTTTGTTTATAAGGGGTATCCACTTAGCTCCAGTGACACCCTTATGCTGGATAAATAATCAGTGTTTGATGGTATCCCAGCGGTGCCAACA
>NZ_JBHTBZ010000039.1:0-21378 GCF_042665235.1 Hydrogenophaga defluvii | reverse complement strand
GCAGGTTAGGGTTCTTACGTGGGTCAGATTTGGATGGAAATTACCCGTGAAGGTGGGTCAGTTCTGGATGGAAATCAACAACAAGACTCTGGTTGTTTAGATTTTCAGTTGAAATCAAGAAGTCTGTGACGGTAGGGAGTAGCTTCTCGACATTTCTTTGAAATGAAGAGGTCTTTCTTGTTGCTAGTTCACGGACCACTTTCGCCTTGTAATCTGTAGCCAAGTGGCTCGCGTTGTTGTACAGATAAGTCAGTCGTTCGATTTCGTTTAGAACCAAACGACGAATGTCTGTTGACTTGAGTTCCCCCCATAGGCCTGTCTTCCTGTCATAACCATACCAGCATTCAGAGTCGTTTGAGTAGGCAAGAAACTCACCTTGAGCATCAAGTAACGACTTCGCTATTCCATACTCCGAAAAGTCGGTGGGAAGGTTGTTTCCTGTGATTTGAAGTTTTGCAAGTGATCGACAAATAGCTTCAATCTCAGTGTGCGGTAGCGGTGGTGAGCAATTCTCGATATTCCATTCGAGTGTTTTCCTGAGTATTTCGTCATCCGCAAAGCCATCTATCTTTAGTGAGAAAGCATATTTGTTGGCAGTCGTATTGCGACTTCCTTCGACAATGCTAATGCCAGATGTTGGTTTGGCACTCGCAATACGACTATCTCTTGGAGGTTCTGCTTCAATGTACTTCTTCCAGTCGAATGGACGTCCGAAGCACTCTGCAATCTCATAGTGTTCAAGTCTTCCAATAGGCATTTTCGGAAGATAGAACATCTGGGCTGGGCTAAATGACGCGGGGTCAGTTGCTTTTAATGCAGAGAAGTTTGATGCCATTCGTCTTGTGACGGCCTCATACTCTTTTGCATCAATGGAACTTGACAATAGGAAGATGACTCTGAACCTTGCTCCTTTGCCTGGAAGAAGGTGTGAGAAGCTGGTATAACAAACCACCCGATACTCTTGGAAGTCTGTTATGAGGTCTTTGGCTGTGGTTGTATCCGGGAGGTTGTCTACATCGAATACAAGCATATTGCTGTAGGTGGCATTTTGCTTATTTCGATAGTTGCTTTGATAGACAAATGGCGCAAATGCCGGTCCGATCTTGAAGTCAGACTCTTCTACTTCTTTGATCCCCTCCACAAAATCGTCGAATGATTCGGTGTTGGTGGAGGCGTTTACTTGGTCATCAAGCAGAACCGAGTAACTGATTAAGGTTGTGGGTTCACTGTCGTCTGTTTTGTAATAACTGGTCATGGTTTTCCTTCTTCTTGGAAAAATCTAAAAAATGGGTTTTCATCACAGCTCCTTTGTAGATGAGTTCATGATATAAATATGTGAAGTCTTTGAGGCAGACAACGGCCTTTGTGTGTGTTTTGGCTATCGTTCGTTCATAAAAGTCCTTTCGTAGATCAAAAAAAGTCCGACTACGACAAGCATAGGCGGACTCATACCCTCAGATGGACTACTAGTGTAGTCATAGAGTGTCTACAGTATGCTCAAATTTGTTCCTTGATGGGGATGAGTCTGTTGAATGAGACCTATAACTTCAGTTGAATGAAGTTTGCTTGTCGAGTGATGTGCATTGTAAACTATCGACTTCTGTTTGTCAATAGTTATTTTGCATTTTGTTAAATCTCCTTGAATCACTGCACTTTTAGAGGTGCAAACCTGATGGATCAAGAAGAGTTCAACTGTCTCTGTTTGTCCAAGGAAGTCTCTACAAGCGCAAAAAAGCCCGTGTACGACTGACGCAAACGGGCTCTCACAACTCAAGATAGACCATGGGTATGGTCAAAGAGTGTTTACAACAAGCTCAAATGGCGTCCTTGGGGAACTGAGAGTACAGAATGAGTGCGACTAATTCTACTGAATGGAGTTTGCTACTCGACATATAAAAGTCTACCACATCTGCAAGGAATTGTCAATGAGCCTTGGCCTTGTTGCATGAAATAGATTGCAGGCGTGGCATATTTGCAAATTTTATTTTATAAAAATTTTATAATAAAAATATAATACAAATTTGGTGGCCAGTGTTGCAGAACAAAAAATTTTAATGTCAAGATCGATGTATGCCGATTAATCAATGCGTGTGAGCAACTGGCGAGTCGCTTGACCATCTATTTGTATGGGTTAAACTGACCTCGGCGGCGCATGCGGCTGTCCAAATTTTGTCCAACTTATCACTCAGGATTGGTTCAAATTTTGATTTTGAAGAGTCGCAAGTCATTGATTTTTAAAGACTTTTCCCTAGTGCTGCTCACCATCTACGACATGTGCAAGGCGGCCGACAAGGGCATGGTGATGTCGGATGTGCGCTTGCTGGAGAAACATGGCGGCAAAAGCGGCAGTTTTGTGGCCGAGCGCTGACATGGCAACCTGATGGCCAGCCCCGTCATCTCCACCGAGATGCTGGCCGTGCTGGCCACGGCCCTGGGCTGCGGCCTGCTGGTGGGCCTGGACCGCGAGCGGCGCAAGCTGCGCGGGCCGCGTCGGCCACTGGCGGGGCTGCGCACTTTTGCGCTGACCAGCGTCAGCGGTGCGGCGGCCATGTTGTCGGGGCAGCATGCGCTGGTGGCGGTGGGGGCGCTGTTGGTGGTGGGGCTGGCGGTGGTGGGTTACCTGCGCAACCGCACCGACGACCCCGGCGTCACCACCGAGGTGGCGTTGTTCCTCACCTACCTCATCGGCGTGTTGTGTGTGGTCAGTCTGCCGCTGGCGGCTGGGCTTGCGGTGGTGCTCACCGCCCTGCTCACCGAGCGCGAGACCTTGCACCGCTTTGCCACCGAATGGCTGACGCCGGGTGAAATGCGCGACGGCATCATCTTGCTGACCGTGGTGCTGATTGGTCTGCCCTTGTTGCCCAACCGGCCACTGTGGGGGCCGGTGCTCAACCCCCAGGTGATCGGGCAGCTGCTGGCCCTGTTGCTGGCCCTGCAATCGCTGGCCCACCTGAGCCGGCGGCTGCTGGCGGCGCGGCAGGCGCTGGCGCTGTCGTCCTTGGCGTCGGGTTTTGTGTCCAGCACCGCCACCGTGGCCACGCTGGGCATGGCCGTGCGCGAAGGGCGTGGTCAGCTCGGGGCCATGGCCGGCGCCGCTTTGATCTCGTGTGTGGCCACCTTGTTGCAGCTGCTGTTGGTGGCGGCCGCCGTGCAGGCCGCGTGGTTGCCGGTGTTGCTGTGGCCGTCGCTGGCCGGTGCGCTGGTGGCGCTGCTGTGGGGGGCTTGGTTGGTGCGCGGTGCCCAGTTGGTGCCTGCAGGCGATGCGCCAGCCGCTGGCGATGTGCGCATGTTCAGCCTGCCCGCCGCTGCGCTCATTGCCGCGTTGTTGACCGGCATACAGGCGGCTGTCTACGGTCTGAGCCTGTGGCTGGGCCCCAAAGGGATGTTGGCCGGCACCTTGCTGGCGTCATTGGCCGAATTGCACAGCGCGGTGGCCGCCGTGATGGCGGCCACCTTGCCTGGCGATGGCCAGCACCCCGAAACCACCATTGCCCTGGCCCTGGTGGTGCACGCCGCCAGCAAATGTGTGAACGCCGGCCTGACCGGCGGTTGGCGCTACGCCCTGGCGCTGGCGCCGGGCATGCTGGTGCACACAGGGGTGGTGGTGGGGTGGCTGGTGTGGGGGCGGTGACGGGTGCCCACGGATCACCGGCTGACCCAGTTTTCCACTTCAAGTGCGGGTACGCGCACAAATTCCGAGACGTTGTTCGTTACCAGCACAAGCCCTTCGCTGCGGGCATGTCCGGCAATGTGCAGGTCGTTCACGCCGATGGGTTGGCCTTGCTTCTCCAGCACGGCACGGATGGCCCCATAGTGCTGTGCCGCCTTGGGCCCATAAGGCAGCACCTCCAGGCGGCTGCAGAAGTCCTCAATGGCGACCAGGTTGTCGCTGACCCGAAGGCTCTTTTCTGCCCCGTGAAGCAATTCAGCCAGGGTGATGGAGGAGATGGCCATGCGGTTTGAATTGGCATTGAAGACCGAAAGCACCTCAACCGGGCGTTGCTTCAGCACATAAATGACGATGTTGGTGTCCAGCAAGTAGCGGAGCATCAAAGCGCTTCCCGCTCGGGCTGGTGTTGGCTGGCGCGCTCGGTCATGAAGTCGTCGCTGACAGCCGGGCCTCCTAGGAAGAAGCTGTCCCAGGTCTGGCCCAGTGGCGAGATGATGCGCTCGTTGCCTCTGGCTCGCACTTCCACCTTGTGCACGCCTTCAGGCAGGCGTACGTCCAGTGGAAGCCGAACGGCCTGCGTGCGGTTGTTGATGAAAACGGTGCCAATCGACATGGTGTGCGCTCCTGAGGTTGTATATAGCAATGCTATATAGCAACAAGGGCGACGTCAAGTTGGTCGCTTCAAGCGCGCCATGCGTGGCCTCTGGCGCGTCTCATAGGCCAGCAGTCGCCGAAATTGGCTCGGGGCTCTCAGTACGTGTACACGCCACGCCCCGTTTTGCGGCCCAGCCAGCCGGCTGCCACCATCTCTTTGAGCAGCGGCGCCGGGCGGTATTTGCTGTCGTTGTACTCGGCCATGTAAACGTTCATCACCGCCAGGCACACGTCCAGGCCAATCATGTCGGCCAGGGCCAGCGGGCCAATCGGCTGGTTGCAGCCCAGCTTCATGCCGGCGTCGATGTCTTCCGGTGTGGCCAGGCCCTCGGCCAGCACAAAAAACGCTTCGTTGATCATGGGCACCAGGATGCGGTTGACCACAAAACCGGGTGCGTTTTTCACTGTGATCGGCGTTTTGCCCAGGGCTTCTGCCAGGGCCTTCACCGCATCGTGCGTGGCGTCGCTGGTTTGCAGGCCACGGATGATCTCCACCAGCGCCATCATGGGCACCGGGTTGAAAAAGTGCATGCCTATGAAGCGGTCGGCCCGCTGCGTGGTAGCGGCCAGCTTGGTGATGGAAATCGAGCTGGTGTTGGTGGCCACAATGGTGTTGGCCGGCAGCATGGTGTCAAGTTGCTGCAGGATCTTCACCTTCAGCGCCTCGTTTTCGGTGGCGGCTTCAATCACCAGCTCGGCGCCTTTCAGGTCGTCGTAACTGGTGCTGCCTTTGATGCGCGCCAGCGCCGCGTCCTTTTCGGCCGCCGTCAACTTGTCTTTCTTGATCAGTCGGTCCAGGCTGCCCGACACGGTGGCAATGCCCTTTTGCACCGCCGCTTCGTTGATGTCGACCATCACGACGTGCAGGCCCGACGTGGCGCAAGCCTGCGCAATGCCGTTGCCCATGGTGCCGGCGCCGATGATGCCGATGGTTTGAATTGCGGACATGAATTCTCCTGTGTGGGGTGAGGGGGGAGGAAACCAAAACTGTGCAGTGCAGCATTATCGGCCGGCGGTGCGCGCGGTGGCGTGGCTGGGCCATGGCGCGCGCTATAGTGCAGCATGGCCCGACTTGATGAAAGATTGTTAGACGTCAACCAGCATGGCGTCTTGCGCATACCGGCTGAAATCTGGTTGGCGCTGGTCTTTCTGGCCCGGCACTGGGTGTTGATGTTGCTGGTCACCGTCATCGCGCGACGCTCCAAAGAGGCCTATATTCTTTTTGGCTCGGATTTCAGCTGGATCGTCATTGCCATCGAAGTGCCCGCACTGCTCATGGCCGTGTTGTGTGTGCGCAGGGTGCCCCAAGCTGGCGGCCTGGTGCGCCGACTCTGGCCACTGGCCCGCCATTTCGGTGCTGCCACCGCCGCCATGCACCTCATCTACGTGGCGTGGTACCTGTGGAATTCCAGCTACTGGCTGCCATGGCCTGAGTTGTTTCTGGCCAGTTGTGCGCTCATTGATCTGGTGATCATCACCAGCCTGTTCCGCTCGCATCACCTCAAGCGGGTGTTTGCCGAATTCCCCGCGCCGCGCACCGAATCCCAAACGTCCACCCCCAGCGCAACATGATCCGCATCTTCATTGGCTACGACCCCCGCGAAACCGTTGCATGGCACGTGCTCACGCACAGCATCCTGGCGCGATCCAGCCAACCTGTGAGCTTTGTTCCGTTGGCGCTCAACAACTTGCAAGGGTTGATGTGGCGCGAGCGCAATCCGCTGCAAAGCACCGAATTCTCTTTCTCGCGCTTTCTCACGCCTTACCTAAGTGGCTATGAAGGCTGGGCGCTGTTCATGGATTGCGACATGCTCGTGCTGGACGACATCGCCAAGCTGTGGGCCCTGCGCGATGACCGCTTCGCCGTGATGTGCGTGCAGCACGACCACCAGCCCAACGAAACGGTCAAGTTCCTCAACCAGCCGCAAACCGCCTACGGCAAAAAGAACTGGAGCAGCGTCATGCTGTTCAACAACGCGCGCTGCAAGGCACTCACGCCCGACTACGTGAACACCGCGAGCGGGTTGGAGTTGCACCAATTCAAGTGGCTGGACGATGACACCCTGATTGGCGAACTGCCCAAAGCCTGGAACCACTTGGTGGGCTACGAGCCGCACGCCGAGGGCATGAGCAACGTGCACTTCACGCTGGGGGGACCGTATTTCAATGAGTTTGCGGAGTGTGCTTATGCGAAAGAGTGGAACATAGCCCGGACATCTATGTCGCGTGTAGATCAACGCACATAAGGATAAGCGGTGATATACCGGCATAGTGACATTGATCAAGAACGCTTCGGCGTGCGAACAGCGCGAGCTGAATGTACAGATGTGGCATCAATCGATGCAGCCTTGCTTCGCGCAAGGTCGGAATTGATCGATTTATTAATACTCAGGATTCCTGTCGCACCAATGAGTTTGGTGCAAACCGCAATAGCTCGTGGTGGATTGTTTGGTGACGTGCTGACGGTAAGTGAATGCAGTCTAAAAGAGTTTTCTTCGGATTTTTCACCGGAAGGCGATGCCGAAGAATTTCTTATCCGGCCCGCACGGGAAGGCGAAGCCGTTGCTTTAGTGCAGTTGGTCAAGCGGTTGTTCGAAAATTATGAAAATCACTATGTGGCAGACTCTCGTCTCGATTTAAATAAAGTCAGACTTGTTTACCCAGATTGGGCGCGTCAACTACAAAAGCGGGAGGATGGTCGGATACTGGTTCTTGCACGAGGTGATGATCTCTTCGGGTTGTCTGCTTTGCAAATAACGGGGGCCTTTGAATGGGATATTGCGTTGTTCGGCATTTCTGCAGATGTGGTAGGGCAAGGCTGGGGGCGGAAGTTGTTGAAGGCTAGTCAAATGGTAGCCTGTGAACGAGGGGCGCATACTTTGAGTTATTCGACACAGATCGGCAACTTAGTCGCCCGCCGTATGGTGACGCGCGCGGGGTTTTTGCCCATCCGAGATGTTTTTACCCTACATTTTTGGCTCTAATTTTTTAAGGTGTGATATGGATTGGATTCCATTTAACAAGCCTTACATGACTGGGAAAGAGTTGTTCAATATCGCCCAGGCCCACTTTAATGGGATGCTGGCTGGTGATGGACCGTTTACCAAGTCCTGTCAAGCCAAGTTGGAGTTGATGACAGGGGCACCGAAAGCACTCCTAACCCACTCTTGTACTGCAGCACTGGAAATGGCAGCGCTGCTTTGCGACTTGCGTTCGGGTGATGAAGTTATCATGCCATCATTTACTTTTGTATCGACGGCTAATGCTGTTGTCTTGCGTGGTGCAAAGCCTGTTTTTGCTGATATAGACCCGTTTACTCTTAATATAGATCCGATGGCTGTTGAACAGCTTATTAGTTCTCGCACTCGGGCTATTTGTGTAGTTCACTACGCCGGCGGTTGCTGTGATATGGGTCGAATTTTAGAGTTGGCAGCATTGCACGGACTTTTGGTGATTGAGGATGCTGCTCAGGCCATTACCTCGACTTACCAAGGTCGATCACTAGGTGCCCTTGGGGACTATGGTGCTCTTTCATTTCATGAAACCAAAAATATAATTGCAGGGGAGGGCGGAGCTCTGTTGGTAAATTCTGCCGATCAAGTTTTGCGCAGTGAAATTATCCGCGAAAAAGGGACTAATCGAACGGCGTTTCTGCGCGGACAAGTTGATAAATACAGTTGGGTGGATATTGGCTCATCATTTTTGCCTGGCGAAGTTGTTGCGGCCTTCTTGTCTGCTCAGCTTGATGGTTGTGATGAAATTATTAAGCGCCGCATGGATCTTTGGCTAAATTATCATGCCGCGTTTGCGGAGCTTGAGTCCATTGGGTGGCTTAGGCGGCCAATTTTTCATTCAGAATGTCAACATAATGCGCACATGTATTATTTGTTGCTGCGCAATGTTGAGGAGCGAAGCGGTTTTATAGAGTTTATGAAATCGCGTGGGGTACAGGCAATTTTCCACTACGTGCCCTTGCACAGCTCTGAGTATTCTCGTTGCAACGGATGGGATGAGGGCCGAGTATTGCCTGTTACAGATCTTGCTGCGGAGAGGTTGGTTCGCCTTCCGTTGTGGGTCGGAATGGAGCCATTTCAAAGTAGGATCATTCAGGCGGTTGGTGATTTTTTCGATTCACGGTAGGAAATTCTCTATGTTGGGACGAGTTTTTCGTGAAATTTGGCGGTCTCGCATTGGCAATCCTGATGTGCAAACTTCTTCTGCCGTGACTTCGTCCTCATCCGTGAGGGCATTAAAATCTGATTTTGCGAATTTTCCGATAATTCCAATTTTTGAATCCCCTATTGAGGCGCAGGAATGGTTGAAGTCTGTGGTGGTTCCTTATCTTAATGAATGTTCGGCGTCGGGACGCATTCTGGAGGCCGAGCACTTAGAGCAAAAGGCTTACGCTCAGGCAATAAAGGTATTTGAGGATCGCGGGCACTACGAAGCTAGTCTCCGTATTTTGCACTCGGCTCTGCATTCAATTGGAATGCGCGCCAATGCTGCGGTCCGCTCGTCAAGCGTTGGCCGCGATTGGAGGCCTGCAAAGCTGGTTTTTTTTGTTCACAACTTGAGTGCAGACCTTGCGCACAACGAGCTGTTGTGCAATGTTATTCGTGCCTATTTGACTGGCGGTGGCGCCACATCACTTCGTTTGCTGGGGGGGGGCAGAAAGCCTGCTAAATGCTACGAGCAGTTGGCGCGGGATTTTGGTATTTCTGTCGAGTGTTTGGGGATGAAGTCTCTTTACTCAATGCTCGATCTGGTGGCGCTTCAGTTGGAGGGGAATCAAAGCGAGCGATGTATTATCGTTGCTGTTCCTCTTGGTATTAGCTATTTGTGTGGACAAGTGCCCTCCCAACGACTTGGGTGGCTGTCAATGAAATTTGAAGTTGATGCATTCCCGTCTGATTTCCCTTGCTACGCTTTCACGAGCAGCCGCCGATCATGTCACTATAGAGGGAAAGTATTGTGGCGAACTGCGCCGCCACTGATGGTGGGGACGGATTTGCAGCTTACATCTGACAAGCTTTCTCTTTCGATGCTTGAAAGTCTGGATGGCTTTGAGGTGGTGCTGTTTACGATCAATCGGGAAGAAAAAATCCGAAACCCACAATTTTTAGATGCCGTTTCGTCCATTTTGAATGCAAATCGGGAGGCTTGCTTTGTCTGGACTGGCCGTGCTAGAGTGCCCGAGATAGACAATTACTTTCGTGCCAGGGGGGTGCTGGAGCGTACTTTTTTTGCGGGCTGGGTGGTTCCAGATGCTTTGCTGCGGCGAGGCGATATTTTTCTTGATACGCCACGCTTGTCGGGAATGACAGCCGCAAAAGGGGTGGCTAACGGTATCCCTGTTTTGACCTTTACAGGTGCGCATTCGTGGGTTAATTTTTTCGCCGAAGAATTAAATTGCCCTGATGTGCTGAAAAGAAATCCTTTGCTTGCCCAAGCGTGGATGGCTATGCGAGACAATGGTCTGAAGCTGGAGTGCGAAAGCGTTGAAGTATATGTGGCGCAAGCCCTCCGTTTGATTGCCGATCATTCAGTTCGATCAGTGTACAGTGATTTTTTGAAAAAATTCGCCAGCTGTTTTTTCAATGGGGATTTTGACTATGCCAACATGCATATGAATAATTTCATGGACTCGATAGATTGAATTCCCTGAGTTTTCGGGGTGTTCGGAACTGCTTGGATGGTTGTTTGTTGTGCTGCGAATATCCCATTGAAATCAATTTTTTCAATGGCTTCGGTTTTTCTATGGTGTGCGTGGTTGCGCGAAATTGAAATTGCTGGCGATGGCATTTGTCTCAAAATGCGTCTTCCTGTAATCTTTGTATTTTGAGTCAAACTTTATTGCGTTTTGTTTCTCGAGATAAATATACCAATAAGGCTTCTGTTGCGAAATCGACAAATTCCTTTTTATATCCACGCTCTACAAGTTCCCAGCGAAAAGTGTTGCAGAGTTTAGATTTTCTAAACCAGCCCATCTTGTGATTATTTTTGAATTCGACTGCTTGCTCGCATACGTCTTCGATGATTCGTGATAGTCTGGATGCAGATTGATGTGCGCCGGGCTTGCTTGCCAGTTCTGGTGGAAATCTTTTGGCAATGTCCGCAGCCGCAGATTTGGCAAAACCGGTTTCTTTTGCGTAGTTAAAGATTTTGAGCATTTTGGGTGCAATCAATAACAAAGGGCTTCAATAGAAGCCCTTTGTTGATTGTGAGTTATGAAGTTTTCAATTAACCACGGCACGAAGAGGGAGCGTACTTTGGAATCGACGCGTTGCAAGTCCAGTTGACGGTTTGACCGTTCCAAGATGGGGTAAGTGTAACGATAAACGCATTGGTGCCAAGAGCTGCTGTTGCAGAAACGGCAATCGTTCCACCCGCTCCAACTGTGCCGTCTGCGACGTATTGCGACGAGGAGATTGAAATGCCAGTGATACTGGTGCAGCCGTTTCTAAGTTGGCAAGATTCGGTGACGGCTGTGCGAGCTGACGATGCACCCAGCAGAACTTCCGAGGTCCGGGCACGAATCGTGTAATCTTGGTATGCGGGAAGTGCAACTGCTGCCAAGATACCAATGATCGCAACGACGATCATGAGTTCGATGAGGGTAAAACCTTGCTGTATCTGTTTCATGGATGAATCTCCTAGTGCGCACGACGGTGTGCGTCCCGTGACCAAGCAATATTGATGCCGACTGCAAGCGGGTGGTTTAACGCGTCTTCTCAGAAGAGATGGATGTACGTGTGGTTGTGGATTGACAATTTTTGTCATTTGATGCTCTGTACTCCCGTACGATCGTGCAGAGGTGCCAATTTTTGCGCAAGTCTATGTACGGCTTCATGTACTACGTCATCCCAACGGCCGGCACGGCGTTGCCTTATCACTTCAACGTCGGCGTACCAAGGCATGTGGGTTTCATTTAGTCCATAACGCCACTCCGGAACTTGCGGTGCCAGCACTAGGGTCGCTTTGCCTATGCTTCCTGCGTAGTGAACCGTCGTGTTGCAGACTGTCACCACTGCGTCTAGCGCGGCCACCAGTGCTGCAAATTCGTCGAGGTCCGAAATTGCTTCTGCCCAGTGATGCGGTGTGAAACCAATTGCCTTTGCGTCCTTAAGTGCTTGCTCGACAGGGCCATACTGGAGGCTGACCCAAGTGCCTTGCATTGATCGGGATATGTGTGCAAAGTCTTGAATCTGCATGGTACGCAGGCCCGTTCTGGTTAGTTCAGTTCCGCCTTTCCAGGAAAATCCTATCCATGGACCTTGCCCTGCTTCGGCCAAGCGTTTTCGCCAATGATTGACCCGTGCGGGATCAGCCTTTAAGTAGGGTTGTTTTGGAAAAGCTGTATTGTTGAGTCTGAAATGACTGGGTAAGTCGCCAAGCGCGGCAAAGTAGTCCATAGTGCCCAAATCGTTGACCCAGGCAAGGTCCTTTTTTTGTCTAGAGGGAATGACTGGGATATCGGGAAAGGAGCGCGCCAGTGTCTTTGCCACGCGCTCATGTGCTTCGAGTACAAGCTTTGCAGGCTGCAGTGCCAATAGGTCTGGTAGGCAAGACGCGAACATTACCTGGTCACCCAAGCCTTGCTCTGCAAGCACAACAATTTTCTTTCCTTTGAGGGGTTCTCCGTTCCAGCGCGGAAAGGGGAGCATGCGAAAACTATGTGTTTGACTGAAGCCTCGCCACGCATAGTCAACCCACCCGCGTCGCCAATCGTGCTGCTGAAGCAACAATTGGCCGCGCATCAGGCGCACCGCTGGATTGTGAGGTGTTGTTTCGATCAGCTTGTCCAGTATGGCAAGCGCTTCGTCGATCCGACCGAGATATCCCAAGGACAGCGCATGATTTGCCCCTACCTTGACCATGCCGTCTTGTCCCAACCGTTCGTAAATCTGCACTGCTTCCTCGTACCGACAGCACATCAACAAAACTGAAGCAAGGGGACTTAGATACTTTGACGTACCATCCAACTCGTGAGCACGTTGTATAGCGGTTAACGCCTCTTGATAGCGCTCGAGGGCATGTAGTGAAGCGCCTAGCTCGGCCAATAGGTTCGCATTGTCACCACCGCAGCCTAGTGCGTTCCGAAATGCACTAATTGCATCTGCATGTTGTTCTCGGCGTGCATGAACTTTGCCGAGCCTGTGCCACGCGTGTGCATGCTGCGGGTTCTGGGACAGGTGTGTTTGAAGTTGTGTTGTGGCGGATTGCCAATCCCCAGCCTTGCTGTACAACTCATTGAGGGCCAGCGTTTCCGCCTCGCTGGCTTTTGATGGTATTTCGCGTTCCGCTAAGTTGATGGCAGCATTAACTTGTCCCGCGCGAACAAGGGCATCGATGGTCGCCCAAGGCATTTGACTCTCGGGCGCTTGCAGACTGAGTTCCGGTAGTGCATCGCTATTCCGCTTAACATTGACTTCGATGTCGGCCTCTGACATCTCGGCGTCAAAAAGTGCTGCATTTCCCCGTGCCGCCGCGTATTCGGGGTCGATATCAAGAGCTTGTAGCCAACAGGCCTTGGCCTCGGCTATTTCACCCTTTGCGCGTAGGGTGATTGCAAGATTATTCCAGCTTCTTTTATCAGATGGGGCGTGACTCAAAGCCAGTCTAAGAACACTTTCGGCCGCTGGATAGGCTTCAAGTAGCATGTAGCAATAGCCGAGTTGGGCGAGCATCCGAGGTTCTTCGGGCCTAAGATTTTTGGCGAACAACGCATGCTCCAGAGCGGCATTGAATGACTGTTGTTCTGAGAGCACCATTGATAAACCCAGGTGCGCATCCGCGTGGCTGGCTTGTAATGCTAGTGCCTGACGAAAATAGCTCTCGGCCAATTGATCGTTATGGCGTAGGTATTGAATTTCGCCTAGAAGGCAAAAAGAGGTGGCCTGCTTATCTGGCGTCTGAGGGTTTAGGTTTTGCGCAGCGTCCAAGGCTTGCTCAAATTGACGCTCCCGCATAAGGTCGCGAACGGCAGCCTCTGTCCAACCGTTGGTGCGGCGTCGTGTGAGGTGGTCAATGAGTCGGCGCAGCATCATGGGTGACCGCCGGGTTGAAACAATGTGGCCAAGGCAGAGGAAACCGTGTCTAGCACTGGCCCCCATTCATGCAATGTTTTTTGGCGAAGCACACTCAGTGATGGATGCCACACAGTTGTCTGGTCATGAAAGCCGTATGGCCAAGCTGGGGCGGCCGGCGCAAGGACTAAAGCAGGGATTCCAAGTGCACCACAGAGATGCGCTTGGGTCCCGCAGACTGCGACAACATAGTCTAGGGCGCAGGTCAATGCGGCAAGTTCGTCAAAACTTTCGAGTGCTTGAGGCCAGGCCTGGGGTCGCCAGCTGCTCGCCAGAGGAGCTGCCCCTTGATCAGAAGCGGCTTGACCATGCTGGAGGCTGACCCACTGGATAGGCAGGTGTTGCAAATGTTGAGCAAGCAGCGACTGCGCGATACTGCAGTAGTGCTTGCCCGTTTGCGGCATTCCGCCCATCCAAGCAATACCGACACTAGGGTGCTTGTTGTTCGAAAGACGCCCCCTCCAAAAATCGACACGCGATGGGTCAGCCTTGAGATAGGCCGGTGGTTTGCTGACAAAGTCCTCGGGGCAAACGCGAAAAAAACGCGGCAAACTGCCAATGGGTATCTGCCTGGTTATGCGCGGGCGGAAGTCGTCCATCCAGGTGGTTGAGGTGTCCCACCGCGGATGACGTCCCACCACCGTTGAGGTGGGGAAGGAGCGCTGCATGAGTTCCGCCAACTCTGTGGGTACTTCTAGCACCACGTGTCTTGCGATCTGAATCAACTCTGGTAAACACTGTGCAAACAACATTGTGTTGCTTAAACCTTGCTCAGCATGCACCAGCACTGTGTGACTGGATGGATCGCCGCCATCCCATTCTGGAAAGGGAAACGTTCGAACTGGACTAGGCCTGATCTGTTTCCTTGCTTCGTAGTGGTCCCAGCCAGAAGCCCAGTCTTGCAACAGCAGCTGTATCTCGCTCATTGCCAATTGGATAGTGGCCTCACTTCCTCCTAGTTGGTGCGCTGTGGCCAGTATGCCGAGAGCATCTGAGAGTTGCCCTCGCATTTTGTACAAGCGAGAGCGGCGCATATGGACTTCTGGTGCAGCCGGAAAAAAACGAATGGCACTGGACAGCGTTGTGGTAGCTGGCTCCAGCCAGCCGGCATCAAGCTGAATGTCAGCAAGGAGTAACAAGGGGTCGAGTTGGCCTGGATCCGTTTCAATGGCTTGCTCAGCGGCAGTAGTTGCCTCCTGCAGTTGGTCAAGTGCGCGGTATGACATAGCAGCGTAGTAATGGGCTATGCCTAGCGCAGGTTGAATTTCCTGAGCCTTTTTAATATAGGTAAGGGCAGTAGTTGGTGAGTCTCGCTGTAGGTCCACGACGCCAAGATTGAGCCAGGCCAGCGTGTTGTTTTCATTGCGCTCAAGTGCCATCTTGAAACGTTTGTGTGCGGGCTTAAGGAAGCCTAGCGCAAGCAGAGCAAGGCCCCAGTGAACGAGAATTTCAGCGTTGGCGGGGTCAATTTTGTGGGCGATGGCAAACTGCTGACCCGCTTCTGCGTGCCGCCCAATTTGGCTGAGCGCTAGACCAAGACCTTCCCTCGCGCGCGCGCTGCTTGCCTCAATGCCCAGCGCTGATCGAAACGCTTGCTCTGCCGCATAGGGCTGTCTGACGCGAATGTACGCGTCCCCTAGGACGGTTCTTGCCTCAGCAGACTCGGGGTGCTGTTGCGACCAGAAGGCAATGTCCACCAAAAGCTTGACCTGAGTCTCGGCAGTCGCTGTGCGAAGGGCCTCACGCCACTGAGGGATGGGGTCAAGCCCGGGGCGCGCGTTCGGGATGGCTGGGCCGATCAGGTGTTTTATCATGAAAATCTCTGAGGCATAACCGCTCTAAGATATCACGGCGACGTTCGCTTGGACGACGTGGCTTCAGAGCGAACGCCATCATTTTTTGGGAGTTAAACGATGCGAAAATTCGACTTGTCATGCCGACTGCTGTCCGAAGCGTTTTGGAATAGAGTTTTTGACCATGCTGAGCCGCGTCGCCGGCAGGTTCAGGATGTCTTTTTTCGGAACTGGGTGCGCTGGACTTGTTGAGAAGCAAAGCGCAGTACAACACAGGGTCAATTTCGACCGCGACACAATGGCTTTTATACTCGTTAGCATATTATTGGCGACCTGAGGTTGTGGCAGAGGTTGGGACATTTATTAGAAAATCGGCCTTGGCCATAGCAAAGGGGTGTGATGCAGCAGGGCTGATGGCGGAAATTCACACCTGTGATATGAGTAATTCAATACGCATTCCATCTTCTGCGACTTCCATTTTGTTTCAGTATCAAGGATTATCTTCCACGAGGATGTTTTAGGACATGCTGAAAGATGGGCATCAAGGGCGCGTGAATCTTTTGCATCTTGACGGGCGTGCGACTCAGGAGGATATTCCCTTGATGGCGTCTTTGCTTTCTCCGGATGGCGTGGTTGTCCTTGACGATTTCGAAGGTGTGGAAAAGGGGGTGGCTAATGCATTTGGGTTGCGGTCTGTAGCGCATTTTTCAAAGCACATACTGATTTATCCGCCTAGCGCTACATTGTTGCGGTGTTACGGACTCTCCGATTTTTGTTCATCTGCTGCTTTGTTGCCGTAGTCGGTCATTCGTTTGACGGCGCAGTGATCATGTTCGATTCTGGTGATTGTGCGAAGGCCTTTGCTTATTGTTCCGCGTGGGGCAAAGCCGGTATGTTGGAGGGCGGTGAAGGCGGTTTTATCTTCTGGGTACTTGTGCCTTGAGCGTTTTCCTTCACGTTTAATCTGGTATGGTCGTCAATTCCCGTTTTCCCTAGGTGCGTCATCGGCCCAGGCTGGTGCGCTCCGATTGACAACCACCCGAGGAGTTGAGTTTCCATGGATCGTCGTTCCCTGATCAAGCACGCTGGCGTGGCCGGTGTGTTGTCCGCAGGCGTTGCCCCCGCTGTTCACGCCCAAGCCGCCGTGCGCTGGCGCATGGCGTCGAGTTTCCCCAAGTCGCTGCCCACCATTTTTGGTTCGGCCGAGAAGTTCTCTGAAACCGTCAAGGCCTTGTCGGGCGGCAAGTTCGAGGTGTCGGTGCACGCTGCGGGCGAGCTGGTGCCGGCCTTTGGCGTGGTGGACGCGGTGCAGAACGACACCCTGGAAATGGCGCAGACCGCGCCTTACTACTTCACCGGCAAAGACCCGATTTTTGCCTTCGGCTGCGCCGTGCCGTTTGGCCTGACCGCCCGCCACATGGACGCCTGGATGGAGCACGGCAACGGCCGCAAGCTGATGGACGAGTTCTACGCCAAGTTCAACATCGTCTCGATGAGCGCGGGCAACACCGGCACCCAAATGGGCGGCTGGTACCGCAAGCAGATCAAGACCGTGGCCGACCTCAAGGGCCTGAAGATGCGCCTGGGCGGCGGTCTGTTCGGTGAAACCATGACCAAGCTGGGCGTGGTGGCGCAAAACATGCCGGCCGGCGAGGTTTACCAGGCGCTGGAAAAAGGCACGCTCGACGCGACCGAGTTTGTGGGTCCCTTCGACGATGAAAAGCTGGGCTTCCACAAAGTGGCCCCGTTCTATTACTACCCTGGTTGGTGGGAAGGCGGCGCTGAGTTGGAGTTCTTCATCAGCAAGAAGGCATTTGCCGCGTTGTCGGCCGAGAACAAGGCCATTGTGCGTGCCGCTGGTGCGGTGGCCGCGCGCGACATGACCGCCAAGTACGACGCCGAAAACCCCTTGGCCCTCAAGCGCTTGGTGGGCGCGGGCACCAAACTCATGCCGTTTGGCAAAGACGTGATGGAAGCCGGCTTCAAGGCCGCCAAGGAAGTGTTCGCCGCTCACGAAGCCAAGTCGCCCGAGTTCAAGAAGATCCACCAGGACATGCGCGCCTTCCAACGCGACCAGATCCTGTGGAGCCGCTTCTCGGAGTGGCGTTACGACAGCTTCATGACCACGGCCAAGGTCTGATGTCAACGCGGGGGAGCGTGGGTGTGTGAGTTGATCTACAGTCAGCGCACATCCCACCGGAACCCCCATGCCACGCCCCATCCTCAACGAATCCGCCCTCCATCCCACCATCCGCGCCAAAGTGGCAGGGCTTCATGCCGACCTGCTGAGCCAGGTGCAAACCGCCGTTGCCACGCACCCGGTGGTGGTGCTGGGCATGGCGGGCAACCCGTTTGTGGGCAAGGCCCGCAAGCTTTTGCGCGATGCGGGCCTGGCGCACGAGTACATCGGTATCGGCAGTTACTTGTCGGAATGGCGGCGGCGCAATGCGCTCAAGATGTGGTCCGGCTGGCCCACGTTTCCCATGGTGTTTGTGCGCGGCACGCTGGTGGGCGGTGCCGACGACCTCAAGCGCCTGATTGACTCGGGCGAACTACAAAAGCTGCTCGCCGCCTGAGGCCGTTTTTTGTGCGGCGGCGGCCCGCAGCTTGTCTTTTTTGCTGGGCCGTTTGCCCTTGATGCCACCCCCGCCCGGCACGGGAGGTGGTGGCACTTCGGTGGGCTCGAAGCCGGGCAGCACCTCCAGCGGCAAGCTCAGGCCTTGGCGTTTTTCGATCAGCCGCCAGTGCGCCAATTGCGCGGCGGTGACGAAGCTGATGGCCAGCCCTTCGGCGCCAGCGCGCCCGGTGCGGCCAATGCGGTGCACGTGGTCCACCGCCGAGCGCGGCAGGTCGTAGTTCACCACCACGGGCATGTTTTCGATGTCGATGCCGCGCGCGGCCAGGTCGGTGGTCACCACCACGTCCCAACGCTTCTCTTTGAATTCGCCCAGCACCTCTTGCCGCGCGCCTTGGCTCAGGCCGCCGTGGAAGGGCGTGGCGTACAGCTCGCCCCGGTTGAGCTTGCCAGCCACCACGGTGGCCGCGTGCTGCGTGGCCACAAACACCAGCACGCGTGGCCAGCCCTCGGTTTCAATGAGGTGGCGCAGCAGCTGCGTGCGGCGTGTGCTGTCCACCTGGATGGCGCGCTGTTGCACCATGGGAGCCTCGGCATCGCTGGCGGGCACGTCGATGCGCTGCGGCTGGTGCAGCAGGCCGTCGGCCAGCGCCTGCACACTGGTGGGAAAGGTGGCCGAAAAAAACAGGTTTTGTCGCCGTGTGGGCAGCAGGGCCAACACACGTTGCAGCTCGTCGGCAAAGCCCAGGTCGAGCAGTCGGTCGGCTTCGTCCAGCACCAGGGTGCCCACATGGCCCAGACGCAGCGCGTTGTGGGTCACCACGTCCAGCAGGCGGCCCGGTGTGGCCACCACCACGTCGGCACCACCGCGCAGCGCCATCAGTTGCGGGTTGATGGACACGCCGCCAAACAGCACCACCACCTTGGGGCGCGTGGGCAAATCCTGGGCCAGCGCACGCAGCACCTCGCCCACCTGGGCGGCCAGCTCGCGTGTGGGCACCAGCACCAGGGCGTGCACGCGGCGCGGCGCGGTGGGTGCTTGCTGCACAAAACCTTGGAGCAGCGGCAACACGTAGCTGGCGGTTTTGCCCGAGCCGGTCTGGGCGGTGGCCAACACGTCGGCACCGCTGAGCACCACCGGGATGGCCTGGGCCTGGATGGGCGTGGGGGTGGTGAAACCCAGTCTTTCGGCGGCGCGGGCGAGGGCGGGCGCAAGGCCCAGGGCGAGAAATGGCATGGTGGCGGTGTGGGTGGGGGCGTGCAGTGTAGCGGCGCCCGGCCCAGGCAAGGCGCTTGGGGTCAGGCCGCCGTGCGGGCCGGCACCTGCAGTGTGCCCCGGCGCACCCGCCAGTACAACCAGCCCGCAATGCTCAGGTTGAGCAGGTTCCAGGCGATGCCGTTGAGAAAAGCGGCGTGGTAGCTGCCGGTGAGGTCGAACACCCAGCCCGACATCCAGCCGCCCAGCGCCATGCCCACCAGCGTGGCCATGATGACCGCACCCACGCGCGCGCCGGCTTCTTGCGGCGGAAAGTGTTCGCGCACGATGATGGCGTAAGACGGCACGATGCCGCCCTGGAACAAGCCGAACAGCGCCGAGATGACGTACAGCGGCACCAGGCCGTCAAACGGCAAAAACAGCAGCAGGGCCACGCCTTGCAAGGCCGAGCCCAACAGCAGCGTGCGTATGCCACCAATGCGGTCGCAGATGAGCCCCGACACCAGCCGGCTGACGATGCCACAGGCCAGCATCAATGAGAGCATTTCGGCGCCACGCGCCGCGCCGAACCCGAGGTCGGTGCAGTAGGCCACGATGTGCACCTGGGGCATGGACATGGCCACACAACAGGCCACGCCCGCCACACACAGCAGCGCCTGGGCGTGCGCCACCGGCAGGCCAAAGGGGCGGTCGGTGCTGATGGCGCGCAGGTCGCCACCGGCGGGCTGCACCACCACCAGCGGTGGGCGCTGGCGCATGCGCCGCGCCAGCAGCAGCATGCCGCCGCCGCACAACAAGCCCATCAGCACGTAGGTGTGGCGCCAGCCAATCGTTTCGATGCCCCATTGCACCAGCGGCGGCCACACGGTGCCGGCCAGGTAGTTGCCGCTGGCGGCCACCGCCACCGCGATGCCGCGCCGCTTGTTCCACCACAGCGCGGTGTCGGCCAACAGCGGCGCAAAGGTGGACGAGCTGCCCAACATGCCCAGCAGCAGGCCGTGCGCCAGCCCAAAGGTCCAGATGCTGCCCGACAGCCCGGCCCACACAAAGCCGGCACACACCGCCACCGCACCCACCTGCAGCACGGGGGTGATGCCGTGTTTGTCGGCCAGCTTGCCGGTCCACAGGCCGCCCAGGCCCAGGCAGATCATCATCAGGGTGTAGGGCAGGGCGGCGTCGCCCCGGCCCACGCCAAACTCCGCCTGCACCGCCGGCAACACCACGGCCACCACGTACATGCCGCTGTTGCCCAGCGTCACCAGGCCCAGCACGGTGAGCAGGCGCAGCGCGGCCTGCCGCGAATCGATGAGGCTGGGGTCGGCGGGCTGGGTGCTGCTCATGGCGTCAGCTTAACGTGCTGCGCGGCTTTGCGCCGCAGCAGCACCTGCGCCAGCCAGGTGTGGCCGCTCACGCCCACAATGCCCAGCAGCACCAGGCCGGCGCCGGCCACAAAGCGCGGCTCCAGCGGCTCGCCCAGCAGCCACACGCCAAAGCCGACGCCGAACAGCGGCGTCAAAAAGGAGAACACACCCAACTGCGCCGCCAGGTACTTTTTGAGCAGCCAGAACCACAGCAAAAAGCTGGCAAACGACACGATCACCGCCTGGAAGGCCAGGTTGCCCCAGGCCAGCGCGGTGGGGCGTATGTCGGCCTGCCCCAGGGCGATGGCGGCGGGCAGCAGCAGCACGGCGGCCGCCACCAGTTGGTACAACAAGGTTTGTGTGGCCGGTGCCTGCCCCAGCTTGCTGCTGCGCAGCACCACCGTGGTGGCGCCCCAGGCCATGCCGCCCAGCAGGCCCAGCGCGTCGCCCAGCAGCATGTTGGTGTTGACATGCTGCGTGCTCCCCGCATGACCGCTGAACGCCAGCACAATGCCGCCAAACGCCACCGCAATGCCCAGCCACTGCAGCGGCCGCAGGCGTTCAGAAGGCAGTTTCCAGTGCAGGCCCAGGGCGGCAAACAGCGGCGCGGTGTAGAGGAACACCACCATGTGCGAGGCGCTGGTCAGCCGCATGCCCAAACCCACCAGCAGGTATTCCAGTGCAAACAGGCTGCCCACCACCACGCCGGGCCAGAAGGTGCCGTCGCGCAGCGACATCCGTTCGCCCCGCCACACCATGACCGCGCCCACCAGCAGGGCCGCGATGCCCGAGCGCAGCGCCACCTGCATCAGCGGCGGCATGTCGGGTGAGGTGGCCTTCATGGCCACCTGTTGCAGTCCCCACAACATGCAGAGCAGCAACATCAGGCCCATGGCCAGGGCATCAACGGGTTGGCGGGAGGTGGGCATGGCGCGATTGTGGGTGTCAGCAGCAAATAGAACTGTCCGGTTTTGTAGCAAGTAGATTGTCCGCTTTGACGTGATGTGATGGTGCTGGCAGCCA
>NZ_JBHTBZ010000038.1:0-10757 GCF_042665235.1 Hydrogenophaga defluvii | reverse complement strand
TCAACGATCTACCAACACCACCTCCGCGCCAGTGCTAGCTTTTCGTACCGTCACTTATTGCACTGAAAACGAGGAGACCCCGGGCAAGAACACCAATGTGGGGTCGTCTCAGAAAACGGAATTTAAAGTACGTTAAGCATGCGCCGAGGCTGGCACCCAGCGGTATAGTGTTGGAACGAACACGTCGAGATTTTTGGTCACGTCCTTGGGCGGAACGCAGTCCATCGGAGAGTTTCGATGCGAAAACATCTGCCGTTCATTTTTAGCATGATGCTAAGATAAGACTGGATACATAAATTCTAGGCTCACGGGGAGGAAATGATGATCAGCTCTGTTGGTTCGTATTCCGCAGCCCAAACAGGGGGTACGTCGAGCCTCAAGGCGGCCTCGGCGACCGGTCAGGTTTCTGACACATCGAAAAATCAGGGCGCATCAGGCACCCAAGGCGGCGGCACGCTGACGATTTCCACGCTGGCCCGACAACTGGCCGCGAGCGCCAGCCGTGCCGAAGAGCGGGATAAAACACTCACCCGCTCGGAATTGGCTGACAAGGCGAAAAACCTTCTGGGTCAAATATCAGGAGACTCTTACCAAGCCAACAAGAAAATACACGACAGCGAAGTTCCAAAGACCAGCGATCCAGAATTGTTGGCTAGGGCCAAGCAAGCCACAGAGTTTGTTAATAGAAGCAGTAATACCGGGAATGAGAAAAATCCTTTTTCCGGTCTATCGCGTGCACAGTTATCAGATATCATCAATGATGATAGTAGCATTTATACAGTCAATGAGCGTCGCGCTGCTTGGATGGAATCATCCAAGCAGGAAGAAGCATGGCGCGAGAAGGTAATAGCTCAAGCCATAGCGGAATATAACGAGTCGGGGAAACTGACCAATTTTTTCAGTGCCGTACTTGACCACTTCAAGGAACTGCCTGCCATCGAGCAAGCGCAATATCCAAAAGATTACGCCAGTGACCTACAGTCCAAGATTGATCTGGACTTTAACTACCGCACGCACCAGGCAGAGGGTAAAGGCAAAGACCCCATGAGCTTGATCGAGATGCTATTCGAGCAAAGCCCGCAACAAGCCAATGAACTACCCCAAGAGCCAAAAAACGCCACTGACTCACCAACCGTAAGGAGTAATCCATGAAATTGTTGCCAAAACTGCTCGCCGCCACCTCCATCTTCGCCGCCACGGCTGCAATTGCGGGGCCACCTGTAACGGTGACCTTCAAAAATAACAACACCACCACAGATGCAACTTATGCGATTGTCACCAGCAACGAATCAAGCACATACGCCAACGCCTCTCCAAAACCGGCCACGACCGTTTCGAAGTTAGGCTCTAACTCTTACGCCGTCACCAGCCTGATCAGCCCGGACGTCAACTATGCAAACGTCCGCTATAAAATCGGTTCCAAGACCTGCGTGTTCAGCACAACCTTCGTCAATGCGCTGCAACCCGGCGGCTACAAAATCCCGCAATGGAACAAGACCGCAACGGCTAGCGGCGGAGCGATCTGCACCGCCACCATACCTCTACCAACCTGACCACCTATGCATGGACGGTCGATTTCGTAATGAAATAGGCAATTTGAGCATCGTCCAAAAAGCCCGGTGATTTTTGCCGGGTTTTTCATATTACGGCCGGTTCGTTTTTTCGCACAGGTTCCAGGCTCACGGAGGCAGTTATGGTCAGCTCTATTGGTTCGTATTCCACTGCCCAAACAGGCAATGCGGTGGCGTTCAAGGCGGCTTCGGCGACCGAGCTTGTTTCTGACGCCTCGAAAAATCAGGGCGCATCAGGCACCCAAGGCGGCGGCACGCTGACGATTTCCACGCTAGCCAGCCAATTGGCGGACAGTGCCAGCCGCGCAGAGGCTCGGGACAAAATGCTCAGCCGTTCAGAATTGGCCGACAAGGCGAACTCTTTGCTAGATCAAATACTTGGTGACGCCTACCAAGCTAACAAAGCCAAGTACAACAACGAGGTTCCTAAGACTGACGATCCAGAGTTGTTAGCAAGAGCTAAGCAAGCAACGGAATTCGTCACTAGCTCGGACAGGGGCAGCAGATCGGTGAAAAACCCTTTTGGTAGCCTGTCGAGAGAACAACTGTCCAACATCATCTATGACGACAGCGGAAACTACACCATCAATGAACGTAGAGCGGCTTACTATGAATCGGATGATAGGGAACAGGCTTGGCGTGTAAAAGTCGCAGCCCAAGCCATGGATGAATATAACCGGACGGGGAAAATGACCAATTTCTTCAGCTCCGTCCTTGACCACTTCAAGGAGCTGCCCACGATCGAGCAAGCGCAATATCCAAAAGATTATGCCAGCGATCTGGAGTCAAAAATAAGCCGGGATTTCAACTATCGCACGCACCAGGCGGAGGGGAAAAGCGAAAACCCCATGAACCTGATCGAAATGCTATTCGCGCAAAGCCCGCTGCAAACCGACGAGCTTTTCCAAAAGAAAAACATCACTGAATCACCAACCGTAAGGAGTAATACATGAAATTGTTGCCCAAGTTGCTCGCCGCCACCTCCATTTTTGCCGCCACGGCAGCAATTGCAGGACCGCCCGTAACGGTTACCTTCAAGAACCAAGCTACCGCAGAAGCAACCTACACCATTGTTACCAGCAATGAAACCAGCACCTATGCAAATGCTTCACCCAAGCCGACAACAAAAAGACCTGCCGGAACCAACGATGTCTATACCGTCACCAGCCTGATCAGCCCGGACGTCAACTAGGGGTCGCTTCAGAAAACGGAAAAAATCGTACGCTAAGCGTGCATTGATGCCGCCTCGTCGAGGCATTGGACGAACGCATGGAAAGCGTTGCCTCAAAGTTTGCAATGCAGCTTCTTTGTCTGTTT
The DNA here is from genome assembly GCF_042665235.1 of Hydrogenophaga defluvii. Lineage (NCBI taxonomy): Bacteria > Pseudomonadati > Pseudomonadota > Betaproteobacteria > Burkholderiales > Comamonadaceae > Hydrogenophaga > Hydrogenophaga defluvii. Next base: position 7,869 of record NZ_JBHTBZ010000038.1, on the reverse strand, counting down.
TTTCCGATGAACAGCACGGTTTTTTTGGTGTAGATTTCGTGATGCGCAACGTGCAGTTGGAGGTGTTGCGCATTCATCAACGCCTTTAGGGAGCGCACATGAAAATTCAAGGATTTCAGCCCACACAAAACGCCGCCTCGTACACGCCGTCGAGCAAGGTATCGACTCCGGCAACCTCAGCCGCTGCGGCCCCAGGAACAAGTGATGTTTACTCCGGTGAGAGAGCGACCCGCGCCACCGAAATCATGGCGGGACAAGACCTGAGCAATATCTCAAAAAATGAACTCAAGGCGCTGACGAACAAGCTCTACGACGCAGGCGTCATCACTGGCGAGCAGCGCCTCGATCTGACCGCCCCCTATGCCGATGAACTCAACGCACAGATGCAAAGCGTCGCCAACCCAGATGAGAAGCGGAATTTTATTGCCGACCTCAGTGCAACGCTTGATGCGGCCAAGCGTCTGCGACCAGACGACACTTCATCTATCGCCTACTTGGAAAAGGTGAACAACCTCGCCAACTCACTGGCGGCCGTGTCTGGCTGATCAAACGCGTCTGGCTCCGTGCGCATGGTTCACACTTGGGTTGAAGCTGGTACCCAGCGGTAAAGCGTAGGAACGGACACGCCAAGATTTTTTGCCACATCCTTGGGTGGCACGCCGCTGGCCAGCAGTTTTTTGGCTGACTCAATCTTGCTATCGGTCATCTTGGGCTTGCGACCGCCTTTGCGCCCAAGCTGACGAGCGACATCTAGCCCGGCGCGGGTACGCTCGACGATCAGTTCGCGTTCCATTTCGGCAAGGCTGGCCATGACGTGAAAGAAGAACCGGCCAGATGGCGTGCCGGTGTCAATGGCGTCTGTCAGGCTCTTGAACTGGATGCCTTGCTTGTGAAATTCGCCGACCAGATCGACTAGTTGCTTGACGCTGCGCCCTAAACGATCCAGCTTCCAGACAACCAAGGTATCTCCCTCGCGCAGCATTTCCTGTGCTTTTCCCAAGCCAGGGCGGTCAGCCCGTGTACCACTCACCTTGTCCTCAAAGACTTTCTGGCACCCGGCTTTGGTCAGGGCCTCCCGCTGTAATTCGAGGTTCTGATCCAGCGTAGAAACACGAGCGTAGCCAATCAACATAGCTTGCTTCGTTCAGAGCTATCGCGGTCTTCATCGTCGGCGTCTTGGCGCACAGCAGGTAGCTGCTTTAGCAACTCCGGTAGCCATTCTTGTGCTGTCTCCCACACCACATTGAGGTCGATGTCGAAATAGCCGTGGGCCATTCGGTTGCGCATGCCACGCATGTTGCGCCAAGGCACCTCGGGGTGCGCCTGAGTGAACGCGGCATAGCCCTCCATCACTTTCGTTGCGGCCTCGCCAATGATAATAAGGCTCAGAATGACAGCCTGCTGGGTGCGTTTGTCGGTCAGAAAGTCGTCTTTGGCCAACCCTTCCACGAAGCTGCACACATCGGTTGCTGCCTGCTGTATGTGATCGAGGTAATCAGGCAGGCGGTTCTCATTCATACCGGCTGCGCCTCCGCGAGCACCTTGGCACGGAACTTCGGCGACAAGTCGCCTGGTGTCAGCAAATCAACCTGAATGCCGAGCAGCGATTCCAGATCGTCTTGCAGACCGCCTAAGTCCAATAACGTGGCACCAGGCAGTGCATCGACCAAGAGATCAAGGTCACTGCCATCCCGGTCAGTGCCATGCAGCACCGAACCGAAGACGCGCGGGTTCGCCGTACGAAAGCGGTTCACCGCTTCGCGCACTGCATTTCGCTTCATGTCAAGCACAACGGACGGTCGCATGGGGCATCCTTTCTTATCGAAACTCATTGCGATGCTAAGGGATCGAGAATAACATTTCAAGAACTATTTTCGAGAATTGCAACGCCTTGATTTCGCGTGTCACGTTGGCGGTCTGGTGCAGCCTCTCAAAATCCCTCGTTTTCAAGAAGAAGGAAACTACATGCCGCGTCGTTCGATCCTGTCCGCCACTGAGCGCGAAAGCCTGTTGGCACTACCAGACGCCAAAGATGAATTGATCCGGCTCTACACCTTCAACGACGCCGACCTGTCCCGCATTCGACAGCATCGTGGCGCGGCAAATCGGCTGGGCTTTGCGGTGCAGCTTTGCTACATGCGCTATCCGGGCATCGCGCTCACTGCTGACGCGGAACCCGATGCGCCCTTGTTGCGCATAGTGGCCGACCAGCTCAAGCTGCCTGGCGACATCTGGAACGACTACGGCCAACGCGCCGAAACGCGGCGCGAACATCTGTTGGAGTTGCAGTCAGCCTATGGCTTCCAATCGTTCACGACGCTGGGCCATTATCGAACTGCCGTGCATAGCCTGGACGATCTGGCCTGGCAAACTGACAAGGGTATTGTGCTGGCACGCGAGCTGGCCGACGGGTTGCGCCGCAGGAGCGTTTTGCTGCCAGCGGTCGGCGTGATGGAGCGCATCTGCGCCGAGGCGATCACCCGTGCCAACCGACGCATTCACGCCGCTCTGACCGACACCCTGACATCCGTCCACCGGCAGCGCCTGGACGAACTCCTCAAGCGCAAGGAGGGTAGCAAGGCGACCTGGCTGGCGTGGCTGCGCCAGTCGCCCGCCAAGCCGAACTCGCGCCACATGCTTGAACACATCGAACGCCTCAAAGCCTGGCAGGCGCTTGACCTACCTGCTGGCATCGAACGGCAGGTACACCAAAACCGCTTGCTCAAGATCGCCCGCGAGGGTGGACAGATGACGCCCGCTGACCTGGCCAAATTCGAGCCGCAGCGACGCTATGCCACCTTGGTCGCGCTGGCCATCGAAGGCATGGCCACAGTCACCGATGAAATCATCGACCTGCACGACCGCATCATCGGCAAGCTGTTCAACGCGGCCAAGAACAAGCATCAGCAGCAGTTTCAGGCCAGCGGCAAGGCGATCAATGACAAGGTGCGGCTGTACGGACGTATCGGCCAAGCCTTGATCGAGGCCAAGCAAAACGGCGGCGATCCGTTTGCCGCTATTGAGGCCGTCATGCCGTGGGACACCTTCGCCGCCAGTGTCACCGAGGCGCAAACACTGGCGCGGCCTGCGGATTTTGATTTCTTGCATCACATTGGCGAGAGCTACGCCACCTTGCGCCGCTACGCGCCGCATTTCCTCGACGTGCTCAAGCTGCGAGCGGCGCCCGCCGCCAAAGGTGTGCTCGATGCTATCGAGGTTCTGCGCGGCATGAACAGCGACAGCGCCCGCAAGGTGCCCGCTGACGCACCAACCGCATTCATCAAACCACGCTGGGCCAAACTGATTCTGACCGATGAGGGCATCGACCGACGTTACTACGAGCTATGCGCGCTGTCGGAACTGAAGAACGCGCTGCGCTCGGGTGATGTGTGGGTGCAAGGCTCGCGCCAGTTCAAAGACTTCGACGAATACCTGGTGCCGGTCGAGAAGTTCGTCACGCTGAAGCTGGCCAGCGAATTGCCGTTGGCCGTAGTCACCGACTGCGATCAGTACCTGCGTGAACGGCTGGAATTGTTGGAGGAAAAGCTCGCCACAGTCAACCGCATGGCGGCGGCCAATGATCTACCGGACGCCATCATCACCACAGCATCTGGCCTGAAGATTACGCCGTTGGACGCGGCGGTGCCCGATGCTGCGCAAGCCCTGATCGACCAGACGGCCATGATCCTGCCACACCTCAAGATTACCGAGCTGCTGATGGAGGTCGATGAGTGGACGGGCTTCACCCGCCACTTCACGCACCTGAAGACCGGCGACACCGCCAAGGATAAAACCTTGCTGATGACGACAATCCTGGCCGATGCGATCAACCTTGGCTTGACCAAAATGGCCGAGTCCTGCCCTGGCACGACCTACGCCAAGCTGTCCTGGTTGCAAGCCTGGCATGTCCGCGACGAAACCTATTCGACGGCGCTGGCCGAGCTGGTGAATGCGCAGTTTCGGCAACCTTTCGCCGGAAACTGGGGCGACGGCACCACGTCATCGTCGGATGGTCAGAACTTCAGAACCGGCAGCAAAGCAGAGAGCACCGGGCATATCAACCCGAAGTATGGCAGCAGCCCAGGCCGGACGTTTTACACCCATATCTCCGACCAGTACGCGCCCTTCAGCGCCAAGGTAGTCAACGTCGGCTTGCGCGACTCGACCTATGTGCTCGATGGCCTGCTGTATCACGAGTCCGACTTGCGGATCGAGGAGCACTACACCGACACGGCGGGCTTCACCGATCATGTCTTCGCCTTGATGCACCTGCTGGGTTTCCGCTTCGCGCCGCGCATCCGCGACCTTGGCGACACCAAGCTGTTCATTCCTAAGGGCGATACTGCCTACGATGCGCTCAAGCCGATGATTAGCAACGACAGGCTGAACATCAAGGCTATTCGTGCCCATTGGGATGAAATTCTACGGCTGGCCACTTCGATCAAGCAAGGCACGGTGACGGCCTCGCTGATGCTGCGCAAGCTCGGCAGCTATCCGCGTCAAAATGGCTTGGCTGTCGCCCTGCGCGAGCTGGGGCGCATCGAGCGCACATTGTTCATCCTGGACTGGCTGCAAAGTGTGGAGCTGCGCCGCCGTGTGCAAGCCGGACTCAACAAGGGTGAGGCGCGCAACGCGCTGGCCAGGGCGGTGTTCTTCAACCGGCTGGGCGAAATCCGCGACCGCAGCTTTGAGCAACAGCGCTACCGGGCCAGCGGCCTCAATCTGGTGACAGCAGCCATCGTGTTGTGGAACACCGTCTATCTGGAAAGGGCGGCGAACGCCTTGCGCAATCACGGTCAAGGTGTCGATGGCGCGCTGTTGCAGTACCTGTCGCCGCTGGGCTGGGAGCACATCAACCTGACCGGCGATTACCTCTGGCGCAGCAGCGCCAAGGTCGGTTCGGGGAAGTTCAGGCCGCTACAGTCGCTGCCAAAGCCTTAACGTACTTTAAATTCCGTTTTCTGAGACGCCCCCAATGTGTACCTGGGCTCAGCCGAACTCTCGGCCATCTGCTCCAAGCTGGGCCGTATTCCCAGCAAGGAAGAATATCTGGCCGACGTGGGCGTCATTAACCAGAGCAGCGACAAGATCTACCAGTACCTGAACTTCGACCAGATCGAAGAATATGTGGAGAACGCCAAGGAAGCGACTGCCTGAGCGGCGATGGCTCCCTGAAACAACAAACGGCCCTTCGGGGCCGTTTTGCTGCGTAGCCTGGCTGAGGAGAAGTCTGCAGAATGCTGTGTATTTACACAGTATTTATGCCAGCCACCTCCAAGCCCAAGCTCTACAACCCGCGCCACCCCGAGCGCACGCTGCTCTACCAAACGGTGGCCGAGCATTACGAGACCTGGCTTGATCTGGCCAGCGCCGGCCAGTTCGACGGCCAGGGCGACCACCGCAGCCCCAAGCCCTATGTGCGCCAAGCGTTTGCCAAGTACCTGGAATGCGGCATCTTTGCCCACGGCTTTGCCCGTGCCCGCTGCGACGACTGCGGACACGACTTTCTGGTGGCCTTTTCCTGCAAAGGCCGGGGCGTCTGCCCCTCGTGCACCACGCGGCGCATGGCCGAGACAGCGGCACACCTCACCGACCACGTCTTCCCCCGCCTGCCAGTGCGCCAGTGGGTGCTGTCGGTTCCCAAGCGGCTGCGCTACTTTATGCAACGCGACAGCGTGGTGCTGGGCATGGTGTTGCGCATCTTCTTGCGCGTCATTGAGCAAACCCTGCAAGCCAACAGCCCATGCGCAGCGCATGCGAACAAGGCCGCCCTGCACATCGGTGCAGTCGCCTTCATTCACCGCTTTGGCTCCAGCCTGAACGAGCATGTGCATTTCCATGTGTGCGTGGTCGATGGCATGTTTGAGGCGGTGGCAGGGGAGGCGAGTGAGCAGGGCACCCGCACCACAGCGATCAGCGTCATGTTTCACCCGGCTATCGGCATCGACCCCGAAGCGGTGACCCAAGCCCAGGCCAGTTTGCGTCGGCGCATCCTGCGCGCCTTTGTGGGCCGGGGCCTGCTCGAAGGCTTCGAGGCCCAGGAGATGCTGGGGTACAAACACAGTGGGTTTTCGGTAGACACCAGCGTGTGCATAGCAGCACAAGACCGAGCGGGCCTGGAGCGCCTGCTGCGCTACTGCGCACGGCCCCCGTTTGCGCTGGATAGGCTGCGCAAAGCGGGCAGTGAGCTCATTTACCGCTGCGCCAAGCAGCACAGCGAGCCTGGCAGTGACCGGCGCGACCAACGCAAGGCAAAGCGAGGTGTTCGGGCCGACGAACTGCACCTCACGCCGCTCGAACTCATCGACCGCCTTGCCGCGCTGGTGCCGCCACCGCGTGCGCACCGCCACCGGTACTACGGCGTGCTGGCGCCCAATTCACCCCTGCGGGCTGCGGCGGTTGCACTGGGCGCAGGCCAAACCGCAGGCGCGGGCACGGGCACGGCACAGCCCGAGCCAGGCGGTGTGACCGCAGCGGTGGATGCCATGGGAGTGGCCACGGTCGGTGGTCCCAGCCAGCCCGAGCCCACCCAGCCAGCTCTGCCCAAACGCTCAGCTCACATTCTGTGGGCGGTGCTGATCGCCCGCATCTACGAGGTGTTGCCGCTGTTGTGCCCGCTCTGCGGTGGCCAGATGCGCATCATCGCTTTCATCACCTACAGTGCCGACCTCCGGCACATCCTGGAGCACATCGGGGTGGAGACAGAGCCGCCTCGCATCGCGCCAGCACGCGGGCCGCCGCTGTGGGATGGGTGCGATGTGCCGATGGGCGATGGTGTCGAGGTTGAGCCAGATTGGGGCGAGGCGGCCCAACCGGCGCCGGACTTTGAGGTCGATCAGCGCGTCAGTTGGTAAGGGAAGGCAGCAGCGGTTTGGCCGCGCGGCAGGGCTGCGTCTGTCACTGCCAAAAAATGTGCAAACCGAAAAATCTCGGGCTACTGGCGCTGATCAAGCGCTCAGGCAGGCTCAGCCTGAAGGCCTGTGATGCCCAAAACCTGGGCCATAATCGTCCTCCTGTGGTTGGATTTCCTATCCGCGGGGGCTTTCTTGCCTCGCGCAAGGTGTCGTATATCAGTCGCTCAGGGTTTTTTGAGGCGTCAGCAAACTCATTTGGCAGCATCGCAGCAAGCCTCCTTGCAACTACTGCATCAGCACCTCGTAAATGCTCTGCTTGGGACAGCGCCCACTTTTTTAGCTCTGACGGCTTGCGGTGCTTGGCTGCGGCCCCAATTTTTCCTGCTATCGAAAGCATGTCCTTTCGCTTGGCATCGCGGGACTCTTCGGAGCCAGAAATCAAGCCAATTGCCATGCCTAAAAACTTCGATGTTTGAACTACTGTTCTCAACAACGATTCGGCAGAGTGTTCCTTATCGTTCGCCAAGTAGATCGTCATGAAACCGTATGCAAGACTGATTGACCTAATAACGTCTTCTGGCATATCCGGTGCTGCGTCACACAGCATCTGAAAATCTCGCTCTGCTTTTTTTCGGTGGTTCTCAAGCTTCTCAATTTCTGCAGGGTCTGTCCCTTGCTCAAGCCGAGCGATCCCATGCTCAAGCATTGCTGCCTGATAGGCAGATATCCCGACTTCAATAAATACGTCATTTGGGATGCCCAGCACCTCGTCCATGAAGCTGTTCAGCTCCCGAATCATCTCGTTCGCCAGATCAAGCTCAATACTCATCGCGTTCCCTGTCACGCCCCCGAAAAGAAGCCAGCGCCGCCGGGTCAGGGTGTCCCGGTTTTCACCATCGGGGATCAGCCGCTGGCTAGGCGTGGCATCAAACAATCATGCCCGCTTGAAAACATCACTCGCGATTTGCTCCGCAAGCTCTTTGCACTCGTCAAGCCCATGCCGCACTCCCCACAG
>NZ_JBHTBZ010000037.1:0-889 GCF_042665235.1 Hydrogenophaga defluvii | reverse complement strand
GGGGTCTCCTCGTTTTCAGTGCAATAAGTGACGGTACGAAAAGCTAGCACTGGCGCGGAGGTGGTGTTGGTAGATCGTTGATTTCATTGACTTTCCTGTTCACTTTCAAATCTGCGATTCGTGGCGTCAAACCGTGGTCGGTTTCATCCATTGGTGCCAGTTATCGATGCATTTGGCCGCGAAGGCAGGATTTGGTCAGCATAGCGGTCAACCGGGAAGCGAAACACACCCCGCAAGTTGATGCTCTCCAGCCTGGTGGGCGCAATCTTCCCGATCAGTTCCGGTGGAATGACCTGGCGGCGGTTCGACCAGCGATCCAGGACCGCCTGCATCTGTGAGGTATTCCACGCCATCACGATGTTGGCCATCAGGCTCAACGCATCGGCCACAGCCTGCATTTCATCGACACGTTTGGCCTGCGCCGGGCTGATCCGGCCGGTATAAATGGCGCGCTTGAGGGCGTTAACAGCCTCGCCCCGATTGAGCACCCGGCGCAACTCGTTCCTGAAAGCGTCCTTGACAAAGTAGTCAGCCAAAAACGCCGTACGCAGCAACCGCCCCAATTGCACGCCAGCCTCATAGATTGGATCGCCCTGGGCGGCAGAACCGAACCGCGCAAGAGCTGCCACCGCACTGGCATGTCCGCTCATGACCGAGGCTGCCAGGTGCACCAGACTATCCCAATGCTTTTCGATCAAAGCGACGTCGACATTGGCTTCGCACACCGCAGCGATTTCTGCGGGCACTTTGGTGCCGCGTGGCACAAAGAGGTGGCGCTGTTTGAGTTCCTTCAACCGCGGGCAAAGATCAAAACCAAGCAAACGGGCATGTGACATGGCAAAGTCGGTGTAGCCATGGGTATCCACAGCAAGCTGGCTGGTCTCCAGCT
>NZ_JBHTBZ010000036.1:0-10033 GCF_042665235.1 Hydrogenophaga defluvii | reverse complement strand
TGCGCAAGGCGCGAAACGCCGCCGGGGTATGCCCCCGGCAAGGCTTCGCAACGCCGCGCATGGCCTTTTTGGCCGCAACCCGAAGGGAACAGGGTTAAAACAGCGCCACTCGTCGTTGCACTCCTAGGCCAGACGCCCAGTCTGGCCGTCGTCGCGCGCCTAGATTGGCGCTGTTTTCACCTCGTTCGCACTCGGAAAAATAGAGTGAACAGGCCCTAATCGGCACTGCCCCAAAAGGGCAGCACCAGACCTTACTTGACGATACCGCCCACCGGGGCCGCGATCTGCACCCAACGGCCAGCACGGACCTGGTCGATGGAGACCAGCTCGGGTGTCACGTGGTTGTTGGCCCAGCTCTGACGGGTGTAGGTGGTGAAGTCCTGATGAGGCACCGACTGCATGGTCTTGGCGAACGACTCGGCCGTGACATTGCGACCAGCGGCCTCGAGGCCAGCAATGAACCAATCCAGGTAAGAGTACGCATTGGCCGCGTTTTCGTCGGCGTCCTGGTTGAAGCGGGCCTTGTAGTCGGCCTGGAACTTCTTGGCCGCAGCATCGGTGGTGTCGTTGTCGTGCAGCTTCCAGCCACCCAGGCCGTAAAGCCCCTCCACTGCATCCTTGCCCAGACGGGCCACGATGCTGCTGCGCCCTGGCAGGGAGGTGACGACCTTGACATCGTTCCAGCCCAGCTTCTTGACCTCGGCCATCACGCCGACGGTTTCGCGCACCACGGTGCCGGCCAGGATCAGGTCCACGTTGGCAGCCTTCATGCGAGCCACCTGCGAGGAAAAGTCGATATCCCCCACCTTGTAGGCGGCCTCGGCCACGGGTGAAAGGCCCGCGTCCTTGAGGCCTGCCGACACGCCGGCGCGGATCAGGTCACCAAAAGGACCTTCCTGATAAATCACGCCGATGCGCTTGACGCCCCAGTTTTTCACCGCCCACGAAAGCCCCGTGGCGGTGGTGGTGTCGTAGTTCTGCACCGTGGTGAACAGCAGTGGGCTGTTGCCCGCAACCTTTTGAATGATGGCTGATGCCGCCCAAGGGCCAAACACCACCACCCCCGCGTCGGTGGCCATTTTGACGGTGGCCGCGTTGGGGCCAGAACCAAAGCTGTTGACGATGGCAAACACGTTGTCGCTGCGGATGAGCTTTTGCACAGCGCGCACGGCCAGCTGGGGCTGGCTGCCGTTGTCTTCCGTCACCAGGCGCAGCTTGCGGCCATGGACGCCTTTGACGTTGGCTTCGTCGATGCGCATTTGCATGGCATTGCGCAGCATGGGAGAACCGGCGGCCGTGGGGCCAGAGAGGTCCAGGTGGGTACCGATCACAATTTCCGTGTCGGAAACGCCGGCGGCATGGGCATTGCCCAAGACCAGCGCGGCGGCCGCTGCGGCGGTGGCGATCAGGTGGCGTCGATTGAGTGTCATGCCTTGTCTCCTTGTGGGTGGCTAAAAAAACGTCAGTCGGTGTACATGCTGTCGATCAGGTGCGCGTACTTGCGTGCGATCACCTTGCGCTTGAGCTTCATTGTGGGTGTGAGCTCTTCGTCCTCGGCGGTCAGCAGTTCGCCGATGATGCGGAAATCCTTGACCTGCTCCACCCGCGCCAGTTGCGGGTTGATGCGATCAATCTCAGCGCGGATGAGCGCCACCACCTCGGGCGCACGGGTCAGGCTGGCGAAGTCGGTGTAGGGCACTTGGTGCTCCTGCGCGTGGCGCGCCACGTGTTCCTGGTCCAGCATGATCAGGCAGGTCAGGTACTTGCGCCCATCGCCGATGACGACCGCATCGGTCACGTAAGGGCTGAACTTGAGCAGGCTCTCGATGTGGCTGGGCGTGATGTTCTTGCCGCCCGACGTGATGAGAATGTCCTTGATGCGATCGCGGATGGCCAGGTAGCCGTTCTCGTCGAGTTCACCACAGTCGCCCGTGAGCAGCCAGCCCTCGGCATCCAGCGCCTCGGCGGTCTTGTCCGGCAGCTTCCAGTAGCCGCCGAAGACGTTGGGCCCGCGCACCTGAATTTCGTTTTCGGCGCCAATGCGGATCTCCATGCCCGGCCCTTTGACGCCGGCCCAACCCAGCTTGATGCCACCTTTGGGCGTTGCGGCGCAAAAGCCGGTGGTCTCCGTCATGCCGAAGGCCTCGCGCAGCTCGATGCCACAACCCAAAAACCAGCGGATCAGGTCCGGCGGCACGGGCGCAGCGCCAGTAAGCGCACTCTTGCAGTTCTGGAGGCCTAAAAAGGTACGGACATTGCGCAGCGCCATGCCTTGCAGCAGGCGGTCTCCCAATGGGGGTTTGGCCACCGTCTCGCCGCGCAGGTGAGCTTCCACCGCCGCAGCACCACGTTCGCGCGCGCGCTGATAGACCCAACGCGCAGGTGCGATCGCGTCGCGCATGAAGAGATCGATCTGCGAGTACATCTTTTCCCAGAAGCGGGGCGGCGCAAACACCACATGCGGCGCCACTTCGCGCAAGTCATTGAAAACGGTTCCCGCGCCTTCTGGAAAATGCACAATCAGCCCCACCGCCAGCGGGTTGAACACCGACGCCATGCGCTCGGCAATGTGGCACAACGGCAGAAAAGACAGCGACTTGTCGCCCGGCACCACATCCAGGTAGACCGGCGCCTGGTTGAGCTGGAACACCACGTTGCGGTTGAGGATCATCGCGCCCTTGGGCGCCCCGGTCGTGCCCGAGGTATAGACCAGGAAGGCGAGATCCTCCGAGCGACCGGCATCGATGGCGCCCTCGAAGCGCGCAGCGTCGCGCGCGGCCAGTGCCTCGCCTTGCGCCAGGAAGTCGTCAAAGAAGAAGACCTGTTCATCCTCGAAGCCACGCAGGCCATCGCGCTCCATCACCACGATGCAGCGCAGCGCCGGGCATTGCGCACGCACGGCCAACGCCTTTTCAAGCTGTTCCTGGTTCTCAACGAAAAGTGCCTCGGCGTCGCTGTCGGCCAGGATGTGCAGCACCTGATCGGACGATGACGTGGGATAGACGCCATTGCCCACCATGCCCATGCACTGCGCGCCCATGTCCACGTAGAGCCATTCGGGTCGGTTCTCGGCGAGCACGCAGACCACGCTGCCGCGCGACAGACCCAGCTCCGCCAGCTGCAGGCCGATGGCGCGCGCATGGGCGTAGTACTCGGCCCAGGTGGCGCTCTGCCACAAGCCGCGGTGCTTGCGGCGAAGCGCAGGCCGGTCGGCCCACTCACGGCAGCGCTCGCGGAACAGACGGGCGGGCGTGTCGTGCCCATGGAATCGGGAATAGTCAACCATCTTTTTCATCGCCATGTCTTCCGGCGCTTCCAGCGCTGAGTCGTGCCGCTCAGCCCCTGCTGTTCGCCACCGCCCAAATAAGAGGACTGCACGTCGGCCTTGCGCGACAACGCCTCGCAGGTGTCTGCGGCGACGATGCGGCCCAGCTCCATGATGTAGCCATCGTCGGCGTGTGCCAGTGCGATGGCTGCGTTCTGTTCCACCACCAGGATCGCGGTCCCGGTCTCGTCGCGGATGCGGCAGATGATGGAGAAGATCTCCTTGGTCAGCAGCGGCGACAGACCGAGCGACGGTTCGTCGAGCATCAGCAGGCGCGGCTGGGCCAGCACCGCGCGGCCAATGGCCAACATCTGCTGCTCGCCGCCCGAGAGCAGGCCAGCGTGCTGCTGCTCGCGTTCCTTGAGGCGCGGGAACCACTGAAACACGCGCTCGAGGTCGCGGATCACACCATCCGTGTCGCGCCGGGTGTAGGCACCCATGGCGAGGTTGTCGCGTACGCTCAGGAAAGGAAACACCTGGCGCCCCTCGGGCACCAGCACCAGGCCGCGCCGGCATACCTCGTCGGCGTCCAGCCCATGCACCGCTTGGCCCAAGAACAGCACCTGACCCTTGAACGGATCGATCACACCGGCCAGGGTGTTGAGCAACGTGGTCTTGCCGGCGCCATTGGCCCCCAGCACCGCCACCATGCGACCGGGTCGGACCTCGATGTTGACGCCTTGCATGGCCGCGATGGGGCCGTACCAAGTTTCGAGGTTCTTGACTTGCAGCAATGCCTGCATGTTCGCGTTTCCTTCTGTCATCCTCATGCCCCCAGGTACGCGGCGATCACCACCGGATCGGCCTGCACCTGAGCCGGTGTGCCCTGCGACAGCACCGCCCCTTGTGCCATGCAGATGACGCGATCAGCCACGGCGCTGACCAGCGACATGTCGTGTTCAACCATGACCACGGTGATGCCCAGATCAGTGCGGATGTCATCGATCCAAAAGGCCAGGTCGCGCGTCTCCTCGGGGTTCAAGCCCGACGCGGGTTCGTCCAGGAACAACAACTCGGGCTGGGTGCAAAGCGCACGGCCGAGTTCGACCACCTTGCGCACGCCATACGGCAAGCCAGCGATGACGGCGTTGCGCCAGGGCGAGAGCTCGAGGAACTCGATCACTTCCTCGGCGGCTGCGCGGGCCTCTTCCTCCAGGCGCGTGACGGCGGGCGTGCGCAGTACCTGCTGCCACCAGGCCCCGTGGTCAAAGCGGTGACGGCCCAGCAGCAGGTTGTCCATCACGGTGGCGGCCTCAAACAGCTCGATGTTCTGGAAGGTGCGGGCAATGCCGTGGGCCGCGATGCGGTGGCGGGGCACCTGGGTCAGGTCCTGACCCTTGAACACGATCTGACCCGCCGTGGGGTCGAAGACGCGGGTGACGGTGTTGAGCATCGAGGTCTTGCCTGCGCCGTTGGGACCGATCACGGCCAACACCTCGCCGATGTGGACCTCCAGATTGAGCCGGGCGATGGCCTTGACGCCGCCAAAGGACAGCGACAGATCGCGCACGCTCAACAGTGGCGTAGCGGTTATGGAAGGGGTGCTCATCGGTAACGCTCCGACTTCATATAACGTTTCTGGCGCTTGAAGGTGTCACGCCGGTAGAGGGGGAAGGACTCGAACAGCGCGCGCAACTTGAGCCAGCGTCCGTTGAGGCCAGCGGGTTCGAATAGCACGAACAGTGCAAGCACCAGACCAAAGATGAAAATCTCCAGGCCGAACTGCTTGGCCACGCTCTCGGGCAGCATGGGCTTGATACGCGAGATGGCGGTGGGGAGCAGGCTGATGAGCACCGCGCCCAGGATGGCCCCGCGCAAGCTGCCCAACCCACCGATCACAACCATGAGCACCAGCTCCAGCGACAGCAGCAGTGTGAAGCCGTCGGGCGTGAGGTACTTGATGTGGTGAGCCAGCAGTGCACCGGCCAGGCCGGTGATGGCGGCTGACAGTGCGAAGGCCGATGCCTTGACCGCGTTGACGTGAATACCCAGCGAATAGGCCGCTGCCTCTGAATCGCGCACACCCACAAACGCGCGGCCGATGGCCGAGCGCAGCAGATTGAGCAGGCCCAGCAGCACCGCTACCAGCACCACCAGGCACAAGTAGTAAAAGGCCTTGGGACCGCCCAGCGACCAGCCTGCGATCCTCGGATCTTCGACCGCCAAACCAGTGAAGCCGCCGGTGACCGAATCCCAGTGACCTATGAGCTGCTCGACGATGATGGCGAAGGCCATGGTGACCATGGCCAGGTACAGCCCCGAAACGCGGATGGCCGGAATGCCCACCAGCAAGCCAGCCAAGCCAGTCACCAGCGCCGCCAGCGGCAGCGACAGCAGCAGCGGCACACCCTTAGACAGCGCGTAGGCATGGGCATAGGCGCCGATGGCCACGAAGGCCGCGTGACCCAACGACACTTGGCCGGTGAAGCCCGTTAGCGCCATCAGGCCCATGCTGGCCACGCACAGGATGAACACATACGTCAGCTCGCCCAGCAGGAAGGGCGTGGCAAACAGCGGTGTCAGCAGCAAGGCCGCCAGCAGCAGGCCATAGAGCACACGCTGGTCAGCGTGGCGCAGAAGCGCGAAGCCGTCGCGGTATCGGGTGTTGTAGTCGAACTTCATGGCGTTTCAAACTCGGCGGCCGTGGGCTTCGCCCAGCAGGCCACGGGGGCGGATGATGAGGACGGCGATCAGCACCAGGTAAGCCACGATGTCCTTGGTTCCCTGAGGCATGTAGACGCCAGCGTACTGCTCGATGAGGCCGATCAGCAGGCCGCCGAGGATGGCACCGGGGATGCTGCCGAACCCGCCGAGCACCAGCGCGGCCAGCGCCTTGAGGGTGACGAACCAGAGGCTGATGTCCACCAGCGTGATGGGTGCGAGCAGCACGCCGGCCACCGCCGCAGTGGCGCCGGCCAGCGCCCACACCAGCGAATTCACCCGTTTGACGCGCACGCCGTTGAGGTAGGCCGCCAGTTGGTTCTGCGAAGCCGCCTGCATGGCCACACCCAGCCGCGTGTGGCGGAAGAACAGGAACAGCACCACCGTCACCGCCAGCGCAAAGCCCAGGATGACCAACTGAAGTTGGGTGACCACCAGCCCGCCCACCTCTGCCGTCTGGTTCGTCCATGGCGTGGCGTAGTTGCGCGACTCGGGGCCAAACACCATGCTGACCAAACCGCGCAGCATGAAGGCCAACGCGATGGTGAGCATGACCCCCGCGAACTGCGGTTGGCCAGCGATACGGCGGATGACAAGCGCGTCCAGGCCGTATGCCAACAGCGAGGCCATGGCCACGGTGATGAGCATGGCCAGCCAGAAGGGCAGCCCCATCACGGTGATCAGCCCCCAGGCGGTGAAGGCCGAGACGACCAGCAGGTCACCGTGGGCGAAGTTGAGCACCTCGGTGGCCTTGTAGATAAGCACGATGCCCAGGGCGACAAGCGCATAGATGGCGCCCACGGCAATGCCGTTGGCGGTGAGTTGAGCGAAGACCTGGAGACTGCTGTTCATGGCTGGGGGTGGGTTGGCATCTCGAAATCGACCTCCCACGGCAGCAACGGCTGGTGGCAATGACCGCAGGTGGTTCGGGGTATGAAGTCTTGCCCGCAGGCCTTGTGCGTGGGTCGGATGGAAGTGGGTTCGTGAAAGTGTTTCGCGCTGGCCCAGGTGGACAGGCACACGATGTAGCCGAAGAGTCCTCGGCTCGACGGCGTGAGGCGGTAGATGCGTCGGCGCGCATCCACTCGATCGGGTTGCTGAATCAGGAGACCGGCCTCTACCATGTTGGCCAAGCGGCGCGCCAGCACGCTGGGGCCGATGCGCAGCACATAGGAGAGTTGATCAAAGTAGTGGCAACCGAGCACCACCGCCGAGATGATCAACACGCTCCAACGATCGACGCGCAAGCCCAGCGCCATGTCGGCACCGCTGCCGGCGGTCAGGCGCGGGGTGCGCAGCGGCGCGGCGGTGTCGTGGGGCAGTCGCGGGTTGGGCTCCAGACTGAAGCGGAGGTCGGTCATGGCAACGACCTCACCACAGGCGGTGCAAGAGAGCTCGGGGTAGAAGGCGCGGCCGCAGGTTTTGTGCACCAGGCGCGTGGGCAGCGGCACGTCCCGGTCGCCATAGCGGTGCTCCCAATCCCAGATCATGAGCACAGCGTCGTACAGCGCCAGACCCTTGCGCGTGAGGTGGTAGGCATAGCGCTCGGGGCGTTCCTGGTAGAGGCGTGGACGCAGCACGTCCATATGCACCAGTGCCTTGAGGCGGTCGGCCAGGGTGTGGCGCGGTATGTGCAGGCGCGCCTGCCAGTCGTCGAACCGGCGAAGGCCGGTGAAGGCGCCCAGCGCGACTTGCGTCGTCCAGCGGTCACCGAACAGCTTGAGCCCGTGGCTCAGTGTGCTGCTCGAGAGCGCCTCGCGCATCAGCTCGCGGTCGATGGTTTTGGGCATACGGCGAACCCGGTTCAGACCCGTTCCACAACCATGGCCACCGCCACGCCAGCAGCGCCGCAGATGGCAACAACGGCGCGGCGCGCACCCCTGCGCTCCAGCTCGTCGAGCGCCATTCCCACCAGCGCGCTGCCGGTGGAGCCCATGGCGTGGCCCAGAGCGATGGCACCGCCGTTGACGTTGAGGCGCTCGTGGGGCACACCCAGGTGCTTCATGTAGTGCAGCATCAGCGCGGCGAAGGATTCATTCACCTCGAACAAGTCGATGTCGTCCACGGCCAGCCCTGCCCGGGCCAGCGCCTTGCGGGTCGCGTCCACCGCTGCCGTGAGTGCCAAGGTGTGGTCCACCGACGCATCGGCCGTGGCGAGGATGCGCGCACGCGCCTTCAGGCCCAAGCGCTCGGCGGCGGCCGGGCTGGCCACCAGCACCGCCGCCGCGCCATCGGCCATGGCCGGTGAGTTGCCAGCGTGCTGCACGTGGTCCATGTGCGGCAAGCCGTAGTGTTTGCACAGCAGCGCATCAATTCCGTACTTTTCGCCCATTGCGGCAAAGGCGGGCGCCATGGCCGCCAGGCCCTCGATCGATGTCTGTGGACGCGGGGTTTCGTCCTGCGCCAACAGCACGCGGCCGTCGGAACCAGTGACCGGTACCACCGAGCGGAAATGCCCCACATCGCGGGCCGCCCCTGCGCGCTGCTGCGAGGCCACGGCGTAGGCGTCGCATTGCTCGCGGGTGAAGCCTTCCTGCGTCGCGATGGCATCGGCCGCCACGCCAATAGGCACCAGCATGGTCTCGCGCTGGAATTCCAGGTCGTGTGTCAACGGCCCCTGGTCGGATGCCATGGGCACGCGCGACATCATCTCGATGCCGCCGGCGACGGCCAGCGCGTCGTTGGCCAGTGCCTGGCTCGCCGCCCACTGCACGGCGCTCAAACCGGAAGCGCAGTAGCGGTTGAGCGTGAAGCCCGAGACCGAATCGCTCCAACCCGCGCGCACCAGGGCCAGCTTGCCGATGTTGGCGCCCTGCTCTGCGGTCTGTGTGACGCAACCGAAGGCGCCATCGACCACCTCGCTGGTGTCCACGCCGGTGCGTGTTTGCAAAGCCTTGAGCTGTTGGGCCAGCAAGTCCACCGGCTTGATGCCCTTGAGGCTGCCCTTGTCGTTGCCACGGCCGCGCGGACTGCGCACGGCGTCGATGATGAGTGCGTGGGTCATGGGGTGATCTCGTTCTG
Source organism: Hydrogenophaga defluvii (assembly GCF_042665235.1). NCBI lineage: Bacteria > Pseudomonadati > Pseudomonadota > Betaproteobacteria > Burkholderiales > Comamonadaceae > Hydrogenophaga > Hydrogenophaga defluvii. The sequence continues at coordinate 1,026 of NZ_JBHTBZ010000036.1, read as the reverse complement.
TGAGGCGGAGCGTGGCCGCGGCCAGCGCGGGAAGAAGGCCGGTACACGCGCGCAGTACGCGGCGTAACCGGGCTTGGTTTTCTGCATGTGGCGCTCCATCAACGAGGTGGCGGAGCCCCGGTACATGAACCAGGTGATGTAGGCCGCCGAGGCCAGGCCCACCCAGCCCCAGGGCGAGGCCAGCGCCACGATGGCGTAACCCCACCACATGGCGGTCTGGCCGAAGTAGTTGGGGTGGCGGGTCAAACCCCACAGCCCGCTGTCCAGCAACTGCGACGAACTGGTCCGGTTGCGCTTGAAGTGGGTGAGCTGCCAGTCGCCGCCTGCCTCGAACACGAAGCCCAGCAGCCACACCAGGGCGCCCAGCGCATGCCAGGTGCCCAACGGCTGCGGCGATGCGATCGATGCCACCAGCGGCATCACCCACACCCAGAGCACCACGCCCTGCAGCAGAAAGATCTGGAAGTAGCTCCACCACCACCAGCGGGCACCCCCGCGCTCGCGCCAGCGGGCGTAGCGCGGGTCCTCGCCATGCGGCAGGTTGCGCCAGGTGATGTAGAGGCTGTAGCGGCCAAAGCCCAGGGTACTCATGGCCAGCAGCGGCCAGGCCAGGGGGTTGGCACCCAGCTTCAGCCACAACCACCATGGCAGTGCAAGCAACAGATAGCCGAAGGCGACGTCCATGATGCTGGCGTCGCGCTTGAAGAGGCTGAGCACCCACACCACGGTGAGCCCGCCCCACAGCCACACGCCGGCAAGCATCCAGTGAGCGAGCAAGCTGTCGCCCAGTGTGGATTCGGTCAAGACCAGCACCGCCCCCGCGCCCGCGGGCAGCAGCGGGTACCACCAGCCCGGCCCCCACGGCCGTGGCATGGCCCACAACCACACGGCGCTCAGCAGCACCCAGGCGGACCAGATCCACAAACTGGTGGTTGGCATCACGCGCCCCGCTCCACCACAAAGCTGACCACGGTGGCGCAGGAGCCGCCGATGTTCAAGGTCTGCAGCCGCCGCGCGCCCTCGATC
>NZ_JBHTBZ010000035.1:0-90254 GCF_042665235.1 Hydrogenophaga defluvii | reverse complement strand
AAAGCGGCCAACCGGGTCAGGTGGGGAACCAAGCAGCCCTAACTGTGGAGTCAGTGCCGGGGTCAAGGCTCGTCACCTTATTCATTCAACGCGCAGCTTCATCGCGCGATTTTTTGCACCACCGCAGCAAGGCCTCGCCCGCCACCCGGCCACTGGCCAGGCAGGCGCTCAGCAGGTAGCCTCCCGTGGGCGCTTCCCAATCCAGCATTTCACCGGCACAGCACACGCCCGGATGGGTGCTGAGCATCAAACCCTCGTCCAGCGCCTCCAGCCGCACGCCACCGGCCGTGCTGATGGCCTCGTCGATGGGCCGCGTGGCCACCAGGGTGATGGGCAGGTGCTGGATGGCCGCCGCGAGCTTTTGGTTGTCGTGCAGTTCGTCGGCCGACAGCACTTCGTGCAACAACGCCGTGTGCACAGCGCTCAGGTTGAGGCGGCTTTTGAGGTGGCTGGACAGCGAGCGTGAGCCGCGCGGGTGGGCCACTTCGCGGCGCACCCGCTCAGCATCCAAATCGGGGCGCAGGTTGAGAAACACGGTGGCGTGGCCATCGCGCGCGATGGTGTCGCGAATCAAAGCAGAAGCCGCGTAGACCAGGCTGCCTTCGATGCCGGTGGCGGTCAACACGAACTCGCCCTTGCGGCTGAAGTGCCGCCCTGCCCCGTCGTCCACCAACAAACCCACCGATTTCAAGGGCTGGCCGGCAAACCGCTCGCTCAAATGGGCACTCCAACCAGCGCGCCCGCGGACGGCGGCGTCGAAACCGCAATTGGCGGGCCGCAGCGGGGCCACGTCCACACCTTGAGCCCGCAGTGGCTCGGCCCAGCGGCCGTCTGAACCCAGCTTGGCCCAACTGCCGCCACCCACGGCGAGCAGCACCGCACGTGCGCGCACGGTCACTTCGCCCCCAGGACTTTGAAAACAGAGGTCCCAGGCGCCGTTGTTGACCGGTTGCAGCTGCCCGTCCCAATGGTGGCGCATGAACAACCGCACCGGCACGCCGCTGGCGGGGTGGCGCAGGCGGTGCAGCCAGGCGCGCAACAGCGGCGCAGCCTTCATGTCGGTAGGAAACACGCGCTGCGAGCTGCCCACAAAAGTGTCTATGCCCAGGCTTTGCGCCCAATCGCGGATGGCCTGCGGGCCAAAGGCCGCCAACCATCGCCCGCATTCGGGTGCGCGCTCGCCATAACGCCCCACAAAAGCGGGCAAATCTTCGGCATGGGTGAGGTTGAGGCCACCGATGCCGGCCAGCAAAAACTTGCGGCCCACGGTGGGTTTGGCGTCGAACAGGTGCACCGCCACACCGGCGGCGCTCAAGACCTCGGCCGCCATCAGCCCGGCCGGGCCACCGCCCACCACCACAACGGGCAGGCTGTTCACTTCTTCATTCATGCGGGGGAATACGGGTTCAGGGATTCATTTGAGGGCACGGCCACCTCGATACAACGCCCGTCGGCGGTGAGGAAAGCGGTGCGCACGTTGGCACCAGGCTGGGCCAGTGCGACCGCCTGAGCATAACGGGCCAGCTGTTCGCGCAACGCGGCCTGCCGCTCGGGGTGCGCGGCGGACTTGTGGTCCAGTACCCACCAGTGGCCGCTGGCGCGCTCGCGCACCAGACGGTCCAGGCGCATGACCTGGCCTTGGGCGTCCAGCAACTCCACCTCGTTGTCCCACCAGTCCAGGTGCTGGGCGTCCCAGGCCCAGGCGCCCTCGCCGGCCACCACGGCACGCGCTTGCTCCAGTGCCTGCCGGGCCTGGGCCAGGTCCAGATCGAACTCGCGCGCGACCGATGCCACGTGGGCCTCGGTCCAGTCAAAACCCTGGGCGGGCGTGGGACGCCACTGCAACAGGCGGTGCATGGCCTGCCCCAGGCGAGCGCTCACCGGGTTGTCGTCCAGCGGCTCGGCGGGCGGCGGCGTCCAATGGTGGGGCGGCAGTTCGGGCAGTGTGAAGGTGTCTGTGCCCGCGTGCGTTTCTGCCTGCGGGGTAGCGGCTGACACTGCGGCCGGCTCGCACACCGGCAAGAGACGCTTGAACCAACTGTTGCCGCTGTCGCCGTGTGGTGCGGTGGCTGACACCACCAGGCGCGTTTCAGCGCGTGTGCAGGCCACATACAGCGCGTTGAGCTCTTCCAAAGCACGCGCCGTTTGCTCACTGCCCAACAAATCGGCCGCACACGGCGGCGGCCGTTTTTCGCTGACAAGAAACACCAGGCGGCGCGGCGCGGCGTCTTCGCCCGGCCAATCCACCAGCACGCCCATGGCTTCGCCCTTGGGTGGCCGGGCATCGGTGTCGAGCAGCAGCACGGTGTGTGCCTCCAGCCCCTTGGCGCCGTGCACGGTGAGCAAGCGCACGGCGCCTGCGTGTTTGAGCACCGGCGCTTTGAGGCCCGGGGCCTTGAGGGCGCGCACCAACCGATAAGGGGTGAGGCACCGCCCACCATCCACCGCCAGCGCCTGGGTGAGCAAGGCTTGCAACTGGGCCAGCAGCGTCGGGCGCAAAGCGGCGGGTGTCTGGCGAGCGAACGCGGCCAGCACATCGCCGTCGCGGTAGATGGCGGCCAGGGCGTCGTGGGGTGGCAGTTGCCAGAGCCAGTCACGCCAGCGCGGCAGGCGTTCGGCGGCCAGACGCATGGGCTCGGGCAGCTCGGCAGGCGCCGCGTCGCACAGGGCCTGCCACCAAGAACCGTGCGGGCGGCCATCGCTGCCGCGCACGCGCTGAGCCAGTTGCACGAGGTCGTTGTCGCCCCAGCCAAACAACGGTGACTTGAGCGCGCGTGCCAGCGCCAGGTCTTGTGTGGGCGACACCAGCACGTCCAACAGGGCCACCACGTCTTGCACCGCTGGGACTTCGCTGAGGTCGCGCTTTTCGGGCTCCTCGCTGGGAATGCCGCGCTCACGCAATGCGTCGTGCAACCAGCCCAGGCGCTCGCGCTTGCGCGCCATCACCATGATCTCGCTGGGGTCCAGCGGCTCGGTGGCCAGCGTGTGGGCAATCCAGTCGGCCGCTTGCCGGGCCTCGTGGGCGCTCAGGCTGTCTTCGGCGCTGCGTTTGGCTGTGAGCAAGCTGTCGCGCCAGGCGTTGCCGTCCACGCTGTCGCTGCCGCGCTCGGGCCGGGGCACCACCGGCAGGCCCAGCACCTGGCCCTGCGCGCTGCTGTCGGTGCTGTGGGCACGGAACCCGCTGTACTCGCCCGCTGCTTCGGCGGCGCCCATCACAGTGTTGAGCGCACCCACCACGGCGGGCGCACAACGCCGGGTGTGGTCGCAGCTGAGCAGGGCACCGCCCAGGGCCTCGACCACAAAACGCTGGGCCGCGCGGAACACCTGGGGCTCGGCACGCCGGAAGCGGTAGATCGACTGTTTGGGATCGCCCACCAGGAACACGCTGGGCGCATCGCCCGAGCCGGCCCCGGCATAGGATGACAACCACGCGTACAAGGCCTGCCATTGCAGCGGGTTGGTGTCCTGGAACTCGTCGATCAGCAGGTGGCGCACCCGGGCGTCCAGGCGCTGCTGCATCCAGGGCGCCAGGCTGGGGTCGGACAGCAGGCGCAGGGCTGCCTGTTCGATGTTGTTCATGTCCACCCAGCCCCGCTCGCGCTTGAGTGCGGCGTAGCTTTGCAGCAGCGCGCGCGACAGCAGGGCCATGCGCCGTTGGTGTTGCCACCCCTCGTGCTGGCGGCTGGCGGCCAGCAGGCGGGCGAGTTCATCGCCGGCCGCCTGGGCGGCATCGAACTTGAGCAGGTTGTTGTTGAGCCGGTCGTCGGTGGCCACAAAAAAGGCCTTGCGCAACAGGGCCAGGCGCTGGCGCGCGTGGGCCTCGTCGTCGGGCAACAAGAAGGCATCGACCACCGCCTGGGCGGCCTTTTGCGGCGTCTTGTTCTTCTCGGCCCCCAGCGCCGTGGACCACGCGTGCCAGCGTGTGTGGGCGGCAGCGTCCAACAAGGCGTGCGCCGGATCGGCATAGGAGGCAAATTCAGGGAAGCGTTCGCCAAAAGGCACCACCGAAGCGTTCACTCGGCCCAAGGCATCGGCCAGCTCGAACTCGACCCGCTTGTTCAAGGCGGTGGTCAACGCCTTGAGCGTCTGGCTGCGGCCGTGGGTGGCCACGGCCTCGTGGAAGGCCTGCGACAAGGCCTCGTCGCCGGCCACGGTGGCAAAAAAACGTGGCCACACCAGGCGCACGGCCTGGCTGTCGTCTTCCAGCAGTTCGTACTGGGCCGGCAGTTGCAGTTCGGCCAACACCCCCAGCGGTGCGGCCCGCAGCAACGAGGCGAACCAGCTGTGGAAGGTTCGCACCTGCACCGGGCGGCCACCCTGTTGCAGGCGTTGTTGCAAGGCGCGCAGCGCTGGCACGCTGGCGGCGGCCTGTTCGGGCGTGAGCCCGCGCCACACCAGTTGCTGCGCCAGTTCGGCGTCGGACAGGTCAGCAAATTCGCGCAGCCAGGCCAGCAGACGCTGCCGCATTTCGCCGGCGGCTTTTTTGGTGAAGGTGATCGCCAGGATGTCTTGCGGCTCACAACCCGCGAGCAAGGCGCGCAGGATGCGCGACACCAGCATCCAGGTCTTGCCGGCGCCGGCGCAGGCTTCCACCGCCACGCTGCGCGCGGGGTCGCAGGCCACGCGGTAGAAGGCAGTGGCGTCGCTGAGCACGCCGTTGATGCGGTACGCGGGTTCGGTGGCCGTCGTGGCGACCTCGCCGCCGGGCCGCCCCAAGGCGAGGTCAGCCCCCTCGGGGGGCAGCGACCCGTGCAACGGTGGAGCGTGGGGGCTTGGGTTCATGTCCAGAAGTCTTTGCGGCACAGGCCACGGGCGGCGCAGAAGTCGCAGGCGCGGCCCTCGCCCAGTGCGGGCATGGGGGCGCCGGCGGCCACGCGGTCCATGTCGTGGGGCAGGCCTTCACGCAAGGCGTCGCGGGCGGCCAATACTTCGGTTTGTTCCAGCCACGCGGCGCCGGCCGCGCCTTCGCCCAGCGACAGGTAGGCGGCGCGCAGCGTTTCTTCGGGCAGCAGCGCGGCGTAGAAGGCGAGCTGCGTGTCTTCCATGGGGTGCTTGATGCGCTCTTCGGTGCTGGCGCGGGTCTCGGTCTTGTAGTCGATGACCACGGCCATCGCGCCTTCGGGGCTGGGCTGGCGGTCGATGCGGTCGAGCTGGCCGCGGATGCGCCAGCGCCCCAAGGTGGCCTCGCGGTCCACCTCGGCCACATCAAAACGCGGACCGGCCTGGCCCGGTCGTTCCTCGTAGCCGTGGAGCCAGCCCAGGTAGCCGTCGCGCATGCTGGGCCAGGCGGCTCGGAAGGGCAAAAAGGCGGCTGCGTCCAACCCCATCTCGGTGGCCACCTGTGTGGCCAGCGCGTCGATGGCGGCGCGGTCGCCGTCCACCTCACGCGGCTCGGGCCGTTGTTCGTGAAAGGCCTTGAGCACGCGGTGCAGCCAGTTGCCCATGTCGCGTTTGTCGGGCGCGTCGTCCAACTCGGGCAGTTCGCCCAAGCCCAACTGGCGCAGGGCAAAAAAGCGGTAGGGGCACTCGCGCAAGTCGCTGTAGGCGCTGGCCGAGAGGCTGGCGGGCAACAGACTCGGTGCGCTGGGCTGTGGGGGCGTCAACACCGTGCCGGTCAACGCACGGGGCACACGTGGGTCGGCCGCGTTCTGGTGGCCCAGCGTTTGTTGCGCCTGCTGCACCTGCACCACCCACGGGCTGGGCAACACGGGTTCGTCACCTTCGTGTTCGCGCCACAACACATGCACGCGGGGTTGGCACAACAGCTGGTCCCAGGCGGCGCGGGCCGAGGTGGCGAGTGCCTCGCGCCCGGGCAGGCCCAGCAGGCTGCGCTGGTCTGGCGTCCATTGGCCGGGTGGCTCCGGAGCGGCGCTCAGGTGAAGGTCGTCGCAGCCGGCGGCCACCACCGCGCCAAACGGGCGCGCCAACATCTGCGCCGTGGGCAACACCACCACGGGCGCACCCGGCGGCGACAAGGGCACAAAGTTGGCGGCCTCCAGCACGTCGCGCACCCAACTGGTGAATGCCGACAGACTCAGCTTGCGGGTGGCGGCCAGCAGCCAATCGGCGTGCACCGCCGCGCCGTCTTGGGGCAGCCAAAGCGCTTTGAGCACCGCCTGCCCAGCGCGGTCGGTGGCCAGCGCGTCCCACAGGCCCCAATGGCGCAGTTGGGCCGCGAGGTCGCGCAGCCAATCGGCCAGCCCACGTGGCGCCTGCAAGGCCTCGAAACAAGTTGCCATGCCTTCCGGTAGAGCCGCCAGCTGCGCTTCGCTGGCACACACCGCAGCCCAGCTGGCCATTTCGTCGCGGCGCCACCGGCGTTCTAAGCGGTCCACCTGGGCGCCCCGCCAGCAGGGCATGTGCTTGAAGGCGTCCAGCACCTCGTCGGTACTGGCGCGGGGTGAGCAGGCCCGCAGCACCGCCACCAGCCGGGCCGCCGCGTGGCTGGTGGACAAGCGCCAGCCAGTTTCGTCGCGCACGGGCAGGCCGGCGCCTTGCAGGTAGGCGCTGATGCGGCGGGTGAGCATACGGTCCTGTGCGGCCAGCGCCACAGGCGTGTGCCCCGCGGCGATCTCGGCCAGCACACAGGCGGCGGCACGCTGGGCTTCGTCCTGGGCGTCGGCGCAGCTGTGAAGCGCGACGTGGTCGACCGCCTGGTCTGCGACCATAGCCAGGGGCAGGCTCAGGCCCCGCTCGCCCCAGGCCGACACCAAGGCCTGCCCAAGGGGGTCGGGCAACATGCCCTGCAGCAGCACCAGCGCGTCCAGGCCCTGCCCTGGCAGAGCGTGTTGCCACACCACGTCGGTGGCAAAGCTGCTGTGCCCCACCCACTCCAGGGCCACCGCCTGCACCAGGCCCTCCCAGGCCGCCACACCACCAGGCAACAAACGGGCGAGCCCGTCCCGCTGCTGGCTGGCCCAGTCGGCACGAGATTCGGGGGGCACGGCACTCGCCAGCGGGGCGAGCTGGGCGGCCGCATCCAGCAGCTGTTCGACCAGGGCCGGCGCCAAGTCGGGTGGCAGGCGCCCACCGGCGGGCTGCTCCAGCAGGCGCTGGGCCAACACGCGGTTGCGCGCCGCGTCGGCGGTGTGGTCGAGTTCGCCGGGCTCATGGGGCCCCAGTTGCTGCGCCCAGTTGCGGGTGGTCTCGAAACGGGGCACAAAACCACCCTGGGCACCCACGTGCTCGCGCCAGGCCTGGCGGGCCTGGGCCATCAGTTGCGCGTAGGGCACCAGCACCAGGCTGCGCCCGGCGTGGGCATCGAAGCGCCGCAGGTGCTGCCGCATGGCCGACACCTGATCGACCCAGTGGCCCACAAGGCGGTTGGAGGGGCCCGCCAAGGGTGCCGTCATGGAAATACGCTTTCTGTCACAATGACGCCACTTTAACTGCTAGACACCTGCTCCCCAGAGGCAAAACCATGGCCAGCGACCTGATCAAACACGTGACCGACGACAGCTTCCAGACCGATGTGCTTCAGGCCAGCGGCCCGGTGCTGGTGGACTTCTGGGCCGAGTGGTGCGGCCCCTGCAAGATGATCGCCCCCATCCTCGACGAGGTGGCCGGCAGCTACAACGGCAAACTGCAGATCGCCAAGGTCAACGTGGACGACAACCGCGCCGTGCCGGCCCAGTTTGGCATCCGCGGCATCCCCACGCTGATCCTCTTCAAGGACGGCCAACCAGCCGCCACCAAAGTGGGCGCCTTGAGCAAGGCACAACTGACCGCCTTCATCGACCAGCAACTGGCCTGAGCGCCCTTCTGCGTCACCCCGCCCGGCCGCTGCTGCCGGGCGCATTTTTCCTGTCATAATTTCGACATCGCCGGCCAGCACATCCAAGCCTCGTCGCTGCCAGCCACCGTGCCGTGAGTCGGGACAACCCCGCTGCCTCACACCACTCCCCCGTTTTTTTCTGCACTCCCTCTCGGAGTCCACTCCATGCACCTGAACGAACTCAAGGCACTGCACGTGTCTGAAGTGCTCAAGCAAGCCGAAGCACTCGAAATCGAGAACACCGGCCGCATGCGCAAGCAAGAGCTGATGTTTGCCATCATCAAGAAGCGCGCCAAGGCCGGTGAGCAGGTTTTTGCCGATGGCGTGCTCGAAGTGCTGCCCGATGGCTTTGGCTTCCTGCGCAACATGGACACCAGCTTCACGGCGTCCACCGACGACATCTACATCTCGCCCAGCCAGATCCGCCGCTTCAACCTGCACACCGGCGACATGATCGAAGGTGAAGTGCGCACGCCCAAGGACGGCGAGCGTTACTTTGCGCTCAACAAGCTGGACGCCATCAACGGCCTCTCGCCCGAGCACAACAAGCACAAGGTGATGTTCGAAAACCTCACGCCGCTGTTCCCCAAGGAACAGATGAAGCTGGAGCGTGACATCAAGACCGACGAGAACATCACCGGCCGTGTGATCGACATCATTGCCCCCATAGGCAAGGGTCAGCGCGCTTTGTTGGTGGCACCGCCCAAAAGTGGCAAGACGGTGATGATGCAGCACATGGCCCACGCCATCGCTGCCAACCACCCGGAAGTGACGCTGATGGTGCTGCTGGTGGACGAGCGCCCCGAGGAAGTGACTGAGATGCAGCGCACCGTGCGCGGTGACGTGATCGCCTCCACCTTCGACGAACCGGCGGCCCGCCACGTGCACGTGGCCGAGATGGTGATCGAACGCGCCAAGCGCTTGGTCGAACTGAAGAAGGACGTGGTCATCCTGCTGGACTCCATCACCCGCCTGGCCCGTGCATACAACAACGTGCTGCCCTCTTCCGGCAAGGTGCTGACCGGTGGCGTGGACGCCAACGCCCTGCAGCGCCCCAAGCGCTTCTTCGGCGCCGCCCGCAACGTAGAAGAAGGCGGCTCGCTGACCATCATCGCCACCGCCCTGGTGGACACCGGCAGCCGCATGGATGAAGTGATTTTTGAAGAGTTCAAGGGCACCGGCAACTCCGAAGTCCACCTGGACCGCCGCCTGTACGAAAAACGCGTGTTCCCCTCCATCCAGCTCAACCGCAGCGGCACGCGTCGCGAAGAGTTGCTGCTGCAGCCCGAGATCCTGCAGAAGACCCGCATTCTGCGCCAGTTCATGTACAACATGGACGAGATCGAGGCGATGGAAATGGTCTTGAAGAGCATGAAGCAGACCAAGAACAACTCGGAGTTCTTCGAAATGATGCGCCGCGGCGGCTGAAAAATCAGTGCCCCACGCTCCGCCGCTACGCGGGTCGCTGCCCCCAAGGGGCTGGGCCTTGCTTGGGGCGGCCCGGCGCGGCGGCCAAAACGTCATATAATCCAACGCTTTGCTTAGCGGCAAGTACGGCGGAAACGGTTTTCGTCGCGGCTGTCGCACCTGAACAGAAAGAACCGCCATGAAAGAAGGCATTCACCCCAACTACCGCGAAGTCTGCTTCGTGGACCTGTCCAACGGCTTCAAATTCGTGACCCGCTCCTGCGCCAACACGAAAGAGATGATCAAGATGGAAGATGGCCGCGAACTGCCGCTGTACAAGCTGGACACCTCCAGCGAGTCGCACCCCTTCTACACCGGCACGCAAAAGAGCGTGGACACCATGGGTGGCCGCGTCGAGAAGTTCCGCAACCGCTTCGCCCGTGGCGGCGCCGCTGCCAAGTAATTTCTGCCCCACCGGGCCGAACACCAAAAAAGCCGGATGCGTCCGGCTTTTTTTGTGCCCGCTCTCACCGGTATATTGACGCCGTGAACCAACCCTCCCCCGCCATCGTCGCCCAGGCCGCCGTGCGCCGATTGCCACGCTTGGCCCTGCTGTTGTTCTGTCTGGCCTATCTGCTGCCCGGCTTCTTCGGCAGAGCGCCCTGGAAAAACGACGACGTGGCTGCTTTTGGCGTGATGTCGGGCATGGCGCAGGGTCAGATGTCGTGGTGGGAGCCGCAGATTTTGGGTCGGGCGCTGGAAACACCGGCCCTGCTGCCCTACTGGTTGGGCGCGTGGTCCATCCAGGCCCTTCCCTTCTTGTCGGCAGAAACCGCGAGCCGCCTGCCTTTCCTGGCGTTGCTGGCCTTGACGCTGGTGGGCACCTGGTACGCGGCCTACCAACTGGCGCGCCAGCCACAGGCGCAGCCGGTGTCCTTTGCCTTCGGCGGCGAAGCCAGCCCCACCGACTACGCCCGCACCCTGGCCGACGCGGCTTTGCTGGCGCTGATCGCCTGCCTGGGTTTGGCCCAGCTGTCGCATGAAACCACACCGGCCCTCGCCGGCCTGGCGTGTGCCGCATTGTTGGCCTATTCAAGCGCTCGCCTGGTCGCAGGTGATGCCCGGCAGCGGCGCAACGCCGCGCTGATGTGGGTGCTGGCCACCTGGGGCATGGCCTTTTCCGGCACGCCCATGCTGGCTGCCGCGCTGGGCCTGGGCCACCTGGGCCTGCTCATGCTGCTGGCCCGCCAGGTGTCACCCGCCCAAGCGGACCGTGCGGAGAACGCGCCTCCGTCCACAGGTCTGGTCATCGGTCTGACCTTCTCGACCATGGTGGCGGCGTGGACAGGCCTCACGGTGGTGAGCGTTGACCCCTTCGGCCGCTACTGGGGTCCCCCCGACAGTCTGGCGGACTGGCAAAGCCTGGCACGGCTGCTGGCCTGGTTCACCTGGCCCGCCTGGCCACTGGCACTGTGGACCTTGTGGCGCTGGCGCCGGCAGCTGCGCAGCCCCCACGTGGCGCTGCCGTTGTGGTCGGTGATCGCCCCGCTGGTGTCGAGCACCTTGCAGAACGGCAACGAACGGGCGCTGCTGGCCGCCCTGCCCGGCCTGGCCTGCCTGGCGGCGTTTGCTTTGCCCACGCTCAAGCGCAGTGTTTCGGCGCTGATCGACTGGTTTGCCCTGCTGTTTTTCACCAGCTGTGCGGCCGTCATCTGGGTCATCTGGCTGGCCATGATGACGGGCACCCCTGCCAAACCCGCCGCCAACGTGGCCCGCTTGGCACCCGGATTTGAACCCAGCTTCTCATTCGTCCTGCTGGTCCCTGCGCTGTTGGCCACCGCCGCCTGGGTGTGGCTGCTGGCCTGGCGCGTGGGCCGGCACCGCGCGGCGCTCTGGAAAAGCCTGGTGCTGCCCGCAGCCGGCAGCACCCTGTGCTGGCTGCTCCTCATGACACTGTGGCTGCCCTTGCTCGATCACGGCCGCAGCTACGGCCCGATGGCGCACCGCATGGCACAAGCGCTGAAAGAAGACAAAGGGTGTGTGTTGGTGCACGGCCTCACGCAAGGCCAGATCGTGGCGCTGCAACACCACGGTGGCCTTGCCCTGCAGCGGCTCAGCACCTCGGCCAATGGCTGCAATGCGCTGGTGGTGTCGCCGCAGGCCTTGACGGGCCTGAGCCAGCACGTGAGCCTGGCCGACTGGGACTTTGACCAAGCCGTGCCCCGCTTGAACGACCGCAAGGAAACCCTGCTGATCTACCGGCGCAACGACGCGTCCTCTGAGCCCTGAGACTCAGTCGGCCGTACCGTTCACGCGCACCCGCTGAGCGGGCACGGCAATCGTGAACACCGAGCCCTTGCCCAGCCTGCTGTCTATGCGCAATTGGGCGCCGTGCCGTTGCACCACATGTTTGACGATGGCCAGGCCCAGGCCCGTGCCACCCGTTTCACGCGAACGGCTGCGGTCCACGCGGTAGAAACGCTCGGTCAGGCGCGGCAGGTGTTCGGCCGCAATGCCCGGCCCGGTATCTGCCACCGCCAGTTCGGCGCCACCGTCTGGCAACAGGCGCCAACCGGCCGACACCTGCCCCCCCGCTGGCGTGTAGCGCACGGCGTTGCTGAGCAAGTTGGAGACGGCGCTGTGCCACTCGTTGCGGCTGCCCACCAAACGTGGGGCCGGCCCAAATACCCGCACCAGCACGTGCGAACCCTGCGCCAACACCTGCGACAAGGCACGCGCCTCGTCCATGGCGGTGTCGAGCAGCTCGCCGGCATCAAAACTCTCGCCCGTGCCCGGCACCGGGCTGCCCTCCAGGCGTGACAGCGTGAGCAGATCGTTCACCAGCGTCTGCATGCGTTCGGCCTGCTGCGCCATCAAGCCCAGATACCGCGCGCGGTCGGTTTCGTCCAGGGGCAGGTGCTGCATGGTCTCCACAAAGCCGCTGAGCACCGTCAGCGGCGTGCGGATTTCGTGCGACACATTGGCCACGAAGTCGCGTCGCATGGTCTCGGCCTGCTGCAACGCCGTCACATCGCGCGACAGCAGCAACATGCGGCCATCGGCATAAGGGTGAACCTGAACGGAAATGCGTTGCGGCGGCTCTTGCAGGTAATCGCGTCCGGGAATCTCGACCGGACCGGAAAAATCGCCTGCGCCCAGGTAGGCGGTGAAGCCGGGATCGCGCACGAGATTCTTGATGATTTGCTGCACATCGCGTTTGCCATCGATGCCCAGATGTTGTGCGGCGGTGAGATTGCACCAGACGATGTGCCAGCCGGCATCCAGCAGCACCACCCCGTTGGGTGATGCCTGCATGGCCTCCAGAAACTTCGCCAGCTTGGCTTCGCTGTCGGCCGCCTGCCGCGTGAGCTTGAGCAAGGCTTTGCGAGCCCGCTCCCCCACCTCGGCCCAGACGGCACCCACTGCGGGTGGTGTGCTGGGTTCGCCACGGCTGAGCCAGCGCAGCACCAGCCCCGCGCGCAGGTTGTCCAGCGCGACCCAGAGCAGCGCGCCCGCCACCGCACCACTGACAGCCAGCATCAGCGAACCCGTGTAGACACCCCAGCCGGCGCCCACCGACACCAGCGCCACCAACTCCAGCGTGCGACGGATCATGCGAGCCTGGTCATGTGGGCGATGCCGCCGCCTGCGGGCTGTCGGACGCAGCCACCTTGGCTCGCACGGACTGCACACTGAGGCGGTAACCGGCACCGCGCACGGTCTCGATCAGCGCGCCACCTTCACCCAGCGATTCGCGCAGGCGCTTGATGTGCACATCCACCGTGCGCTCCTCGATGTAAACGTGGTCGCCCCAGATTTTGTCGAGCAGGCTGGCGCGGGTGTGCACGCGCTCGGCGTGTTTCATGAGGTAGTGCAGCAGCTTGAACTCGGTCGGGCCGACCTTGAGTTCCTGGCCGTCGTAGCTGACGCGGTAGGTCGCGGCATCCAGCACCAGCGGGCCCACCTGGACCGAGTCGTTGACGATTTGCGGCGCGCGCCGGCGCAACACGGCGCGGATGCGCGCAAGCAGCTCTTGGGTCGAAAACGGCTTGGTGATGTAGTCGTCGGCCCCGGCGTCCAGGCCCTGCACCTTGTCCGACTCATCACTGCGTGCGGTGAGCATGAGGATAGGCACGGTTTTGGTCCGCTCGTGGCGGCGCCACTGGCGGGCCAGGCTGGCACCACTTTCGCCGGGCAACATCCAGTCGAGCAGGATGACATCGGGCAACACGGCATCGACCTCGCGCTGGGCGGCCTGGCCGTCAAACACCACGGTGGGTGCAAAGCCGTTGTGGCGCAGGTTGACGGCGATCAGTTCGGCGATGGCCGGCTCGTCCTCCACCACCAGCACACGGGGCAGCTTTCTCATTGGGCCAGCCTCTCCAGCGTTTCCATGGAGGTGTGGCGCACGTCCTCGCCCTTGACGATGTAGATGATGGACTCGGCGATGTTTTTGGCGTGGTCGCCCACACGCTCAATCGCCTTGGCCAGAAACAGCAGGTCCAGGCTGGGGGTGATCTTGCGCGGGTCTTCCATCATGTAGGTGATGAGCTTGCGCAGAAAGCCGTCGTACTCCACATCCACCGCGTCGTCGCCTTTGATGATTTCGATGGCCATGGCGGTGTCCAGGCGGGCAAAAGCATCCAGCGACTTGCGCATGAGCGCAGCGGCCAGGTCGGCCGCCAGGCGCAGTTCAGAGATGGGCAAGGAGCGCGGCGAGCCGTTCTCGATGATGGACTTGACCATGCGGGCGACCTTGGTCACCTCGTCACCAGCACGCTCCAGGTTGGAGGTGGTGCGCGAGATGGCCATGAGGAACCGCAGGTCGCGCGCCGTGGGTTGGCGCCGGGCGATGGTGGAGGTGATGTCGTGGTCGATCTCGCGCTCCATCTGGTTCACGCGGGCTTCGTTCTCGATCACTTGGTTGGCGGTCTCCAGGCTCAGGTGCACCAGCGCATAGAGTGCCTGGTGCAGCTGCGACTCGACCAGCCCCCCCATCTCCAGCACGCGGGTGGAGACGGTGTTGAGGTCGGCGTCGAACTGGCTGGAAAGGTGTTTGTCGGACATGCTGCAGGCTCCTCGTGTGGCGGGGTTCAGCCGAAGCGGCCGGTGATGTAGTCTTCGGTTTCGGTGCGCTTGGGCTTGAAGAAGATCTGCTCGGTGTCACCGAACTCGATCAGCTCGCCCAGGTACATGTAGGCGGTGAAATCGCTGCAGCGGGCGGCCTGCTGCATGTTGTGGGTCACGATGGCGATGGTGTAGTCGGCCTTGAGTTCGTGCACCAGCTCCTCCACCTTGCCGGTGGAGATGGGGTCCAGCGCGGAGGTCGGCTCGTCGAGCAGCAACACCGAGGGTTTGACCGCCACGCTGCGCGCGATGCACAGGCGCTGCTGCTGGCCACCAGAGAGCGACAGGCCGCTTTGGTTGAGCTTGTCCTTGACCTCGTTCCAGAGCGCGGCCTTGGTCAGCGCCCATTCCACACGCTCATCCATTTCGCTGCGGCTGAGGTTTTCGTACAGGCGCACGCCGAAGGCGATGTTGTCGTAGATGGACATGGGGAAAGGCGTAGGCTTCTGGAACACCATGCCAATGCGGGCCCGCAGCAGGTTCAAGTCCTGCTTGGCGTCGAGGATGTTTTGGCCGTAGAAGTTGATCTCGCCTTCGGCACGCTGGCCGGGGTAGAGGCTGTACATGCGGTTGAGCGTGCGCAGCAAGGTGGACTTGCCGCAGCCGGACGGGCCAATGAAGGCCGTGACCTTGCGCTCGGCGATGTCCATGCTGACATTGCGCAGCCCCTGGAACTTGCCGTAGAAAAAGTTCAGGTTGCGCACTTCCAGTGCGTTGCGGGTTTCAACAGTGGTGGCGGTCATGAGTGGGCCTTGAGCGTTGTGGGTTGGGCGCTCAGCGGGGAGCGCGGTCGCGGAAGAAGACCCGCGCCAGGATGTTGAGCAAAAGCACGGCCAGGGTGATCAGCAGCGCACCACCCCAGGCCAGGCGGATCCAGTTGTCGTAGGGACTCATCGCGAACTGGAAGATCACCACCGGCAGGTTGGCCATGGGTTTGCCCATGTCGGTGCTGAAGAATTGGTTGTTCAGCGCGGTGAACAGCAACGGCGCGGTTTCGCCGCTGATGCGGGCCACGGCCAGCAGCAGGCCGGTGATGACCCCGCTCTTGGCCGCGCGCAAGGTCACGAGGGTCGCCACCTTCCAGCGCGGCGCACCCAGGGCAAACGCCGCTTCGCGCAGGCTGCCGGGCACCAGGCGCAGCATGTTTTCGGTGGTGCGCACGACCACCGGAATGGCGATCAGCGACAGCGCGAGGCTGCCGGCGTAACCCGAGAAGTTGCCCACCGTGGCCACCGCAATCGCATACACGAACAGCCCAAGCACGATGGAGGGCGCCGACAGCATGATGTCGGTCACAAATCGCGTCAGCTCAGCGGTTTTGCTGGTGTCGCCGTATTCCGCCAGGTAGACACCGGCCAGGATGCCGATGGGGGTGGACACCAGCACGGTCAGGCCCAGCATCATGAGGCTGCCCACGATGGCGTTGCGCAAGCCGCCGCCTTCGGTGCCGGGTGCCGGTGTGTCCTGGGTGAACATCGCCCAGTCGAGCGCGGCAAAGCCGTTGCTGAAGAGGATAAAAAGAATCCACAGCAGCACGACGAGGCCCAGGCCCATGGCGCCCATGGACAGGGTCAAACCCACCGCGTTGGCACGGCGACGCTTGTTGTAGAGGGCTGGATTGAAGTCCATGTCAGAGACCTTTGGCCTTTTCGGCGCGCGAAATCATGATCTTGGCCAAGCTGAGCACCACAAAGGTGATGACAAACAGCAGAAAGCCCAGCGCGAACAGGGTGGAGAGGTGGAAATCGGCCGCCTCGGCAAATTCGTTCGCCAGGGTGGACGCGATGGAGGTGCCGGGCGAGAACAGCGAGGTGGGCAGCCGGTTGGCGTTGCCAATGACAAAGGTCACGGCCATGGTTTCACCTAAAGCGCGGCCCAGGCCGAGCATGATGCCGCCGATGACGCCCTTTTGGGTGTAGGGCAGGACGATGCGGCGCACCACCTCCCACGTGGTGCAGCCCAGGCCATAGGCGGACTCGCGCAGGATGGGCGGGACGATTTCAAACACGTCGCGCATCACGGCCGCAATGAAGGGCAGCACCATGAAGGCCAGGATGATGCCGGCAGCCATGATGCCCAGGCCCGTGGGCGCACCGCCCACCAGCCAGCCCACCAAGGGCATGCCACCCAGCAGTTCCTGGGCCGGCATCTGGATGTAATCGGCGAACAGCGGCGCAAACACGAACAGGCCGAACATGCCGTAGATGATGGACGGCACCGCCGCCAGCAGCTCGATGGCGGTGCCCAGCGGGCGGCGCAGCCAGGTGGGGCAGGTTTCGGTCAGGAACAGCGCGATGCCAAACGCCAGCGGCACCGCGATCAGCAAAGCGATGCCAGCGCTCACCAGCGTGCCCACGATGGCGATGGCCGCACCAAACTCCTCGTTAACGATGTCCCATTCGACATACCAGATGAAGCGCGCACCGAACTTGTGGAAAGTGGGCCAGGCGTTGATCAGCAGCGAGACGATGATGCCCAGCAACGCCAGCAGCACCACCAGCGAGAACAGCTGCGTGATGCGGTGAAAAAAGAAGTCCTGCAAGCGTTGCCGCCGGGCAATCTGCTGCATGCGTTCGCTGCCGTTGTCGGCCAGCACCGGGGGTGCGCTCATGGTGGTTTCCAGGCTCATTCCAGCTCCGTTCAGAGACTCACAACACCAACGCCCGCCGGCCACTGATTCAGGCCAACGGGCGCCGTTCCGGACGGAGACTTACTTGTTGTTGATCTGAGACCACACCTTGGTGCGGATCTCGTTGGTCAGCTTGTCGGGCAGCGGCACGTAGTCGAGGTCGATGGCGTGCTGCTTGCCGTTCTTGAAGGCCCAGTCAAAGAACTTGAGCACTTCAGCGCTTTCGGCTTTGTTGGTCGGCTCCTTGTACATGAGGATGAAAGACGCGGTCACCACCGGGTAAGCGGCATCGCCCGGCTGGTTCACCAGCGAGATGCCCATGCCAGGCGCCTTGGACCAATCGGCACCAGCGGCAGCGGCTGCAAAGGTGGCGTCATCGGGCATGACGAACTTGCCGTTTTTGTTCTGCAGCGCCATCACCGGAATGTTGTTCTTTTTGGCGTAGGCGTATTCCACGTAGCCCAGCGAACCCTTGACGCGCGACACGTTGGCGGCCACACCTTCGTTGCCCTTGCCACCCACCGAGGTCGGGGCAGGCCACTTGACGGCAGCGCCCTTGCCCACGGAATCAGCCCAGTCCTTGCTGACGCTGCTGAGGTAGTCGGTCCAGTTGAAGGTGGTGCCCGAACCGTCGGCGCGGTGCACCACGGTGATGGTGGTGTCGGGCAGTTTCTTGCCCGGGTTGAGTGCGGCCAGCTTGGGGTCGTTCCACTTGCTGATCTTGCCCATGAACATTTCGGCCAGCACGGGGCCGGTCACGTTCAGCTCACCCTTGCCAAAACCTTCCAGGTTGAACACCGGCACGGTACCGCCGATGATGGCGGGGAACTGCACCATGGCGTCCTTGTCCAGGTCTTCACCCTTGACGGGGGCGTCAGATGCACCAAAAGCCACGGTCTTGGCGCGGATCTGGCGGATGCCACCCGACGAGCCGATGGACTGGTAGTTCAGGCCGGTGCCGGTGGCGGCTTTGTAGGCCTCAGCCCACTTGGCGTAAATCGGGAAGGGGAAGGTGGCGCCAGCGCCGGTGATGTCGGCCGCGATGGCGGAGCCCATGGCCAGGGTGGCCAGAGCGGCGGCAGCGGCAGACTTGAGCAGGGTGCGTTTCGTGTTCATGAGAATCCTCAGGGTTGCGGATGAAAAACTGGCGACAACCGAGACTCTAGGGACGCATTGTGACGACATTGTGACAAGTTCGTGGCCGCCAGAAAACAGCTGTTTGACAGCCACAGCCGTCAGCCCGACGCCACGGCCATGCGTCACAATGCCCTTCTTTTCAGGGAACGCGGAGCGCTGCGCTTCGCCACAGCATGCAAAACGGAACCTTATTGGCCGCTGTCGACCTGGGCTCGAACAGCTTTCGACTTGAAATTGGCCGCTTTCACTCGGGCCACATCGAACGCGTCGAATACCTCAAGGAAGCCATACGCCAGGGCAGCGGGCTCGACGAAACCCGCGCCCTCACCCCCGCCGCCATGCAGCGCGGCTGGGACTGCCTGGCCCGTTTTGGCGAGCGCCTTCAGGGGTTTGGCAAACACCAGGTGCGCGCCGTGGCCACCCAAACCCTGCGCGAAGCCCGCAACCGCGACGAATTTCTGGGGCGCGCCCAGGAACTGTTGGGTTTCCGCATCGAGGTCGTGTCGGGCCACGAAGAAGCCCGGCTGATCTACCAGGGCGTGTCGCGCCTGCTGCCGCAGTCCGACGAACACCGCCTGGTCATCGACATCGGCGGGCGCTCCACCGAGATGATCCTCGGCCAGGGCTTCAATGCCCTGCGCATGGAGTCGTTCCGGCTGGGCAGCGGCTCGTGGTCGCTGCGGTATTTCCCCGGTGGTGAGTTCACGGCCGAAGGCTTTCGCACCGCAGAGGTGGCGGCCAAAGCCGTGCTCGATGAGGCGGTCCACACCTTTGCCAAGGACTTGTGGAGCGTGGCCTACGGCTCCTCGGGCACCGTGGGGGCCGTGGCCGAGCTGCTGGCCAACAACGGCTGGCCGGCCGGTGTGGTGGGGCGTGCCGGGCTGGATTGGCTACAAACCCGCCTGTTGCGCGCCGGCCATGCCGACCAGCTCAAGCTCGAAGGCCTGCGCGATGACCGCAAGGCCGTCATCGGCGGCGGCGTCAGCGTGCTGCGCGCCATCTTCGACCTGTTCGAACTGGACCAGCTGCTGCCCGCCCAAGGCGCACTGCGCCAAGGCGCCCTCTACGACCTGATTGCCCGCGAGGCCGATGACACCGACGTGCGCGAACGCACGGTGGGCTGGCTGGCAAGCCGCTTCTCGGTGGACGTGGACCAGGCCGAACGGGTGTGCGCGCTCAGCGTGACTTTGTTTGAGCAAATCGCTTCGCCCGACCCGCTGGCCGGCCGGTTTTCGGCCAAGCTGGCCTGGGCCGCGCGCCTGCATGAGATCGGCACCCACATCTCGCACAGCGACGCCCACCACCACGGCGCCTACATCCTCGACCACGTGGATGCCCCTGGCTTCTCCCTGCCCGAGCTCCACCGCATGAGCCAGCTGGTGCTGGGCCAGCGCGGCAAGCTGCGCAAGATGGAACAGGCCCTGGACGACGAGTTGTTTGCCAAACAGCTGCTGTGCCTGCGCTTGGCGGTGCTGTTGTGCCACGCGCGCAAAACACCCGACACCAGCACGCTCAAACTGGCCTACAAAGGCGGCCATTTCCGCCTGACCGCCAGCAGCGACTGGGCCAAACGTTTCCCGCAATCGGCCTGGCTGCTGCAGGAGGAAGAAGCCGCATGGCAAAAAACCCGTTGGAAGTTCTCGCTGGAATTGAAGTGACCGGCACACATAAACCGTATATACGGTTTACACTGTTTACCGCTTTCATTTGTTCCAGAACCATCTGCCCATGACCACCACGCCTCAAGCGCCAGCCAAAAAGGCCGCCACCCCTACCGCTGCCAAAAAAGTGGCCACACCGCCTGCCGCCCGCAAAGCCCTGGCCAAAGCCGTGCCCGCGCCCAAGCCTGTGGTCAAAGCCGCCCAGGTGCTTGTTGCGGTTGAGGCACCGGTCAAGGCCAAAAAGCCCAAGCTGGTGCGCGACAGCTTCACTATCCCCAAAAACGAATACGAAGCCATCGCCTCGCTCAAGGAGCGCGCCTTGAAGCAAGGCGTGAGCATCAAAAAAAGCGAGCTGTTGCGTGCTGGCCTGATGACGCTGGCCTTCATGCCCGACGCCGCTTTTGCCAAGGCCTTGGCCGACGTGCCCACCCTGAAAACCGGACGGCCGGCGGCCAAAAAGGGCAAATAAGCCGGCGCTGGCTTACTGCAATTCGGGTGTCTGAACCGTCACCACCACGGTCTGCTTGACGCCCTCGCGCTCGCGTTGGCGCAGCCACCACACCGCGCCCTTGCGCACCGCACAATCGGGCTCCTGAAGGCCCAGCAGCTGTGCAATCACCCGGCCCAGCGCGGGCTGGTGGCCCACCACCAGGGTGGCCCCCTTGATGTGGGGCCACTGCACCAGTTGCAGCAGTTGCTCGGGCGTGCCATCCGGCGACAGTTCATCGCGCAGGCGGTATTTGCGGCCCAGGGCCACCACGGTTTGCTCGGTGCGCACCGCCGGGCTGGCGTAAATGCGTGCGCCATCAGGCAACTGCCGATCGAGCCAGCTGGCCATGCGGCTGGCCTGCTTTTCGCCCTTGGGTGTGAGGCGGCGCGCCAGATCGCCACCCAGCTCCAGCTCGTCTTCGGCTTCGGCGTGGCGCCACAGAATCAGGTCCATATCGATCTCCGTCCGCGGTCAGCCCTTGCTGCCGTAGCGTTGCATCAGCGACACCTGGGCCGAATGGTGTGCCGCCGCCCTGCCCTTGGCCGTGGTGCCCGCCTGCGCGCGCACATACTGGCCGTCAGGCTGCAGCAACCAGGCATCGCGGGTGTCGTGCAGGTAGGCGCTGAGGCACTCGTCCATGATGCGCTGGCGCAATGTCGGATCGGACACCGGCCAGGCCAGCTCCACCCGGCGCAGCATGTTGCGGTTCATCCAGTCGGCGCTCGACAGCCAAAGGGCCTCGTGGTCACCGACGCGGAAATAGAACACCCGCGAATGCTCCAGAAAACGCCCAATGACCGAACGCACCCGCACCCTGTCGCTCACACCGGGCAGCTGGGCCGGCAGGATGCAAGCGCCGCGCACAATCAGATCGATCTCCACGCCCTGCTGCGAGGCGTGGGCCAAGGCGCGCGCCAGCGGCTCATCGGTCAACGCGTTCATCTTGACGATGATGCGGGCCGGGACCCCTTTGGCGGCCTGCTGGGCCGCCGATTCGATGGCATCGATCATGGCCTTGTGCAAATGAAATGGCGCGATCAGCACCTTGTTCAGTTTGGGCAGTCGGTTCTGGCTGGCGAGGTGTAAAAACACCTGGTCCAGATCGTGGGTCAGGGCCTCGTCGGCGGTGAGGTAGCTCAGGTCGGTGTAGAGGCGGGCGGTGCCCGGGTTGTAGTTGCCGGTGGACAGGTGGGCGTAGCGCTTGAGCCCGCCCGCCTCGCGCCGTGTGATCAACATCATCTTCGCGTGGGTCTTGAGGCCCACCACCCCATACACCACCTGCGCGCCCACCGATTCCAGACGCTCGGCGTAGTTGATGTTGGCCTCTTCGTCGAAGCGGGCCTTGAGTTCCACCACGGCGGTCACTTCCTTGCCCCGGCGCACGGCTTCGCGCAGCAGCTCCATCAGCTCGGAGTTGGAGCCGGTGCGGTAAATGGTCTGCTTGATGGCCAGCACATCGGGGTCGTGCACCGCCTCACGCAGCATGGCCAGCACGGCATCAAAGCTCTCAAAGGGCTGATGAATCAGGACATCGCCCTGCTGCAATCGGTCAAAAAACGACTGGCCAGGCACCAGTTGCACCGGCCAGCCGGGGTTGTAGCGCTCGAAGCGCAAGGCGGGTGCGTCCACCAGGTCGATGAGCTGCGTCATGCGCACCAGGTTGATGGGGCCATGCACGCGGTACAGCGCCTGCGGCGGCAGCTCGAACTGCTGCAACAAAAAGTCCGACAAAAACTCTGAGCAACCTGCCGACACCTCCAGGCGCAGTGCCTGGCCGTAGTGGCGTTGCTGCAGGCCTTTGCGCAAGGCGGTGCGCAGGTTTTTCACCTCTTCCTCGTCCACCGCCAGGTCAGAGTGGCGGGTGACGCGGAACTGCGCAAATTCCGTGACTTGACGGCCCGGAAACAGATCGGACAGGTGGGCGCGCACCACGCTGGAGATCGAAACAAAGTGGCTTTGTTTGGAGCCCTTGACGCTGGGCATGCGAAAGAACCGCGCCAGCACACGCGGCACCTTGACGATGGCGATCTCGTTCTCGCGGCCAAACGCATCGCGCCCCGACAGCCGCACGATGAAGTTGAGCGACTTGTTGGCCACCTGCGGAAACGGGTGTGAGGGGTCCAGCCCCACCGGTACCAGCAAGGGCTGCACCTCGCGCACAAACAGATCGCGCACCCAACGGCGCTGGCGCGGGTTGCGTTCGCTGTACGACACGAGTTTGATGCCGCGTTTTTCCAGCAGCGGCAGCACCTCGTTGTTGTAGATGGCGTACTGCTCGGCCACCAGCTGTTTCACCCGCTCGGTGATGGCCAGGTAGGTCGAGGCGGTGGCCGGGCCACGCTGTTCGTTGATCTGGTAGGCGCTCAGGTGGGGGGCGGCCCGCACCTCGAAAAACTCATCCAGGTTGGACGAGACGATGCACAGGTAGCGCAGCCGCTCAAGCAGAGGGATCTCCGAACGCCGCGCCCAGTCCAGCACCCGCAGATTGAACGCCAGAATGCTGTGGTCGCGGTCCAGGAACGGGATCTTGTGGTGTGACGTCGGGGCGGAGGTGGTCATGGGCTGGCGTGAACCGGAGCAACGGGTGTTGCTTTCATTATTTAACGGTCACATGACGTTTATGTGACATCGCCACGACAAACAGTCACGCAGCCGATACCCCACTGTCATGTGGCGGCGGCGTGGGCCGGTGCCACACGGGGCGCCAGCCCTTGGGGCGCCCAGTACCGCAGCTCCAGCCGGCCATCCGCATGCTCCACCAGCGCGCTCAGGCTTTCCACCCAGTCGCCGTCGTTGCAGTACAGCGTGCCGTCGATGTGGCGCATTTCGGGCCGGTGGATGTGGCCACACACCACGCCGTCCAGGCCCCGGCGACGGGCCTCGGCTGCCACCGCCTTTTCAAACTGTGTGACGTAGTTGAGCGCCTGTTTGACCTTGTGCTTGAGGTATTGCGACAGCGACCAATAGGGCAAACCCAGCCGCGCCCGCAACGAATTGAGGTGGCGGTTCAGGCGCAAGGTGAGTTCGTAGAGGTTGTCGCCCAGGTAGGCCAGCCATTTGGCGCACTGGATGACACCATCGAAATGGTCGCCGTGCACCACCCACAGGCGCTTGCCGTCGGCGGTGGTGTGCACCGCCTCGTGCACCACCTCCACGCCACCAAAGTGGTGGCCGGTGAAGTGGCGGGCAAATTCGTCGTGGTTGCCCGGCACAAACACCACGCGACAACCCTTGCGGGCGCGTTTGAGCAGCTTTTGCACCACGTCGTTGTGGCTCTGGGGCCAGTACCAGCGGCGACGCAACTGCCAGCCGTCAATGATGTCGCCAACCAGGTACAGGGTTTCGCTCGGGTGGTGCTTCAGGAACTCCAGCAGCGGCCCGGCCTGGCAGCCCGGCGTGCCCAGGTGCAGGTCGGAAATGAACACCGCGCGCAGGAGTGGCTGGGACGGTTCCTCGCCCTCTGCCGCATCTTCTCCCTGGGCCACTCCGGGGCTGCGGGGCGAAGCCGCTTTGGCGCCCCCACGGCCAGTATCTGCCCAGGTGCGCGACATGGCCTCGAAGGCGTGTGGGCCGACACGCATCAGACGCCCAGAAAGTGCTTGCGGTAGCGGGCCGGCAAATCCTGGATACGCATCATCATGGGCAGGTCGGCGGCGTTGAAGTCGGGGTCCCAGGCGGGCGCGCCCAGCACCTTGGCGCCCAGGCGCAAATAGCCCTTGATGAGCGCTGGCGGCTCCACGTCCAGTGTGTCGTCGAGCTGTTCCACCGGCAGCGGCAGGCGCGGGCGCACGTGGTATTCGATCGACGCCAGGTGGGTGCTGCGCAACTGGCGCCAGATGCTGGCCGCCGCGTGGCCGCCGCCCACCATGCCGTGGGGGCCCTCGTGCTGCATGGGGATGCTGGCGCAGCCGATCATGGTGTCAAGCTGGTTGCGCACCATGAACTCGGCCAGCGCGCCCCACAAGGCCATGATGACGCCGCCATGGCGGTGGTCCTTGTGCACACAACTGCGGCCCAGCTCCACCATGCGCTCGCGCAGGGCGCGCAGGCGGGTGAGATCGAACTCGGTGTCGCTGTAGGTGCTGCCCACGCGCTGGGCCTGGGCCGGGGTGAGCACGCGGTAGGTGCCCACGACCTGGCCGTGGGTGGTTTCGCGCACCAACAGGTGTTCGCAGTAGTCGTCAAACAGGTCCACATCGTGGCCAGGCACGGTCTTGGGCAGGCGGGCGCCCATCTCGTCGGCAAAAATGCTGTACCTCAGACGCTGCGCCTCACGAACTTCATCCAGATGGCGCGCCCACGAGACCTCAATCCCTGCGGCGGCACGGACGGGCTGAGCACCGGGGACCAGCGCTTGAAACGGATGAAGTGACCCCCGTGGCAGTTGCAGGGGTGAAAAATCCATGGTGGGGGTGGGCAGCTCTTTCATCGCAGGCTCCTGGTCGATGTGTGTTGTCTTTTGTCTTCACACATTCTTCAAAGCCGCCATGACCCACACATGGCAATTGCATGACATCAGCGTGACAGCAGCCCCGCACACACGCCGCGCATGAAGGCCAGCGGCCCCGCCGGCACTGCAAGCTGACTCAGCCACAGCACACACTGGCGCAGATCGCGCTGGCGGCCTTCGTCCAGCTGGGCCCTACCGGCGTCCTGCTGCCAGCGAAGCGCTCGCCGCTTGGGCAAAACGCTGGCAAACGCCTCGGCACCGTAACGCAAGCGCTTGGCGCGCAGGCGCAGGGCGTGCCGTTCGGCATCGCTGTGGGCCGTCTTGCCCAACTGCGTCAGGCGCTTGTGTTGCCGGCGCAGGCGCTGGGCCACCCAAGCGGGCCAGTGGTCGGCATCGGTGGCCTTGGTTTCCTGGCCCTCAGCATGTGCGGGCAACGGGGCCACAGCGGCCAGCCATTCGCCCCACACCAACCAGCCCTGGCCGGTGGCCGGATCGGCCAAACGCAATCGCATCGCGGCGGCCACCTGTGCGCGGGCCACACGCACCGCCTCAAGCACGGTGTCCCATTCGGCCTGGCGTTGCGGGTCGCCGTCCACGTAGGCCTGGGCCACAGCGGGCAAGGTGTCGGTGAGCATCACATCAAGCTCGCGCACCGGACCGGTGGCCTGCCAGAAGGCGCGCAACGCTGGCGTGGCAGGCGCCGCGCCCAACAGCGGCCTGAGCAAGCGCGTGGTGCTGCGCAGCCGCCGCCAACCCACCCGCGCCTGGTGCAACGGCTCGGGTTCATCGCTGTGCGTCAACAAGGCGGCGTTGCGCAGGGTCTGGTCCCACATCTCGGCGAGCACGCCCGTCAGGACCGCCGGCAAGCGCATCTGTCCCGACAACGCTGCTGGACGCGCGCGGGTGGGCAACGCGGCCTCATCGCGGGCCAACGCGTAGCCACGCTCGGCCTTGCTGGCCTGACCCGGCAACACCGCCACCGCTGCGGCGAGCCGGTGGGCCAGCGCGTGCAAGGCCTCGGGCGGGCCGGATTTGAGTTCCAGCTCCAGCTCACAAATGGGCGCACGCCGTCCGCCGGCCACGATCTCGCCCACGTCCAAGGCCACCTCGATCACACTGCCACCGCGCAAGCGCAGCCACCACAGCGTGCGGGTGCACGATGTCACAAAAGTGGGGGCCAGCTGCGGCCACAGCGTGCCGTCGGGATCCAGTGTGGACCAAGGCGTGCCTTGCAGCGCCGACAGACGCGGTGTGGCGCTGCGCAACGTGGCCTCCCACTCGCCGCGCTGGCTCAGGCCGCCCACGGACGTGCCGGCGGTTTTGAGGGTGAGAATCCACAACTCGCTGGGTGGCTCGCCGGTGGTCTGGCGGCGCACCCGCAAGGCCACCTTCTGCCGCCGCAAGGCCTGGTCGGGCGTGTCGTAGTACACGTTGTGCAGTTGCTGCACCTGCCGGGGCCGGCGGCGCAAGGCGGGATGGCGCGCGAGCTGCTCGGCGATGCGCGCAGCGTCGGCGCCGGGCAGCAACAGCTTGAGTTCGGTTTCAGACATGGCCCGCATTGAAGCACCATTCGGTGACACGCCGAATGACGCGATGCGCTTCGTTATAGTTCCGACGCATGAATCTGTCCGACTCCCTCAACCTGGGCTGCGCCTGCAAAACACTGGACGCGATTCGGTTGCGTCGGGAGCTTGAACGCAACCCGGGTCTGTCGGGCCTGGGGGCGGGCCTGCAGGACAGCCACCCCCACCTGTTTGCCAACACCACGGTTTTCATCGACGCCGGCACCTGCGACACGTTGGCACGTGCCGTGGCCGCCATCGAACGGGTGGCGGCCCTGCCTGGCTACCAGGCCGAGGCGCTGGCACACGCACCGGCCATCGCGCAGCACAACCTGGGCCCCTTGGGCGTGTTCATGGGATACGACTTCCACCTCGGCGAGCACGGCCCCCGCCTCATCGAGATCAACACCAACGCGGGCGGCGCCTTTCTCAATGCCGCCCTGGCCCGTGCCCACCGAAGCTGCTGCGCGGCCATGGACGAAGCGCTGAAACTCGGCCCACAGGCACCCGATCTGGACGCCAGCTTTTCCGGCATGTTCCGCGCCGAATGGCGCTTGCAGCGAGGCGACGCGACCTGGCGCACGGTGCTCATCGTGGACGACGCCCCGCAAGCCCAGTACCTGGCGCCCGAATTCGCCATGGCGCGTGCCTGGTTCCGCGCACAAGGCCTGCTGGCCGAGGTGGCCGACCCGGGCGAGCTGGTCTGGCGCGACGGTGCACTCTGGCACCCGGCGCTGCCAGCCGACCACCCGGTGGACCTGGTCTACAACCGGCTCACCGATTTCGATCTCAGCGAGCCTGGCCACGCCGCGCTGCGCCAGGCCTACGAGGCCGGTGCGGTGGTGCTGACACCGCACCCGCGTGCCCACGCACTGCTGGCGCACAAACACAACCTCATCGCCTTGAGAGACCCCGACCGCCTGGCCCAGTGGGGCGCGAACGAAGCCGACCGCGCCTTGTTGCAACAGGTGGTGCCCCTCACCGAAACGGTGACCGCGGACCAGGCCGAGGCCTTGTGGACGCGGCGCCGGCAACTGTTCTTCAAGCCTGGCTCCGGCCACGGCGGCAAAGCGGCGTACCGGGGTGACAAACTCACCCACCGGGTGTGGGACGAGATCCTGGCCAACGGCAGCTATGTGGCCCAGGCCCTGGTGCCCCCCAGCGAACGGCTGGTGACCGTGGACGGTGAGGAGAAACACCTCAAGATGGATTTGCGCGCCTACACCTACCAAAGCCAGATTCAGTTGCTGGCCGCGCGCCTGTACGCGGGCCAGACCACCAACTTCCGCACCCCGAGCGGCGGTTTTTCGCCCGTGGCCGTGTTGCCGGCCTGAGAGAATCCTTTGCCGTGACCTCTGTTCCGCCCGCTTTGAACCTGCTGTGCCACCCGGCCACCCCCTGCCCGCTGGCGCTCCAGGTATCGGCCACGCTGCACTGGCAGGCCAGCGGCCTGCTGTTGCGCTACCGGGTGTCCGGCCAAGTGGCGGACATCCAACTGCCCCCCGCCGCCACGCCGGGCGCCGCCGACGGTTTGTGGCAGCACACGTGCATGGAAGCTTTTGTCTCGCCCGTGTGGGCCGCGCACTACCGGGAGTTCAATTTTTCGCCCTCGGGGCAGTGGGCCGCCTACTGCTTCAGTGCCGAACGCCAGCGCGATACCGACACCGAAGCGCGCCGCCCCATCCAGCCGACCCTTAGGATGGAACACACGTCGGAACAGTTTGACCTCTGGGCCGCACTGCCCGCGACCGCCCTGCCCCCGGCATCCAGCCTGTGCCTGGGCCTCAGCGCCGTGATCGAAACCCGCGACGGGCACCGGAGCTATTGGGCGCTACAACACCCGCGCCCGGACCGGCCCGACTTTCACCACCGGGGTGGCTGGCGCGAGATGCCCAGCGTCGCCCCCAACCCACCCACAGCCACCGCATGAAATTCGGCACGACATTTGGCATAGAGCGCCTGATCGAAGACCCCACGTTGCGCGCGCCTCTGAAGGGCAAGCGCGTGGCCCTGCTGGCCCACCCGGCCTCGGTCACCCGCGACCTCACCCACGCGCTGGACGCGTTGGCGGCCCTGCCCGACATCAAGCTGACAGCCGCCTTCGGCCCGCAGCACGGCCTGCGCGGCGACAAGCAGGACAACATGGTCGAGTCGCCCGACTTCCTTGATCCCCGCCTGGGCATCCCGGTGTTCAGTTTGTACGGCGAGGTGCGCCGCCCCACGCCGGCCATGATGGACAGCTTTGACGTGCTGCTGGTGGACCTGCAGGACCTGGGCTGCCGCATCTACACCTTCATCACCACGCTGCGCTACGTGCTGGAGGCTGCGGCCGCACACGGCAAATCGGTCTGGGTACTCGACCGCCCCAACCCCGCCGGTCGCCCCATCGAGGGCCTCACGCTGCGCGCGGGCTGGGAAAGTTTTGTGGGCGCCGGCGCCATGCCCATGCGCCACGGCATGACCATGGGCGAATTGGGCCACTGGTTCGTTGCCACGCTGGGCTTGAAGGTGGACTACCGCGTGGTCGCCATGCAAGGCTGGGCACCCGATGCCGCGCCTGGCTTTGGGTGGCCCACGGAGAGAAGCTGGGTCAACCCCAGCCCCAACGCCGCCAACCTCAGCATGGCCCGCGCCTACGCCGGCACGGTGATGCTGGAAGGCACCACGCTGTCGGAAGGGCGCGGCACCACCCGTCCGCTGGAACTGTTCGGCGCGCCCGACCTGGACGTGCCACGCCTGCTGGCAGACATGCGCGCACTCGCACCGGAATGGCTGCGCGGCTGCGTGCTGCGCCCGTGCTTCTTCGAGCCCACCTTCCACAAACACAAGGGCGCGCTGTGCGCCGGGGTGCAAATCCACGTGGAAGACCCGACCCACTACCACCACACCACATTCCAGCCGTGGCGATTACAAGCCTTGGCCTTCCGCGCAGTGCGCCTACAAGCACCCGACTACCCACTTTGGCGCGACTTCGCCTACGAGTACGAACACGACCGTCTTGCCATCGACCTCATCAACGGCGGGCCGCTGCTGCGCGAGTGGGTGGACAACGTGACCGCCGCGCCCGAGGTGCTGGAGCAAGCGGCGGCGGCCGACGAGGCGGCCTGGGCCGAAGCCCGCCGCCCTTACCTGCTCTACTGACCGCAAAGACGTGAATTCAACCGGGGATGCCGCCGGGCCGACTCTGCCGGACGGCTGGCATCGCCCCCTTTCAGGGGGTGACGCCGATGGCGGCGTGGGGGTGGCTTATTCCAACCATTTCTGCATGAACTGCGCGTGGCCCATGGCGGGGTCGAGCTGGTAGTTCTCAAAACCGATGCGCTCGTAAAGCCGGCAGGCCCCGGTGTTGCCCGACAACACCTCCAACGTGAGCTTGCAAGCGCCACGTTCGCGGGCGATCTGCTCGGCCAGGGCCAGCATCTGTTCGCCAATGCGCTGGCCACGGTGGCTGGCCAGCACCGCCACATCGTGCACGTTGACCAAGGGCTTGCAGGCAAAGGTGGAGAAACCTTCGATGCAGTTGACCAGGCCCACCGGCTGCTCGCCATCGAAGGCCAGGATGCTGAAGGCCGTCGGGCGCGCAGCAAGCGAGGACACCAGATGGGCCTTGGCGAAATCGCTCAGTGGCTCGCCACCGCCTGCGGGGTCGCTGGCGTAGGCGTCCAGCAGCATCACCACCGCAGCCGCATCGGAGGCGTTGGCGTAGTCGGCACGCCGAACCGTGATCGCGCTCATGCCGACACCGCCGTCACCAAACGCTGCGCACACGCCAAGGCCTGGGCGGCGTCGCGTGCCTCCACCATCACGCGCAACAGCGGCTCCGTGCCACTGGCGCGGATCAGCACCCGGCCGTTGTCACCCAGCTCGGCTTCCACCTCGCGCTGGGTGGCCACCAGACGGGCGTTGTTTTTCCAGTCGGAACCGGGCGCGATGCGGACGTTGAGCAGGGTTTGCGGGAACAGGGTCAAGCCCGACAACAGCTCGCTCACCGACTTGCCGCTGCGCACACAGGCCTGCAACACCTGCAAGGCCGACACCAGGCCGTCGCCCGTGGTGTGCTGGTCGAGCACCAACAGGTGGCCCGAGCCTTCACCCCCCAGCAGCCAACGGCGCTGCACCAACTCTTCGAGCACGTAGCGGTCACCCACCTTGGCGCGCACCAAGGGCACGCCCTTGGCCTTGAGCGCCACCTCCACGGCCATGTTGGTCATCAGCGTGCCCACCACGCCGGGCACGTGCTCGTCGCGGCCCAGGCGTTCGTCGGCCAGCAGATACAGCAGTTCATCGCCGTTGAACAGGCGACCTTGGGGGTCTACGATCTGCAAACGGTCGGCGTCGCCGTCGAGGGCAATGCCCAGGTTGGCACCGTGGGCCTTGACCGCGTCCACCAGCGCTTGCGGGTGGGTGGCGCCGACACCTTGGTTGATGTTCAGGCCATCGGGCGCGCAGCCGATGGCAATCACCTCGGCACCCAGTTCGTGGAACACCTTGGGCGCGATCTGGTAGGCCGCGCCGTGGGCGGCGTCCACAACCAGCTTCATGCCCTTGAGACTGAGTTCTTTGTCGAAGGTGCTTTTGCAGAATTCGATGTACCGGCCAGCCGCGTCGTCCAAACGGCGCGCCTTGCCCAAGGCGGCGGATTCGGCCCAGACGGGGGGCTCATCCAAGGCGGCCTCCACCGCGCGCTCCCACTCGTCGGGCAGTTTGGCGCCCTGGGCGTTGAAGAACTTGATGCCGTTGTCGGCAAAGGGGTTGTGGCTGGCCGAAATGACGACCCCCAGGCTGGCGCGCTGGGCGCGGGTGAGGTAGGCCACAGCGGGGGTGGGTACCGGGCCCAGCAGCAGCACGTCCACACCGGCCGAGTTGAAGCCGGCCTCCATGGCCGATTCGAGCATGTAGCCCGAAATGCGGGTGTCCTTGCCGATCAGCACGGTGGGCCGGCTCTCGCCACGTTTGAGCACGCGGCCCACGGCGTGGGCGAGCTTGAGCACAAAGTCGGGGGTGATGGGGGCTTGACCAACCGTCCCGCGAATCCCGTCGGTACCAAAATATCTTCTTGTCATATCCCGCAATTATCCTCGCACGGCCGCCCACACCTTGAGCGCATCCACCGTCTCACGCACGTCGTGCACCCGCACGATGTGTGCGCCACGGTCCACCGCCAGCAGCGCGGCAGCCACGCTCGCGGCCACACGTTCGCCGGGCACGCTGCGCCCCGTGACGGCGCCCAGCGAGGACTTGCGCGACCAGCCCACCAGCCAGGGCATCGCCTCCTCCAGCAGCTCGGTCTGGGCCGCCAGCAGCGCGAAGTTCTGCGCCACCGTTTTGCCAAACCCGATGCCCACGTCCAGCGCAATGCGCTCGCGCGCCACACCAGCGGCCTGCAGCGTCTGTACACGCTCACGCAGAAAATGGCGCACCTGGGCCACCACGTCACCACTCATGGGGGCGACCTGCATGGTCTGGGGCTCCAGGTGCATGTGCATCAGACAGACGCCGCAATGCGGGTGGGCCGCCACGGCTGAGACGCCATCGCCCCGCCGCAAGGCCCACACGTCGTTGATGATGTCGGCGCCGGCATCCAACACGGCCCGCATGACCTCGGGTTTGTAGGTATCGACCGACACGGGCACACCCAGTTCGACGGCGCCCTTTACGACCGGCAGGACACGGGCCAGCTCGTCCTCCAGCCCCACCGGCGGTGCGCCGGGCCGGGTTGATTCGCCACCGATGTCCAGCAGGTGAGCCCCGTCTTTGAGCAGCTGCTCGCAGTGCGCCAACGCAGTGGCGGTGGTGTCGTGTCGGCCGCCATCGGAAAAAGAATCGGGCGTGACATTGACGATGCCCATGACCTGCGGCTGTGCCAGGTCGATGTTGAAACGCGAGGTTTGCCAGAACATGAGGAATGACAAATGACCAAATGAAAAGACCCGCCGGCTTGCGCGGGCGGGTCGGTCATTGTGTCACCAAGCCGGGCAGCGGCGCGTCATGGGGTCATGCGGCGTTGGGCGCCGGGTCGGTCGCCACGGCGCCGCCGCCGCCACTGCTGCCGCCACCCACGCTGGGGTTGCGTGGCGTCCAGTCTTTGGGCGCACGTGGCGGCTTGCCGGCCATGATGTCGTCGAGCTGGTCGGTGTCGATGGTTTCCCACTCCAGCAAGGCCTTGGCCATGGCGTGCATTTTGTCGCTGTGTTCCTCGATCAGGTCGCGGGCCAGCTTGTACTGCTCGTCGATGATGCGGCGCACCTCGGCATCGACCTTCTGCATGGTCGATTCGCTGATGTTGGTGGTTTTGGTGACCGAGCGACCCAGGAAGATCTCGCCCTCGTTCTCTGCGTACACCATGGGGCCCAGCGCATCGGTCATGCCGTAGCGCATCACCATGTCGCGGGCGATGTGGGTGGCGCGTTCAAAGTCGTTGCTGGCGCCGGTGGTCATCTGGTGCATGAACACCTCTTCGGCGATGCGGCCACCGAACAACATGCTGATCTGGTTGAGCATGTAGTCGCGGTCGTAGCTGTACCGGTCCTGCGCTGGCAGGCTCATGGTCACGCCCAGGGCACGACCACGCGGGATGATGGTGACCTTGTGCACCGGGTCGCACTTGGGCAACAGTTTGCCGATGAGTGCGTGGCCGGCCTCGTGGTAGGCCGTGTTGCGGCGCTCTTCCTCGGGCATGACCATGCTCTTGCGCTCAGGGCCCATGAGGATCTTGTCCTTGGCCTTCTCGAAGTCCTGCATTTCCACCGTGCGGCCGTTGCGGCGCGCGGCCATCAGGGCGGCCTCGTTGCACAGGTTGGCGAGGTCGGCACCGCTCATGCCAGGCGTGCCACGGGCGATCACCGAGGCGTTGACGTCGGTGCCCAGCGGCACCTTGCGCATGTGCACGTTCAGGATTTGTTCGCGGCCACGGATGTCGGGCAACGTGACATACACCTGGCGGTCGAAACGGCCCGGGCGCAGCAGCGCTGCGTCCAGAATGTCGGGGCGGTTGGTGGCGGCCACCACAATCACGCCCAGGTTGGTCTCGAAGCCGTCCATCTCGACCAGCATCTGGTTCAAGGTCTGTTCGCGTTCGTCGTTGCCACCGCCCAGGCCGGCGCCACGTTGGCGGCCCACGGCGTCGATTTCATCGATGAAGATGATGCAGGGCGCGTTCTTCTTGGCGTTTTCGAACATGTCGCGCACGCGGGCCGCGCCCACGCCAACGAACATTTCCACGAAGTCGGAGCCCGAGATGCTGAAGAATGGCACCTTGGCTTCACCGGCAATCGACTTGGCCAACAGCGTTTTACCGGTGCCCGGAGGGCCCACCAGCAGCAGGCCGCGCGGAATACGTCCGCCCAGCTTCTGGAACTTTTGCGGGTCTTTCAGGAAGTCCACCACTTCCTTGACCTCTTCCTTGGCCTCGTCGCAACCGGCCACGTCGGCAAAGGTCACGGTGTTGTTGTTCTCGTCGAGCATGCGGGCTTTGCTCTTGCCGAAGCTGAAGGCACCGCCCTTGCCACCACCCTGCATCTGGCGCATGAAGTACACCCACACGCCAATCAGCAGCAGCATGGGGCCCCAGCTGACCAGCAAGGTCATGAGCAGCGAGCCTTCTTCGCGAGGACGCACATCGAACTTGACGTCGTTGGCGATCAGGTCGCCCACCAGCCCACGGTCGAGGTAGGTGGCGGTGGTGCGCACACGGCGGTCATCGATTGTGACGGCCACAATTTCGGTGCCGCCCTGCCCTTCCTGGATGGTGGCGCTTTTGATGCGCTGGGCTTTGACCTCATCGAGGAATTCGGAATACCCCATGTAGCCCGCGCCGGCCGTGGCGCGGCCGTCGAACTGCTTGAAGACCGTGAAGAGCACCATGGCGATGACCATCCACACGGCGATTTTGGAGAACCAGGGGTTGTTCAAGAAAGGCTCCTGAGGCGAAAACGTGCCAAGACACTTGACAGATGAGGTGATTTTAGGCTTTTCAAGGGGCGGCCCGGCGAAATACCCGACTGGGGGCGGGCTATCACCGCCATAACTTTTATTTCAGACCCAAGCCCACCAGAAAGGTTTCCGACGATTTGTCGCGGCTGGCCTTGGGTTTGACCGGTTTGACGACGCGGAAGGTGTCCTTGAAAAGCTTGACCAATTCTTCGTAGCCCGGGCCATGAAACAGTTTGACCACCAGCGCGCCATCACGTTTGAGGTGGGCCTTGGCAAAGTCCACCGCGAGCTCGATCAGGTGGGTGATGCGCGCCCCGTCCGTCTGGGCAATGCCTGAGAGGTTGGGCGCCATGTCCGACACCACCAGGTCCACCGGCTTGTCCCCCAACAGCTGCGTCAGTTGTGCCAGCGGGCCGTCCTCGCGAAAATCACCCTGGATGAAGTGCACGCCTTCGATGGCCTCCATGGGCAAGAGATCGAGCGCGATGATGCGACCGTTGAGCGCGCCCACGGCGGCCCCCTGGGGTGACAGCCGCCGCCGCAGGTACTGGCTCCAGGCGCCGGGCGCCGAACCCAGGTCCACCACGGTGTCACCCGGGCGGATCAGGTGCAGCGATTCATCGATCTCCATGAGCTTGTAAGCCGCCCGCGCCCGGTAGCCGTCCTTCTTCGCCAATTTGACGTAAGGATCGTTGACGTGGTCGTTGAGCCAAGCCTTGTTGACCTTCTTGCTGTTTGTTTTGACTTTCACGGGGATAATTGTCCCATGCCTCAGATACAACTCACCCCCGCCCAGCGCAAAGTCCACCGGGCAGAAGCCCACCACCTCGACCCCGTGGTCATGGTTGGTGGCGACGGCCTGACCGCCGCCGTCCAGAAGGAAGTGGACGCCGCGCTCAAGGCACACGGCCTCATCAAGGTGCGCGTCTTCAACGACGACCGCGCTGCCCGCGAAGCCATGTTCACCACCCTGGCCGACGCCCTGGACGCAGCCCCCATCCAGCACATCGGCAAGCTGCTCGTGTTGTGGCGCCCTTTGCCCGAGAAGGAAAAAGCGTTTGATACCGAGCGCATGCCGGCGCCGCGCGACGTGAAGGTGCTGAAGTACAGCAAAAAAGGCGGCCAGCGCCCCGAAGTGAAAACGGTGCGCGTGCTGGGCAATGAGCGCCTGACCGCTGGCGGCAACATCAAGCGCATCCAGCCCAAGCAGAAAAGTTTGAAAAAATCGCAGCCCTGACCGCCGCTGAACACCCAGCCAGGCTCCACCCGGCTTGAAATTTCGGCTTTTGCCCCACACGCTTTGCGCATGACCACGTCCGCCAACCCCCTGCTCGATTTTTCCAACCTGCCCCTGTTCGATGCCGTCCGCCCCGAACACGTGACGCCCGCCATTGAAGCGCTGCTGGCCGAGGCCAACACCGCGCTGGAAGCCGCCACGGCGGCTGAATTCCCCGCCCAGTGGTCGGCCATGGCCAAGGTGTTGGATGTGGCCACCGAGCGCCTGGGCAGCGCCTGGGGCACGGTCAGCCACCTCAACAGCGTGGCCGACACGCCCGAGCTGCGCGCCGCCTACAACGCGGCCCTGCCCGCGGTCACCGAGTTCTGGACCCGTCTGGGTGCCGACGAGCGTCTCTACGCCAAGTACAAACAGATGGACCCGTCCCAGCTCACGCCCGAGCAGCGCCAGGCCCACAAAAACGCCATGCGCGGTTTTGTGCTGGGCGGTGCCGAGCTGCAAGGCGATGCCAAGGCCCGCTTCGCGGCCATCCAGGAGCGGCAAGCCGAACTGGGCCAGAAATACAGCGAAAACGCGCTGGACGCCACCGACGCTTTTGCCTACTACGCGCAGTCCGACGAACTCGATGGTGTGCCCGATGACGTGAAAGCCGCCACCCGAGCCGCCGCCGAGGCAGAGGGCAAAACCGGCCACAAACTCACCCTCAAGCTGCCCTGCTACCTGCCGGTGCTGCAATTCGCCCACAGCAGCGCGCTGCGCGAGCGCCTCTACCGCGCCTACGTCACCCGCGCCAGCGATCAGGCCGACGGCGATGCAGTGAAGTATGACAACACGCCGTTGATGCAGGAACTCCTGGCTCTGCGCCAGGATGAAGCCCGCCTGCTCGACAAACCCGACTTCGCCACCTTGTCGCTGGTGCCCAAGATGGCCGACTCGCCGGCACAGGTCATCGCCTTCCTGCGCGACCTGGCCGCCCGTGCCCGCCCTTATGCCGAACAAGACCTGGCCGACATGCGCGCCTTCGCCGCCAGCGAGCTGGGCCTGAGCGATCCGCAGGCCTGGGACTGGCCTTACATCGCCGAGAAGCTCAAGGAAGCCCGCTACGCCTTCAGCGAGCAGGAAGTCAAGCCCTACTTCACCGCACCCAAGGTGCTCGCCGGCCTGTTCAAGATCATCGAGACCCTGTTCGACGTGGCCATACGCGCCGACAGCGCGCCGGTGTGGCACCCCAAGGTCGAATTCTTTCGCCTCGAACGCGGTGGCCAACTGGTGGGTCAGTTCTACCTTGACCTGGGTGCCCGCACCGGCAAACGCGGCGGCGCCTGGATGGACGACGTCCGCACCCGCTGGCTGCGCCCCGACACCGGCGCCCTGCAAACGCCCGTGGCCCACTTGGTGTGCAATTTTGCCGAAGGTGTGAACGGCCAGCCACCGCTGCTGACCCACGACGACGTCATCACGCTGTTTCACGAGTTCGGCCACGGCCTGCACCACCTGCTCACCCAAGTGAACGAGCGTGACGTGTCCGGCATCAGCGGCGTGGAGTGGGATGCGGTGGAACTGCCCAGCCAGTTCATGGAAAACTTCTGCTGGGAATGGGAGGTGCTCAAACACATGACCGCCCATGTGGACACCGGTGAGCCCCTGCCCCGTGCGCTGTTTGAGAAGATGCTGGCGGCCAAAAACTTCCAGAGCGGCCTGCAAACCCTGCGCCAGATCGAATTCTCACTGTTCGACATGTTGCTGCACCAGGGCCAGATGCCCGGCAACGACGTGATGGCCCTGCTGCGCCAAGTGCGCAACGAGGTATCGCTGCTGCAGCCACCGGCCTACCACCGCATGCCCCACACTTTCAGCCACATTTTTGCCGGTGGCTATGCGGCCGGCTACTACAGCTACAAATGGGCCGAGGTGCTGAGCGCCGACGCCTACGCCGCCTTCGAAGAAGCGGGCAACCCACTGGACCCGGCCATGGGTCGGCGCTACCTGGAGGCCATACTGGAGGCCGGTGGCAGCCGTCCGGCGGTGGAATCGTTCAAAGCTTTCCGGGGGCGCGAACCACAGATCGACGCGCTGCTGCGCCACCAGGGCATGGCGGCCTGACATCCCTTGTACAGCATGCAGGAGTTCACATGAAAGCGGTTCACGCTCTCTCCACCGGTGCCCTGATACTGTGCTGCGCGTTGACTGCGCAGGCCCAGGGTGTACAGCGCATCGTGGGGCCGGATGGCAAGGTCACCTACACCGACCGCGCCGCGCCGGCCTCGGCCAGCACACCCGCCGCTACACCCAGCGAGGCGGGGGCCCTGCCCTTCGCCCTGCGCCAGGCGGTGCAACGTTACCCGGTCACGCTTTACACCAGCGACAAATGCAACCCGTGCAACAGCGCGCGCGAGCTGCTGCTGAAACGTGGCGTGCCGTTCACCGAAAAAACCATCACCACAGCGGAAGACGGGCAGGCGTTTGCGGCGCTGGGTGCCGACAACGCGCTGCCTTTGACCACCATCGGCACACAGCGCATCAGCGGCTTTCTGGCCAGCGACCTCAACCGCTACCTTGACGCAGCCGGCTACCCTGCCCAGTCGCAACTGCCGCGCACCTACCGCAAACCGGTGCCACAGGCCCTGGCACCCACGGCATCACCCGCGCCCGAAGCGCCCAAGCCCGATGCCCCGCCACCGCCCGCCGCCCCTTCGGCGCCGGTGGCAGCGCCGCCCTCTAACCCGGCCGGCATCCGCTTCTGAGTCAGTAGGTCAGCGTCAGCACGCCCTGCTCGGTGCCCAGCAGGCAGACCTGGGCTTTCTGGTGGGCAAACACGCCCACCGTCACCACACCTGGCCACTGGTTGACCTCGCTCTCGAAGGCCAACGGGTCGGTGATGTGCAGGCCACGCACGTCCAGGATGTGCTGACCGTTGTCGGTCACCAGCGGCGCGCCGTCCTTCAGGCGCAGCGTAGCCGTGCCGCCCATCGCCGCAAACTGCCGCGTGATGCGCGCGCTGGCCATGGGAATCACCTCCACCGGCAGCGGGAAGGCGCCCAGCGCCTCCACCTTCTTGGAGGCGTCGGCGATGCAAACAAACTGGCGCGACTGCGCGGCCACGATCTTCTCGCGCGTGAGCGCCGCCCCACCGCCCTTGACCATGTGGCCCCGGCCGTCGATCTCGTCGGCGCCATCCACATACACGGCCAGTTCGCCCACCTCGTTGGCGTCGAACACCGGGATGCCCAGGGCCAGCAGGCGCTCGGTGGAGGCCACCGAGCTGGACACCGCGCCCTTGATCTGGTCCTTCATAGTCGCCAGCGCGTCGATGAACTTGTTGACGGTGGAGCCGGTGCCCACACCGATGATTTCGCCCGGCACCACATACTGCAGCGCGGCCTGGCCGACCAGGGTTTTGAGTTCGTTTTGGGTCATTTGAGACAATCGCAACAATTGATTCGCGGATTATCCAATGCCCCTTCTGCCCTACGGCCTGGCCCGGCCCTTTCTCTTTGGCCTCGACCCCGAAGCCGCCCACGAACTGACCATGGAATCGCTGGCGCGCACCCAGCGTACGCCGCTGACCTGCCTGTTCGGCAGCAGCCGCGTGAGCGACCCCATCACCCTGGCCGGCTTGAACTTTCCCAACCGCGTGGGCATGGCCGCCGGGCTGGACAAAAACGCCCGCGTCATCGACGCCCTGGGCGCCATGGGCTTCGGTTTTGTTGAGGTCGGCACCGTCACGCCACTGGGCCAGGCCGGCAACCCCAAGCCGCGCATGTTCCGCCTACCCCAGGCCAACGCGCTGATCAACCGCCTGGGCTTCAACAACGAAGGCCTGGACAGCTTCATCGCCAACGTGCAGCAGGCGCGCTTTCGTCAGAAGGGTGGCCTGCTGGGTCTGAACATCGGCAAAAACGCGGCCACGCCCATCGAGAACGCCACCGACGACTACCTCAAGTGCCTGGACGGCGTGTACCCGCACGCCGACTACGTCACCGTCAACATCTCCAGCCCCAACACCAAAAACCTGCGCGCCCTGCAAAGCGACGAGGCGCTCGATGGCCTGCTCTCGGCCGTGGCCGCGCGCCGCGAACAACTCGCCCAGCAGCATGGACGCCGCGTGCCAGTGTTCGTGAAAATCGCGCCCGATCTGGACGCAGCGCAGATCGACGTGATTGCCGCCACCCTGCAACGCCACGGCATGGACGGTGTGGTGGCCACCAACACCACACTCTCGCGAGAGGCCGTCAAAGGCCTGCCTCATTGCGACGAGGCCGGTGGCCTGTCGGGCGCACCCGTGTTTGAAGCCAGCAACGCCGTCATCCGCCAGCTGCGCGCCAAGTTGGGGAAGGCCTTCCCCATCATCGGCGTGGGTGGCATTTTGAGCGGTGCCGACGCCGTGAAAAAAATCGAGGCCGGGGCGGACGTGGTGCAGATCTACACCGGCCTCATCTACAAGGGGCCGGGCCTGGTGCAGGAAGCCGCCGCCGCGCTGAAGGCCGCCCGCCGCTGAACACCCCTCAGATCGTCAGCACCACGTTGCCCACCACCTTGCCGTTTTCGACGGCCTCGTGGGCGGCAGCGATCTGTGCCAGCGGAAAACGCGCGCCGATGGCGTGTTTGAGGCACCCCGCACGCAAGAGCGCCTCCAGTTCGGCGATGGTGGCCTCCCGGTCGCGCGGCAGCAGGTCGTACACCAGGAAAAAGCTCAGATTGAGCGAGCCCCACAACAGACTTCGGAAGTCGAGCGGCACCTGCAGCGGCTGGTTGCTGCCGTAGCAGACCAGGTGACCGTGTGCCTTGAGCGCGCCACGGGCCAGCAGCCCGGCGGTGCCCGACAAGTCCATGTCGATGATCACGTCCACGCCCTGGCCCTTGGTCAGCGCACGAACCTGCTCGGCCACACCACCGTGTTTGTAGTCGAGCACCTCGTGGGCGCCGGCCGCCCAGGCGTGCGACTGGCGCAGCTCGTGGCCAGCGGTGGCAATCACCCGGGCACCTTTGCGTGCCGCCAGTTGGGTCACGTAGTGGCCGACCGCGTTGCCCGCACCGGTGACCAGCACGTCGCGCCCCGCCACGTCGCCAGCGATGCGCAAGGCCTGCAGCGCGGTCAGCGCAGGGATGCCAAAACAGGCGCCGGCCTCAAAGTCCGTGCCGTCGGGCAAGGGCACCGCCTGGGCCTGAGGCAGCACGATGTACTCGGCTGCCGTGCCAAAAGGGCGCTGCCACTGGCCGTTCCAGATCCACACCCGCTCGCCCACACGGGCTTCGGGCACACCACCGCCCACGGCATCGATCACACCCGCGCCATCGCTGTGGGGCACGATGTGGTCCCAGGCCGGCGCACGGCCCCGGCGGCTTTTCACGTCGGAGGGGTTGACGCCCGAGGTGACCAGGCGCACGCGCACCTCGCCGGCTGCCGGCTGGGGGTCCGGCCATTCATCCAGGTGCAGCACCTCGCGCGCTTCGCCGTTGCGGTTGTACCAGGCCACTTTCATTGTCTGTCTCCGGTTGAGATGTGCCACGGGTCACATGGCGGCCATGGTATCGGTTCCCAAGCGGTACGGCACAACCCGCGCATCAACACCTCGCATCAGTGTGCGACATCACACAGACACCCAGGCCTTGCCGGGACAAGACTGCAAGCGTCCAAGAACCTGGCCTCCGGTCCGGCAGTGGGCACAACTTCCAAGGGAGCTTGTATGCGTGTTGTTCATGGGGTGGCCGTCTTCACGGCCCTGGTGTTAACGGCCCTGGCCGGATGTGGGGGTGGCACCGACACCACTGCCGCTGAAGGACTGGCGTCCGCCGACGACAACGGGTTGCCCAGCCTGCGTGCACTGCAACCGGTGCCAGATGAACCGGCAACGTTGGCGAAACCCACGCCGGCCGCAACAGCGCCCGAGGCCGCGACGGACACTGGCACCGAGCTGGTCGCCATGGCGCTGCCGGCAACAGGTGACCCTGGCCTGCTGTTGCTGTTGCTGCCCGACGAGCAGTCGGTCAGCGACCCACGCGTCAGGTCCTGGCAGGACGCTGCGTCCGAAGTGGGTGTCCGGCTGGCCCCCATCAC
This sequence comes from Hydrogenophaga defluvii, assembly GCF_042665235.1. Taxonomy (NCBI): domain Bacteria; kingdom Pseudomonadati; phylum Pseudomonadota; class Betaproteobacteria; order Burkholderiales; family Comamonadaceae; genus Hydrogenophaga; species Hydrogenophaga defluvii. Next base: position 48,790 of record NZ_JBHTBZ010000035.1, on the reverse strand, counting down.
CGACACCGAGTTCATGCAACTCGGTGCTGGCGCCAACGCCTACGCCGGCCTGGTGCTGCCCGACAGCTTGCACACACGCGCCACCGACACGCTGATCGAAGCGATCACGCGCTACACCAGCAACGGGGGCAACACCTTGTTGAGCTTTGATTTTGGCGCGTTGCTGCCCAATGGCTTCTATCCCACCACCGGCGGCTCGCGTCTGAATGGACTCGCCGGTGTGGACTACGTGCTGTACGACGCGCTGCGGGACCGCACCACGGGCTTTGGACCGGTGATGGCACTGCGCAGCACCTTGCGGGCGCTGCAGGTGCCGCCCGGCAAATCCTTGCCCTATGAGCCCCCCATGGCAAACGCACCGCTGCGGGTGGGCGCTGCCACCGAAACCACGGGCTTGCAGAAAGCGGCTGGTGTGTCGCGCACCACCGCGCTGTACCTGCCGGTGTCGCCAGCCGACCCAGGCGGCGCCCGGGGCTTTGACCCGCAGCAGTTCCTGGGGCTGCGCCACGCCGACTCCAGCCTGCCCACCACAGGCAAGCCGCCACGGCGGGAGGTCGTGATCAACTACGGCCGAGCCTTCAAGGCCCCCCCCGTGCCCGGCGTCACCACCACCGCGCTGGCGCGCACCTTGCGCACACGCGAAACCAGCGGCGACCCCACCGACACCTACACCGGCTACCTGCTGGGACCGTTGATGTACCCGAGCTACGTGACCCAGGGTGACTTTGGCGGCAGCGCCCACCCCGGCCAAACCGCGCTGGTGAGTTCGCCCCAGTTCGGTCTGGTCGCGGGCATCAACCCGGTGGGCTTGGGCCAGGTTCTGTTCGTCAACCTGCCGCTGACCTACCTCAAGGGCCGCACTGACGCCCTGCCCATGCACGGCTTCTTGCACTACTTCAGCCATCAACTGCTGCGACTGGCCCACCTGTCCGCGATGCCCAACGGCGTCGCCGGCATCACACTCGACTGGCACCTCGATGCCAAGGTGGCCCAGGCCCCCACCCAGCGGCTGATTCAGAAAAACGTCTTCCGCGAAGCGGGCACACTGTTCTCCATCGACATGACCGCCGGGCCCGATCTGCTCACCGCTGGGGACGGGCTGGGCTGGAACCTGCCTGCGAACACCGCCGGCAAGACCATGTTGCGCAACTTCAACAACTTTGGCCACGCCGTGGGCAGCCATGGTGGCTGGATACACAACTTCTACGGCCCCAAGGTCAGCGAGTTCAACCAGTTCGTCAGCACCGGTGGGGCATGCCGCAACAAGGCCACGGGCGTGGACAACTTCGAGCAGTGTCTGGTGCTCAACCACAAGGCGGTGGACAACACCATCAACCGCGCCAGCCGCAGCTACTCGGCGCCGGAAGGCAACAACCCGCCGTGGGCCATGGACTGGCTGGCCCGCCGCGGCGTGGTCGCCACCTACTTCGGTGGTCACACGGGGCTGGGTGTCACCCGGCAATACCGCGACGGCGTCCTGCTCAATCCGTCGATCTGGGTGGTCCCCGTCACACCCAATGGCCTGTACGCGACCTACGAGGAATTTCAGGGCTACCAGGTGCCCAAGGCCAACGTCATCCAGTGGTACCGAGAGCTGATGGACTTCAACATCGCCCAAAACACCTCACGCATGGTCTACGCCCACCCGCCGGGTGCCGATGCTTGGTTCGACGTGCTCAGCGACATGCTGGGCTACGCACGCACGCAGCGCCAGGCCGGCCGGCTCGCCTGGTACACCATGCCCAGGCTCGCCGATTTCATGACCACCCGGGACCGCGTCACCTGGAGCGAAAATCGCGACGCCGCCACAGGGAGCATCCAATTCACCGCCGCGCACCCGGTCAGCCTGAACGAGTTCACCTGGCGGTTGCCGCGCAGCCGCTACACCAGCGCTCCGGTACTGGTGTCGGGCAATGCCACGGTCACGGGCACCGATCCCACTTTCTGGCTGGTGCAGGCCGGTGCCGGCACACAGCTGGTGTTCACGGCGCAGCCATCGTCGTGATCGGGTCTGCGCCACGGCCAGACGAGTGGCGGCTCATGCCACCTGCAGCAGCCTGGCCACGTGCTCGCCAATGGCCAGCGCGCTGGTCAGGCCCGGCGACTCGATGCCAAACAGGTTGACCAGACCCGGCACACCGTGTTGCTCGGGGCCGTCGATGCGGAAGTCGGGTGCGGGTTGGCCCGGGCCGTACAGCTTGGGCCGAACGCCGCTGTAGCTGGGCTGGAGCGCACCATCGGCGAGGGCTGGCCAGTAGCGGCGCACTTCGCCGTAAAAACCGTCGGCGCGCCGGGCGTCCACCGTGTAGTCGATGGCCAGCGGGTCCTGGCCGGCGGGCAACCACTCCAGGTCTGGGCCAAACTTGGCCTGCCCACCCAGGTCCAGCGTGAGGTGCACGCCCAGCCAGGCGTCTTGTGGCGCTGGGTACACCAGGCGCGAGAAAGGCGCTTTACCGGCGAGCGAAAAGTAGCTGCCTTTGGCATACCGTTCGGTGGGCACATGGCGTGGGTCCAGGCCCCGAATAGCGCGTGCCACCGGGCAGGCGAACAACCCCGCAGCGTTGACCACGGTGCGGGCCTTGAGCCACATGGGTGCACCATCGGCCACCACCTCCAGCACGGTGCCGTCGCCCCCTACCTCGCCACGCACCAACCACGAGGCCAGGGCCACCGCGCCACCCGCCGCTTCCAGGTCACCCTGCAACGCGAGCATCAAGCCGTGGCTGTCCACGATGCCGGTGCTGGGCGACAGCAAGGCCGCTTGGGCGCTGAGCGCCGGCTCCAGCGCACGGGCTTGCGCGCCGCTCAGCCACTCGACCGGCACGCCGTTGGCCTGTGCGCGTGCCTCGATGTTTTTCAACGCGTCAAGTTGCGCCGCATCGGTGGCCACCACCAGCTTGCCACAGCGGCGGTGCGCAACGCCATGGCTTTCACAAAAGGCGTAGAGCAGCTCTTTGCCCCGCACACACAAGCGTGCCTTGAGCGACCTGGGTTCGTAGTACAGGCCCGCGTGGATCACCTCGCTGTTGCGTGAACTCACGCCGGTGCCGATGGCGGTTTCGCGCTCCAGCACCAGCACCTCGCGCCCTGCCTGGGCCAAGGCCCGCGCCACCGCCAGGCCCACGGCGCCAGCGCCCACCACCACCACGTCCACCGCCTCGGCGGCGGCCAATTGTTCAGCAGAAAAGGATGTTGTCATGCGCCCATTGTGGCGCACAGACCAGCGGACCGCGGGTCATTGGCGCGGGATGCCGGCCTTGTCGATCACCTCGCTCCAGCGCCGGATGTCGGACGCCAGCAGGGCGGCGGTTTCCTGCGGCGTGGCCGGGTCGGGCTCCACGTTCATGTCGCGCAAACGCTTCTGCAACTCAGGCATGACCAGCACAGCGGCAATCGCTTCGTGCAAGCGCTGCACCACCTCACGCGGTGTCTTGGAGGGCACGGCAAAGGCATTCCACGACGAAGCCACAAAACCCTTGACGCCGCCCTCCTCCGCCGTCGGCACGGCGGGCAACAAGGGCGACCGCCGTGTGCCGGTGACGGCCAGAACCCGCACGGCGTTGCCCGTGATCTGCGGCATCACCGGGCCGAGGATTTCCACCGCCACATCCACTTGTTTGCCGCGCAGCGCGGTCACCAGGGCCGGCGTGCCGTTGAAGGGCACCACCTGCGCCTGCAGTGCGGCGGTGCTCTTGAACAACTCGGCCGCCAGGTGCTGCGTGCTGCCAATGTTGATGCTGCCGATGTTGAGCTTGCCCGGGTTGGCGCGCGCCCAGGCCAGGAGTTCACCCAGTGTTTTGTGGGGCGAGTCGGCCGGCACCAACACGCCGATGTCGAAGTTGCCCAGGGTGGACACGGGCGTGAAGTCTTTGAGCGTGTCGTAAGGCAGCGACTTGAACAGGCCGGCCGTGACCGCCGTTCCGTTGGACATCAAAAACACCGTGTGGCCATCGGGTTCGGCCTTGGCCACCGTCTCGGCGGCCACCACCCCACCCGCACCCGGGCGGTTCTCGATGACAAAAGGCTGGCCCAGCCGCTTGGCCAGTTCGGCCGACACGGCGCGGGCGGTGAGGTCACCCACGCCACCGGCGCCAAAGGGCACAACCACCCGAACCGCTTTGCTGGGGTAGCTGGGCGTTTGTGCCGCCAGGGGCAGCGCGAACACGCCCAGGGCAGCGGCGACAACACGGCGGCGATGAAGAAGGGTTTGCGTCATGAGGTCACCCGACAAATTGAACAAGCCACAAAGAGATGGGCGGGAACAGCAGCAACAAGGTGGTGCGGACCACGTCGCTGGCCAGAAAGGGCAGCACGCCTCTGTAGCTCTCGGCAATGGGCACGCCTTTGGACATGCCGTTGACCACGTACACGTTGAGTCCCACGGGTGGTGCCAGCAAGCCAAAGCCCACGGTCATCAACACCATGATGCCAAACCAGATGGCGGTGTGCTCCTGCGACATCCCGAAGTCCAGGCCCATGATGACCGGGAAGAAAATGGGTATGGTCAACAGGATCATGGACAGCTCGTCCATCACGGCCCCCAACACCACATAAAACAGCAGGATGCCGGCCACCACCGCCAAAGGAGGCACGGCCAGGTCCTTGATCAGCGCCGCCAGTTGGGCCGGCACCTGGGTCAGCGCAAGCGCCACGTTCATCATGTCGGCACCAATGAAGATCATGAAGATCATGGCGCTGGTGGCCGCCGTGGAGAGGAAACACTCCTTGATCTTGGCCGGCGTCAGCTCACGCTTGAGCAAAGCCGCCACAAAGGTGCTGGCGGCGCCCACGCCCGCCCCTTCGGTGGGAGTGAACAGCCCCCCGTAGATGCCGCCAAACACCACCAGGAACACGATGGCAATGGGCAGCACCCCCATTAGGGCCTCCAGCGACATGGCGGGCAAGTCCTTGTCTTGGTCGGGCGCATGGCCGGGCACCAGGCGCACGTAGATGGCGATCGCGGTCATGTAACCCAGCATGGCCAGGATGCCAGGCACGGTGGCCGCCGCAAACAGCTTGGCGATGTTCTGCTCGGTCAAGATGGCGTAGATCACCAGCGGGACCGACGGGGGAATCAGGATGCCCAGGGTGCCCCCTGCTGCCAGCGTGCCCGTGGAAAGCCGGCCAGAGTAGCCGTGGCGCTTCATCTCCGGGAGTGCCACCGAGGTGATGGTGGCCGCCGTGGCGATGGAGGAGCCACAGATGGCGCCAAAACCGGCACTGGCCATGACCGCCGCCATGGCGAGCCCACCCTTGAAACGCGCGGTGAGCACGCTGGCAAACTGGAACAAGGCCTTGGAAATCCCACCCTGCGTGGCAAAGTTGCCCATCAGGATGAACAGCGGGATGACCGAGAGGTCGTAGCTGGCAAAACGGGCGTAGGCCAGGCCATTGAGGTTGTTGAGGAACGGCGGCAGCCCCACCTGATACAGGTAACCCCAGACACCGGCGGCGAACATGGCCACGGCGATGGGCACCCGCACCACCATCAGCACAAGCATGACGCCAAAAATCAGCAAAGCGATGGTCAACGAGCTCATGCGCCATCCTTCGCATCAAAACCAAACAGGCACTGGGCCAGGCCAATCACGCCGGTCAGCACCAGCGGTGGCACCATGGCGGCGTACACGATCCACTCGGGAAAGCCCAGCATCATGGTGGTGGTTTGCGATTGAAAAGCGTTGATGCAACCCACCCCGGTGCGCCAGGCCAGCAAAAACAACATGAGCGACAACAGCAGGGCACCAAACCGGTCGAAGCGCGCGTTGATGCGCGCCGGCATGCGGCTGGTGAAAAAATCCACAATGATGTTGCCTTGCTGGTACTGGCACAGCGGCAAAAACAAGGTGATGGCCGCGCCGGCCGCCACCGCCGTCAACTCGTAATCGCCCAGCAGGGTAGAGCCGGTGGTGTTGCGCCCAATCAGGCTCACGCAGGTCACCAGCGTGACCAGGGTGAGAAGCAGGCCCGCGATGACCGCGCAGGCCTGTGCAAGAAACGACAGTGTCTTCAAAACATATCCGTCCAAAAAACAAGCCGACGTTCCCCCAGGCTAGGGGAAACATCGGCGGGGCGACGGCCGGCCCACACCGGTACCGTCAGAACGCGCGCATTATCGCGAATGCTTGGCGATCAGCGCCCGAGCCTCCGACACCAGCCTGGCGCCGTCGATGTTCTTGCCCTTCATTTCATTGACCCAGTCGGTTTCCACCGACCCGGCGGTGCGACGCCAGCGCTGCGTTTCGGCCACATCCAGCTCGATGATGTTGTTCTTGGCCTTGACCGCGATCTCGCGACCGGTGCGATCACCTTCGTCCATGGCGCGGCCAAACATGGCCGCCGTTTCGATGCCCGAGTTCTTGTCGATCACGGCCTTGAGGTCGGCTGGCAACTTGTCGTAGGCGGCCTTGTTCATCGAGAACGCGAAGGTCTGGGTGTACAGGCCCTCCTTGCCGGCAAATGTGGTGTGGTTCTTCACCAGTTCGGTGACCTTGAGCGACGGCGTGACCTCCCAAGGAATGGTCGTGCCGTCGATGGTGCCCTTGGACAAGGCATCCGTCACGGCGGGCACGGGCATGCCCACCGGCGTGGCACCAAGCTTGACCAGCATGTTGTTGATGACGCGCGAGCCACCGCGAATCTTCATCCCGCGCAAGCTTTCCAGGCCGGTGACAGGTGCCTTGGTGTGGAACAGCCCGGGGCCGTGCGTGTGCACCGCGAGCAGCTTGACGTCCTTGAATTCGTCGGCAGCGTTGGCTTGCACGTATTCCCAGAACGCGCGCGATGAATGTTCAGCCACACCACTCATGAAGGGCAACTCGAACACCTCGGACTTGTTGAAGCGCCCTGGCGTGTAGCCCAGCACGGTCCAGGTGATGTCGGCCACGCCGTCCTTGGCCTGGTCAAACAGCTGCGGCGGCGCACCACCCAGTTGCATGGCATGAAACAGCTGGATCTTGATGCGTCCACCCGAATCGGCCTCCACCTTTTGCGCCCAGGGGACGATGGCTTTGGCCGGAATGACGGCCTGCGGCGGCAAAAACTGGTGCAGGCGCAGGGTCACGGTTTGTTGTGCCATCGCGGTGGAGGTGGCCGTGGCGGCCAGCGCAGCCACGGCGGCCAAGGCAGCGCGTCGGTTCACGAATCTCATGTGTTGTCTCCTGTCGGTGGATGTTGCGGGCCCACCAAGGGGCCTAGGCGCTGACTTTGCAATGTCCACCGTTCAAACGCAAGCGCAATTTCACTCATGTAGATATACCGCTTTGATATGACCCAGCCACGCCATCACGTGGGTGAGCGGGCGCTCTGCTCCTGCGCCAGCCAGCGATCGATCACCTTGCGCGCCTGCACCCCACCGGCATCGATGTTGAGTTTGAGCAAAGGCCGCTCCGGCCAGGTCAGCAGGTTGAGTTGCTGGCGTTCGAGCATCTCCAGATCTTCCGAAAAAATCTTGTGCTGGCCGGCTCGGATGGCGTCGGTCAGTGCACCATCCTGCGGCTGGAACTTGCGCGCCATGCCCCAGAAGTAGTGGATGGTGGTCTCGGTTTCGGGGGTGATGAAGTCCACCACGATGCTGTAGACCTTGTGTTCGGGGGGCGCCTCCACACCGCCGTGGCCGGCGTGGGCCACGCCCACTTCGATCATCACGTGGCTGGGCGGGGTGAAGCGGCAGATCTGCCAGCGATCTACAGGCACATCGTCGGCCAGGCCGTGGCCACGCAAGGCCATCTTCCAGAACGGCGGTGCCTCGATGCCGTGCATGAAGCGGCTGGTCACCACCTCGTCGCCGTTCACCGTTGTCTTGCACGGGGTCTCGTCGATTTCCTTTTGGCCGATGGTGCCGGCGTGCACATAGGTTTCGTGCGTGAGGTCCATCAGGTTGTCCACCATCAGGCGGTAGTCGCAGCGGATGTGGAACAAGCCACCGCCGTAGGCCCAGTCGGGGTGCTTGTGCCAGGGCTGCACGGGGATATCGTCTGCGTTGGCCAACGAGGCGTCGCCCGGCCACACCCACACAAAACCATAACGTTCCACCGCCCGGTAGGCCCGTATGGGCGGGAACCCACCCACACGCTGACCAGGCATGGCCACGGTCTTGCCGTCGCAACCCATTTCAAGCCCGTGGTAGCCACACACCAGCTTGCCCGCGCACACCCGGCCCAGCGACAGCGGGGCGCCCCGGTGGGGACAGAAGTCCTGCAGCGCGGCCACCTGGGCGGCATCGCTGCGGTAGAAAACGATGCGTTCGCCACAGACCATGCGGCCCAGGGGTTTGTCGGCCACTTCATCGGCTGTGGCGGCCACATACCAGGCGTTTTTGGGGAAGGTCATGTTTTGTGTCCAGAACAAGAAAAGGGTTTTCAAAGGCCCACGAATTTCGGCGCTCGGCGCTCGGCAAAGGCCTGCCGCCCTTCGGCGAAATCGGCGCTGGCCTTGGTGGCGGCTTCGCGTTCGCGCCACAGTGTGGGCTGGCCCCAGCCCAGGGCCATTTCATTGAGCGACTGCTTCATGCCTTGCACCGCCAGCGGCCCCATGGCCAACACCTGGGCACACCAGGCCTGCACAGCGGCCTGCAACTCGCTCGCGGGCAGCAGCTTGTCCAGAAAACCCAGCTGCAGCAGATCGCGGTCGGGCACGGTCTCGGCCAGCAAAAACAACTTGCGCGCCACACCCAAGCCCAGCCGGGCCACGTAGCGCTGCATGCCACTGGGGTAGTAGTGCAGGCCCAAGGCGCCGGCCGGCATGCGTAGCTCCATGCCCTCCACACCAAACCGAAAGTCGCAGGCCAGGGCCAGGTCGGTGGCGCCGCCGTAGACGCTGCCAGGCAAGGCGCACAGGGTCAGCGGGCGCGCCGTGGCCAGGGCGTCGGGCACGGTTTCAAAGGGCATGGGGCCGGTTTCGCCGTCATCGCGAAACGCCCCGAGGTGGTAGCCGGCGCTGAACACCGGTCGCGGCTGGTTGGGTTGGGCGGTCAGCACCAGCGCACGCACCGACACATCGGCGTTGACCGCCGCGATGTGTTCCAGCAGCAGCAACAGGTCGCCGTCTTCCAGCCGGTTGCGGTGCTGGGGGCGGTTCAGCGTGAGGGTGGCCACACCCTGCGCGATGTGCAGCGCGGGCGACGAGGAAGCGGTCTGAGGGCTCATGAGGAGGCGAAAAAAAGAAGCCATTGTTCAACATGCCGCGGCGGCTTGCAGCGGGTGGGATGGCGCACACCACATCAGGGTAAACACCAGTCAATTGGGCATGCCTGACCCATTGAATTAGTTATTTTTTATAACCATAATCGCCCACCATACCGACATTCAGACACCATGGCAAGCACCGACCTGACCCTCACCCTGCACGGCGATCAGCAACAGATCGCCGTCATCAAACTGACCCGCGCCGCCAAGCGCAACGCGCTGAACGATGCGCTGATCCTGGCCTTGCGCGACACCTTCCAGAACCTGCCCAGCAGCGTGCGCGCGGCCGTCATTGACGGCGAGGGCGACCACTTCTGCGCCGGCCTGGATTTGTCGGAACTGCAGGAGCGCGACGCCGGCCAAGGCCTGCATCACTCGCGCATGTGGCACGCGGCACTGGAGTGTGTGCAGAACGGCCCGGTGCCGGTGGTGGCCGCCTTGCACGGCGCCGTGGTGGGCGGCGGTCTGGAGCTGGCCAGCGCCTGCCACATCCGTGTGGCCGACGAAACCACGTTCTTCGCCTTGCCCGAAGGCACCCGCGGCATCTTCGTGGGCGGTGGTGGTTCGGTGCGCATTCCGAAGCTGATCGGCGTGGCCCGCATGACCGACATGATGCTGACGGGCCGCGTCTACAACGCCGCAGACGGCGAGCGCGTGGGCCTGGCGCAGTACCTGGTGCCTGCCGGCACCGCGCTGGACAAGGCGTTGGCCCTCGCCACCCAGATCGCCACCAACGCGCCGCTGACCAACTACGCGTTGATGCATGCCCTGCCCCGGATTGCCGAGCAGCCGGCCGACCACGGTTTCATGACCGAAGCCATGATGGCCGCGATTGCCCAGGCCGCCCCAGAAGCCAAAGAGAGGGTGCGCGCCTTTCTTGAAGGCAAGGCGGCCAAGGTGAAAAAAGCCTGACGCCTCGAAGAAGAAGAAAAAAGAACAACGGAGACAAGATGAGCACCCCCCACACTTCCCCGCGGTTCCGCCCCATGCGCTTTGGCGTGACCCGCGTGCACCTGCGCGACGGCGCGCCCGGCACCCACTACCTGCGCGCCGAGCAAGACCTGCTGCCCTACCCCGAGCGCCTGACCGACCGGTTGCGCCATTGGGCCGAGACCGCGCCCGAGCGCAGCTTCATGGCGCAACGCCAGCCCACCACCGATGCGCAAGGTAAAACCACCCTCGGCGACTGGCGACACGTCAGCTACCGCGAAGCCTGGGACACCGCGCGGCGCATCGCCCAGTCGCTGATCAACCGCGGCCTGAGCGCCGAGCGCCCGGTGGTCATCCTGAGCGAAAACAGCCTGGACCACGCCTTGATGGGCCTGGGCTGCATGGTGGCGGGGGTCCCTTATGTGCCCACCTCGCCGGCCTACTCGCTCATCAGCCAGGACTACGACAAACTCAAACACGTGCTGCGCACCGTGACGCCGGGCCTGGTGTTTGCCACCGACGGCGCACGCTACGCCAAAGCCATTGCCGCGGCGGTGCCGGCCGATGTGGAGGTGGTGCTGTCCCACGGCGGTGTGGCGGATCGCCAGGTCACGTCTTTTGAACAGATCACCCTGACCGACGCCACCAGCGCCGTGGACGCCGCGATGGCCGCCACGGGGCCTGACACCATCGTGAAGTTCCTCTTCACCAGCGGCTCCACCAAGCTGCCCAAGGCTGTCATCAACACACAGCGCCTGTGGTGCGCCAACCAGCAGCAAATGGCGCAGTCCATGCCGGTGCTGGCCGAGCAGCCCCTGGTGCTGTGCGACTGGCTGCCCTGGAACCACACCTTCGGTGGCAACCACAACGTTGGCATGGTGATCTTCCACGGCGGCACGATGTACATCGACGACGGCAAACCCACGCCCGCGTTGATGCACGAGACGCTGCGCAACCTGCGCGAGATCGCCCCCACGGTGTACTTCAACGTGCCCACCGGGTTCGAGGCCATCGCCAACGCCATGAAAACCGACGACGCCTTGCGCAAGAACCTGCTCTCGCGCGTCAAGATGTTCTTCTACGCTGGCGCCGCCCTGGCCCAGCCGATCTGGGACAGCCTGTACGAAAGCGAAGAGCGGGAAATCGGCGAACGCATCGTCATGGGCACCGGGCTGGGCATGACCGAATCCGGCCCGTTTGGCATCTTCGTGACCAACCCCTTCGTCACCGCAGGCGATCTGGGTGTGCCCACACCCGGCCTGGAACTCAAGCTGGTGGACACCGACGGCAAAACCGAGGTGCGCTACAAGGGCCCCAACATCACCCCCGGCTACTGGCGCGCACCCAAAGAAACCGCCGAGGCCTTTGACGAGGAAGGCTTTTTCTGCACCGGCGACGCGGTGAAGTGGATCGACGAAACCGACGTGCACCTGGGCCTGAAGTTCGACGGCCGCATTGCCGAAGACTTCAAGCTCGCCACGGGCACCTTCGTGAGCGTGGGGCCGCTGCGTGCCAAGGTCATCGCGGCCGGCGCGCCCTACATCCAGGATGTGGTGCTGACCGGCCTCAACCTCAAAGAGGTGGGTGCCATGGTCTTCCCCACCCAGGCCGTGCGCCAACTGGCTGGCTTGCCGGCCGACGCCGCGATGGCCGATGTGCTGGCCAGTGCCCCGGTGCTGGCCCACTTCCAGTCGGTGGTGAACACACTGGCAGCAAACGCGACCGGCAGCGCCAACCGCATCGCCCGCCTGTGCCTGCTGGCCGAACCACCCACCATCGACCGGGGCGAGGTCACCGACAAAGGCTCCATCAACCAGCGCGCCGTGCTGGCCCACCGTGCCGACACGGTGGACGCCCTGCACGGCGGCCGCCTGCACCACATCCTCCTTCCGCAGTGACAAGCACCATGGCAAACCCCGGTTTTTTCTCCTCCTTCGACGACGTCTGGATGCTGGACGGTGTGCGCACGCCCATGGTCGATTACTGCGGCGCACTGGGCCACATCTCGCCCACGGATCTGGGCATCAAGGCGGCCCGTGCCGCGCTGGCCCGGGCCGGTGTGCCCGGCAGCGACATCGGCTCGGTGGTCACGGGCAACATGGCGCCCGGCGACTTCGACCAGTTTTTCCTGCCCCGCCACATCGGGCTCTACGCCGGTGTGCCGGTGGAAGTGCCGGCCATCATGGCCCAGCGCATTTGTGGCACCGGCTTCGAGCTGTTTCGCCAGGCCGGTGAACACATCCAGGGCGGCGCCTGCGAGGCCGCGCTGGTGGTGGGCACCGAGAGCATGACGCGCAACCCCATCGCCGCCTTCGACCACCGCACCGGTTTCAAACTCGGCGCGCCCGTCGGCTTCAAGGACTACATGTGGGAGGCGCTGAAAGACCCGGCTGCCGGCATCAACATGATCCAGACGGCCGAGAACCTGGCCAAGCAGTACGCCATCAGCCGCGAAGACGTGGACGCTTTTGCCTCCAGTTCCTTCTCCAAAGCGGTGGCAGCACAGGAAAGTGGCTTCCTCGCCGGCGAGATCGTGCCGGTCGTCACCGAAAAGTTCGAACTCGACGGCTACAAGCCTCGCGGGATCAAGCTGCAAGGCAAGCTCACCGAGGTGGCCACCGACACCCACGCCCGCATCTCCCCGGTGGAGGTGTTGGCCAAGCTCAAGCCGGTGTACGAAGGTGGTGTGCAGACCGGTGGCAACAGCTCGGCGCTGGTGGACGCGGCGGCGGCGGCCGTGGTCGCATCGGGCGCCTACGCCAAAGCCCATGGCAAAAAGCCGCTGGCGCGCATCGTCGCCGCCGCTGCGGTGGGCGTGCCGCCCGAAATCATGGGCATCGGCCCGGCACCGGCCATCCGCCTGCTGCTGGCCCGCACCGGCCTCACGCTGGACCAGATTGGCCGATTTGAAATCAACGAAGCCCAAGGCGCCCAAACCCTGGCCGTGGGCCGCGAGTTGGGCCTGGACCTGGCCAAGCTCAACGTCAACGGCGGCGCCATCGCACTGGGTCACCCGCTGGCCGCCACCGGCGTGCGCCTGACCATCACCCTGGCGCGCGAGCTGCAATGCAGCGGGCTGCGCTACGGCATCTCCAGCGCCTGCGTGGGCGGTGGGCAAGGCATTGCGCTGCTGGTCGAAAACCCCGACGCGGCCTGATCTTTCACAGCGACAAAACACAAAGGACTCGACCATGCAGATTCAAGGACAAGTGGCCCTCGTCACTGGCGGCGGTTCCGGCCTCGGTGAAGCCACCGCACGCGAGCTGGCCCGCCTGGGCGCCAAGGTGGCGGTGCTCGACGTGAACCTGGCCAACGCCGAGCGTGTGGCCGCTGACATCGGCGGCGTGGCCTGCCCCTGCGACATCACCAGCACCGACAGCCTGCAAGCGGCGTTCGACAAGGTCACTTCGACCCTGGGCCCGGCGCGCATTCTGATGAACATCGCCGGCATCGGCACCGCCAAACGTGTGGTGCAAAAAGACGGCAGCGCCGCCCCGCTGGACGATTTCAGCAAGGTCATCACCGTCAACCTGGTGGGCACCTACAACGCCAGCCGCCTGTTTGCAGCGGCCTGCGCCAAGCTCGATCCACTGGAAGACGGCGAACGTGGCGTGATGTTGTTCACCGCCTCGGTGGCGGCATTCGATGGCCAAGTGGGCCAGCAAGCCTACAGCGCCTCCAAGGGTGGGCTGGTGGGCATGACACTGCCGATGGCGCGCGACCTGGCGCAACACGGTATCCGCGTGTGCACCATCGCCCCGGGCCTGTTTGCCACGCCGCTGATGAAAAGCCTGCCCGAGCCGGTGCAGGCCTCGCTGGCCGCCAGCATCCCCTTCCCGCCGCGCCTGGGCAAGCCATCGGAGTTCGCCGAACTGGCCTGCCACATCGTCACCAACACCCACCTCAACGGCGAAGTCATTCGCTTGGATGGCGCCCTGCGCATGGCGCCGAGATGAAGCCCACCCCGTCGCTTGCCCGCTGCGCGTGGCCGCATCCTCCTCAAGGGGCGACACCAGCCGTCCGGCAGAGCCGGCCCGACGGTGTCCCGCGGATGAACCTGTTCATGCGCTGCCGCTTGTTGACCTGCTGACCTTTTTGTTCCCCCGTTCCCCAACCACCCCTAGGAGACACACCATGAAAAACATCAAGACCCTGATCGCCACCGCCGTGGCCGTGCTGGCCACCGGTGCTGCACAAGCCGACATCAACGTCGGCGTGAGCCTATCGCTCACCGGCCCGGGTTCGGGCCTGGGCATCCCGATGCAGAACTACTTCAAGCTGTTCCCGCAAACCATTGGCGGTGAGAAGGTGAACCTCATCATCCTGGACGACGCCACCGACCCCGGCAAGGGCGCGGCCAACGCCCGCCGCTTCGTGACCGAAGACAAGGTGGACCTCATCATCGGCTCGTGCATCACCGCTGTGGCCGCCGCCATGACCGACATCGCCAGCGAAGCCGGCACGGTGCAACTGGCCGGTTCGCCCGTGGGGGTGCCTGCGGGCAAGGACAAATGGCTGTTCCGCCTGCCGCAGTCCAACACCGTGATGGGCAGCGCGGTGGTGGAACACATGAAAAAACAGGGCGTGAAAACCCTGGGCTTCCTGGGCTACACCGACGCCTACGGCGAACAGTGGCTGAAGGAAATCACCCCGCTGCTGGACAAGGCCGGTATCAAGATCGTGGCGACCGAGCGTTTTGCCCGCACCGACACCAGCGTGACCCCACAAGCCCTCAAGCTGACCTCGGCCAACCCCGACGCCATGCTGATCGTGGCCTCGGGCTCGGGTGCCGCCATGCCGCACATGGCCGTGGTGGACCGTGGCTACAAAGGCAAGATCTACCAGACCCACGCTGCGGCGACCCAAGACCTGATGCGCGTGGGCGGCAAGGCGGTGGAGGGCTCGTTTGTGGTGTCCGGCCCGGCCGTGATTGCCGAACAACTGCCCGACACCCACCCGTCCAAAAAACAGGCCATCGACTTCGTGCAGAAGTACGAAAAAGCCTACGGCGCCAACTCGCGCAACCAGTTCGCCGGCCATGCCTACGACGCACAGGTGGTGCTGGAAAAAATTGTGCCTGCCGCACTCAAGAAAGCCAAGCCCGGCACGCCCGAGTTCCGTGCAGCGCTGCGTGATGGCATGGAGACCATGGGCCGCACCATCTTCGCCCACGGCGTGATGAACTGGACCGCCGCCGACCACTGGGGCTACACCAACGAAACCGGTGTGATGCTCAAGGTCGTGGACGGCAAGTTCAAGGTCGAATAAGCGTCGTCCCCGGGGTGTGTGCCCGCGTGGCGCCGCCCCACCCTCTCCCTCCCCAACCCGGACCCGGCCATGGATTTCTCGATCGCCAGCATTCTGCTGCTGGACGGTGTGACCAACGGCGCCATCTACGCGCTGCTGGGCCTCGCCACGGTGCTTGTGTTCACCGTCACCCGCATCATCTTCATCCCGCAGGGCGAGTTTGTCGCCTACGGGGCCCTCACCCTCGCCATGCTGCAGACCGGCAAAACACCCGGCACGGTGTGGCTGCTGCTCATCCTGGCCGGCATCGCCGCCGTGATGGAAGGGGTGGCCCGTTTCCGCCACCACGGCCACGCGGGCCGCGCCACACAGGCCGCACTCAAAACCCTGTTGGCGCCGGTGATCGTGTCGCTGTTCACCATCTGGGCGGCACCTCAGCAGTGGCCGTTGGTGGCACAAGCGCTGTTGTCGGTGGCCGTGGTGACCGCCTTCGGCCCCCTGGTCTACCGCGTGGCCTACCAGTCGCTGGAAGATGCCACGCCGCTGGTGCTGCTCATCGTTTCGGTGGGCGTGCACTTCGCCATGACCGGCCTGGGTCTGTTGTTCTTTGGCGCCGAGGGTTTCCGCAACCCCAGCTTCTGGGACTACCGGGGCCAGATCGGCCCACTGACCGTCAGCGGTCAAACCATCATCATCGGTCTGAGCACGGTGGCGCTGATCGTGTTGTTCTACCTCTACTTCGAGCGTTCGCTCAAGGGCAAGGCCTTGCGCGCCACCGCCGTCAACCGCACCGGCGCGCGCCTCATGGGCATTTCCACCCACAGCTCGGGCCAGCTCACCTTCACCATGGCGGCCCTGCTGGGCGCGCTCTCGGGCTTGCTGATCGGCCCCACCACCACCGTGTTCTACGACTCGGGATTCCTCATCGGCCTGAAGGGCTTTGTGGCCGCCGTGGTGGCAGGCCTGTCCAGTTACCCGGGCGCCCTCATCGGGGCCATGTTCGTGGGTGTCGTCGAATCTTTTGGCTCCTTCTGGGCCAGCGCTTTCAAGGAAGTGATCGTGTTCACGCTGATCCTGCCGGTGCTCTTGATCCGCTCCATCACCAGCGGCCACTCCGACGAGGACCACTGAAGTGAAAAAGCCCACCCCCGTCGCTTGCCCGCTTCGCGTGGCCGCATCCCCCCTCAAGGGGGCGACACCAGCCGTCCGGCAAAGCCGGCCCGGCGGTGTCCCCCGCCTGAGCGCACTTGACGCGCAACACACGTCGGAACAGTCGCCATGGATATAAGGAAAATGGGCTTGGCTGCCCTCATCGCCGCCGTGCCGCTGATCGCGGTGCTGCCGCTGCCTGATTTCTGGATCACGCAGCTCAACTACATCGGCCTGTACAGCCTCACCTCGCTGGGCCTGGTGCTGCTCACCGGCATTGGTGGCCTGACCTCCTTCGGGCAGGCGGCATTTGTGGGCATTGGCGCCTACACCACCGCCTGGTTCACCCTCAACCTGGGCTATTCGCCGTGGGTCACGCTGTTCATCGGGCTGGCGTTCACTGCCATCAGCGCGCTGGTGGTGGGTGTCATCACGCTGCGCATGTCGGGCCACTACCTGCCACTGGCCACCATCGCCTGGGGCCTGTCGCTGTACTACACCATGGGCAACCTGGACGCGCTGGGCAAGTACGACGGCCTGCTGGGCATCAAGAGCCTGTCCATCGGTGGCTTCGACATCGGCCAAGGCCGCGCCTTTTTTGTGCTGACCTGGGCCATCCTGCTGTTGCTGGCCTTTGCCCTGCTGCACCTGTTGGACTCGCGTGCCGGCCGCGCCATCCGCGCCATGAAGGGCGGCTCGCAAATGGCCGAAGCCATGGGCATCAGCACCTTCCGCTACAAGGTCACCATCTTCGTGCTGGCCGCTTTGTTCGCCTCGGTGGCCGGCTGGCTGCTGGCGCACTTCCAGCGCACGGTCAACCCCTCGGCCTTCGGCCTCAAGATGGGCATCGAGTACCTGTTCATGGCGGTGCTGGGCGGTGTGGGCCACGTGTGGGGCGCCATCGCCGGTGCCGGGCTCATCAAGCTGCTGGACGACCAGTTGCAGGTGCTGCTGCCCAAGCTCATTGGCACCAGCGGCAGCTACGAGGTCATCGTGTTCGGCATCGCCATGGTGCTGGTGCTCAAGTACCTGCCGGATGGCCTGTGGTCGCTGGTGGAACGCAAGCTGCCGCGCAAACAGCGCAAGGTGGATTGGGCCAACGCCGCCGCCCTACCCGAGCGCAGCAAACCCGCCTCAGGCGAGGTGGTGCTGGACGTGCAAGCCATACGCAAGCAGTTCGGTGGCCTCACCGCGGTGAACGACATCAGCTTCCAGATTCAGGCCGGGCAAATCGTGGGTTTGATCGGCCCCAACGGTGCGGGCAAGTCCACCACCTTCAACCTCATCACCGGCGTGCTGGGCATGACCAGCGGGCAAGTGGTGTTCCGGGGCCAGGCGGTCGGTGGCAAGCCCTCGCGCGAAATCTCGCGACTGGGCATGGCCCGCACCTTCCAGCACGTGAAGATGATTGCCGACATGACGGTGCTGGAAAACGTGGCGCTGGGCGCCCACACCCGGGGCAACAAGGGCGTGCTCCCCGCCATGTTGCGCACCAACCGCGCCGAAGAACAACGGCTGTTCCGCGAAGCGCAACGCCAACTGGAGCGCATTGGCATGGGCGCCTACCTGCACGAACAGGCCGGCAACCTGGCCATGGGCCCTCAGCGCCTGATGGAAATCGCCCGCGCCCTGTGCGCCGACCCTGCCCTGCTGCTGCTGGACGAACCCGCCGCCGGCCTGCGCCACAAAGAGAAGCAGGCCCTGGCCGATGTGCTGCGCCAGTTGCAGCGCGAAGGCGTGAGCATCCTGCTGGTGGAGCACGACATGGACCTGGTGATGCAGGTCTGCGACCACCTGGTGGTGATGGAGTTCGGCACCCTGCTGACCCAGGGCACACCCGCCCAGGTTCAGCAAGATCCCAAGGTCCGCGCGGCCTACCTCGGCACGGAACATTGACATGAGCACCCCCCTTCTTCGCATCCACCAGCTTCGCGCCGGCTACGGCCGCGCCGAGGTGCTGCATGGCATCGACCTGCACGCCGACAAAGGCAGCGTCATCACCGTGATCGGCCCCAACGGCGCCGGCAAATCCACCCTGCTCAACAGCATGATGGGCTTGCTGCCGTCCAAAGGCCTGGTCGAGTACGAGGGCGAGGACATCGGCACCCTCACCCTGGAAGAACGCGTGATGCGTGGCATTGCTCTGGTACCCGAAAAACGCGAGCTGTTCGGCACCATGCCGGTGGAAGACAACCTGGTGCTGGGCGGCTACCGCCAGATGCGCCTGGGCAACGCCCAGTGGCGCTCGCGCCTGGACGACGTCTACGCCCTGTTTCCGCGCCTGAAAGAACGTCGCACCCAGCTGGCCGGCACGCTCTCGGGCGGCGAGCGCCAGATGCTGGCGGTGGGCCGCTCGCTCATGTCGGGCCCGCAGGTGTTGATGCTGGACGAACCCAGCCTGGGCCTGGCGCCGCTGATCGTGAAAGAGATCTTTTCCATCATCGAAACCCTGCGCCAGACCGGCGTGACCATCGTGCTGGTGGAGCAGAACGCGCGCGCCGCGCTGGCCGTGGCCGACCACGGCTACGTGCTGGAAATGGGCGAACTGAGCCTGCACGGCCCCGCAGCCGAGCTGGCGCGCGACCCGCGCGTGATCGACACCTACCTCGGGGCCGCCAAACAATGAACGCCTACCGCCCCAACCCGGCAGAGACCACCTTTCTGCTGTTCGATGTGCTGCGCTTGCCGCAGCAACTGGCCGAGCTCCCCGCCCTGGCCGACGTGGCCGACCCCGCCCTGATGCAGCAGGTGCTCGAAGAGGCTGGCAAATTTGTGGGCGAGGTGGTGGCGCCGCTGAACCGGGATGGCGATGAAATCGGCTGCCGCTTCGAGGCTGGCACGGTCACCGCGCCACCCGGTTTTGCCGACGCCTATCGCGCCTTCTGGCAAGCCGGCTGGCCCGCGCTCGCCACGGCCCCCGAAGACGGTGGCCAGGGCCTGCCCAGCGTGCTGGAAGCCGTGCTGTACGAGTGGCTGAGCGCGGCCAACCACGGTTGGACCATGGCGCCCGGCCTGCTGCATGGGGCCTACGAGTGTGTGAAACACCACGCAAGCGACGCCCTCAAGGCGCAGTACCTGGAGAAGCTGGCCACCGGCGAATGGTTGGCCACCATGTGTCTGACCGAAACCCACGCGGGCAGCGACCTGGGGCTGGTGCGCACCAAGGCCGTGCCGCAGCCTGACGGCGGTTACCTGCTGAGCGGCACCAAGATCTTCATCTCGGGCGGCGAACACGACCTGAGCGAAAACATCGTGCACCTGGTGCTGGCCCGCCTGCCCGACGCGCCGGCAGGCCCCAAGGGCCTGTCACTTTTCCTGGTGCCCAAGTTCTACGCCGATGGCAGCCGCAGTGCCGTGGTGTGCGAACGCATCGAGGAAAAAATGGGCCTGCACGGCAGCCCCACCTGCGTGATGCGCTTCGACGAAGCCCATGCACAAATCGTCGGCGAACCGGGCCGTGGGCTCAACGCCATGTTCGTCATGATGAACGCCGCGCGCCTGCACGTGGCCTTGCAAGGCGTGGGGCTGCTGGACGCCGCCTGGCAAAAGGCCAACGCCTATGCTGCCGAGCGCCGCCAGATGCGCGCGCCCGGCCCGCGTGTGGACGGTGAAGCGGCCGACCTCATCCACCGCCACCCCGCCATGCGCCAGAAGCTGGACACCCAGCGCGCCTGGTTGGACGCCGGCCGCGTGTTGGCCTACCGCACCGCGCTGGAGCTGGACGTGGCCAAACACCACCCCGACGCCCAACGCCGTGCCGCCGCGTTGCGCTGGTGCGCGCTGACCACCCCGGTGCTCAAGAGCGCCTTCACCGAACAAGCCTTCAGCGGCGGCAGCGAATGCCTGCAGGTGTTTGGCGGCCACGGCTACGTGCGGGAATGGGGCATCGAACAAATCGTGCGCGACGCGCGGGTGAGCATGATTTACGAAGGCACCAACGAGATCCAGGCCATCGACCTGCTGATCCGCAAGGTGCTGCCCGACGGAGGCGCGGCCCTGAACGCCCTGCTCGACGAACTTGACGACGGTCATCCCGAAAGCCAGCCACGCATCGCAGCGCTGCGTGACATGACCGCCGCCGTGGTGTTGGCCGCGCCCACCGACGAAACCCTGGCCCATGAGGTGGCGGGCGACTACCTGCGCGCCACCGCCCTGGTGCTGCTGGACTGGGCCTGGCGCCAGATCGAAAACGCCGCCTCGCTGCAAGACCAGCGCTGGAGCCGCCCGGCCCTGGCCCTGCGCCAGCGCGTCTTGCCCGAATTGGCCATGCGCCAGCACATGGTGCTCGCGCGTTGTGCACAATCACAGCCTCACACCGTCATCACATGAGCAAGTCCACCTTCTACGACGTCCAGGTCCAGTTCGGCGATTGCGACCCCGCCGGCATCGTCTTTTTTCCCAACTTCTCCAAGTGGATGGACGCCGCCTCGCTGCATTTTTTCATGGCCAACGGCGTGCCACCCTGGCGCGAGCTGATCAAGACGCGTGGCATCGTCGGCACACCGCTGCTGGAGATCAACACCCGCTTCATGGTGCCCGCCACCTACGGCGAAACGCTGCGCATCGAAACCACCGTGGAAGAATGGCGCGAGAAGGTGTTCATCCAGAAACATGTGGTGCGACGTGGCGACACGGTGTTGTGCGAGGGCCGGGAAACCCGCGCTTTCGTCGTGCACCCCCCCGAGAACCCGGATCGCATCAAGGCCATCCCGGTGCCCGAGGACATCAAGGCTTTGTGCGCCTGAGCCATCCCCACGCACACACATGGCCGAACCCAGCACCGCCCGCAGCCTCAAACGCAGTTCGTCGCCCCGCAAGGCGGCGACAGTGGAGGGCGACATCGACACCAGCTACCTCGAAACCCTCACCGGCTACAACGCCCGCCGCGCGGCGCTGACCATCATTTCGGTGTTTCTGGAGCGCATGGCGCAGTACGAACTGCGCCCGGTCGATTTTTCGGTGTTGTCGCTCATCGCCCACAACCCCGGCATCACCTCGCGCCAGTTGTGTGGCGCGCTGGACATCCTGCCGCCCAACCTGGTGGGCATGCTGCGCGTTCTGGAAACGCGAGGCGTGATCGAAAAACGCGAACACCCCACCGACCGCCGCGCCCAAGGTTTGCACCTGAGCGCCGCCGGCAAAAAGCTGTACACCAAAGCACAACGCACCGCCTCGCAATTGGAGTTGGACACCCTGAGCGACCTCAGCCCACAGGAGCGTGAGACCTTGCACAGCTTGTTGCGGCGGGTGTACCGGCCCACGCGGGGCCCTGCCGCGTCAGATCAGACGATGTGAGCGGGGTGGTGGGACGCACCCACCCGTTTACAGCAGGACGATGTCGTACTGCTCCTGCGTCATGGAGCTTTCGCTGGTGAGTGAAATCGGCTTGCCAATGAAGTCCGACAGACCGGCGAGGTGTGGGCTTTCCTCATCGAGGAACAACTCCACCACCTGCGGCGAAGCCACCACGCGGAACTCGCGCGGGCTGAAGGCCCGCGCTTCGCGCAAGATTTCTCGCAGGATGTCGTAACACACGCTGCGCGCGGTTTTCACCACACCTTTGCCCTCACACGCCGGGCAGGGTTCGCTGAGCATGTGGGCCAGCGATTCTCGGGTCCGTTTGCGGGTCATCTCCAGCAGGCCCAGCTGTGAAAAATCGCCCAACATGGTTTTCACGCGGTCGCGCGCGAGCTGTTTGCGAAACTCGGCCAACACGGCGGTGCGGTGCTCATCGCGCACCATGTCGATGAAATCGACAATGACAATGCCACCCAGGTTGCGCAGGCGCAGTTGGCGCGCAATGGCCTGCGCCGCTTCGAGGTTGGTTTTGAACACCGTCTCGTCGAAGTTGCGTGCACCCACAAACCCGCCGGTGTTGACGTCCACCGTGGTCAGGGCTTCGGTCTGATCGATGACCAGGTAGCCCCCCGACTTGAGGTCCACGCGCCGGCTCAACGCGCGCGCAATCTCTTCGTCGATGTTGTGGAGATCGAAGATGGGACGTTCACCGCTGTAGTGCTGCAGGCGTTTGAGGGTGGCCGGCATGAATTCCGTGGCGAATTGCTGCATCAGCCCAAACTGCTCGCGCGAGTCGATGCGAATGGACTGGGTCTGAGCGCCCACCAAGTCGCGCAGCACCCGTTGCATGAGGTTCAAGTCCTGGTGCAGCAGGCTGGCCGGTGGCTGGCGCGAGGCGGCTTCGCGTATGCGGTCCCAGGTCTTGCGCAGGTAGGCGATGTCCTCGGCCAGTTCCTCGTCGGTCGAATCCTCGGCATTGGTGCGCAGGATGAAGCCGCCACTGACCTGGCCACCGGGCAAGGCGGTCAGCGTCGTCAAGCGCTGGCGCAGCGATTCGCGCAAATCGCCAGGGATTTTTTGCGACACACCGATGTGGTTGTCCTGTGGCAAAAACACCAGCAAACGGCCGGCGATGCTGATCTGGGCGGTCAGCCTCGCACCTTTGGTGCCAATGGGGTCCTTGAGCACCTGCACCATGAGGGCCTGGCCCTCGAACACCTGGCGCTCGATGGGCAACACACCGTCGCCACCCGAGCTGGCCGCGCTGGCGGTCGCGTTGCGGTCCTTGGGGCCGTGTTTGGCGTTGATCTGGGGCATGAGGTCGGCCACATGCAAAAAGGCCGCACGCTCCAGCCCGATATCGATGAAGGCCGACTGCATGCCCGGCAACACCCGCGACACTTTGCCGAGGTACACATTGCCCACCAGGCCACGCTCCAAGGTGCGTTCCAGGTGCACTTCCTGCACCGCGCCCTGCTCGATCACGGCAACCCGCGTTTCCTGGGGCGCCCAGTTGATCAGAATGTCCTGACTCATCGGATGTGTGGCTTGAAAGGGTGTCAAAGCAGCCGCAGACCAGCGGCCTGCAGCACCTGTGCGGTCTCAAAGGCCGGCAGGCCCATGATGCCACTGTAGCTGCCCGATATCTGGCGCGCCCACATGGCGGCCTTGCCCTGAATGGCGTACGCACCGGCCTTGCCCATGGGCTCGCCGCTGGCCACGTAGCGTGCGATCTCGGCGGGCTTCATCTCGGTGAACGCGACGCTGGAGCGGCTGAGTGCGGCGAACACCTGGCCCTTGTGAGCGACGGCGACCGCGGTCAGCACCTGGTGCTTGTGGCCCGACAATTGGGCCAGCATGCGCCTTGCATGGGCCGCGCTCTCTGGTTTGCCCATAATGTCGCGGCCCATGGCCACGGTCGTGTCGGCGCACAACACGGGGGCCAGCGGGAGACCTCTGCGCTTGAGCCTGTCCACTGCCGCCTCCAGCTTGAGCCGGGTCACGCGTTGCACGTAGCGGGACGGTGGCTCGTTGGGTTTCACCACTTCCAGCGCTTCGCTGTCTTCGTCCGCATCGGGCAAGAGCAATTCACAGCGCACCCCCCACTGCTCCAGCAGCTGCTTGCGGCGGGGGCTCTGAGAGGCCAGATAAATGAAGTCACGCATGCAAAAACGCTCCCATCAAGCGGCCGTTTCGCCGCCGGGCCGCCCCAAGGCGAAACAGCCCCCTCGGGGGGCAGTGACCCGCGCAGCGGCGGAGCGTGGGGGTGACATCACTCACGGTGGTAAGGGTGGTTGGCATTGACGGACCAGGCGCGGTACAGCTGCTCGATCAACAGCACCCGGGCCAGGGCGTGGGGCAAGGTCATGTCAGACAGGCGAATGCGCTCGTGCGCAGTCTGGCGAAATGCAGGCTCCAGGCCGTCGGGCCCGCCGATGACCAGGGCGACATCGTCGCCTTCGAGCTGCCAAGCCTTCAAGCGCTCGGCAAGCGCCTTGGTGGTGAGGTTGGTGCCACGCTCGTCGAGCACCACGATGCGGGTGCCACGCGGAATCTGTGCCTCAATGCGCGCGCGCTCGGCCGCCAGCAGCGTCTCCAGGGTTTTGGAGCCGCGTGGTTCGGTCTTGACGGTCTTGATGTCCACCCGCAGTTCGGGTGGAAAGCGCTTGGCGTAATCGTCGTAGGCGGTCTGTGCCCAGTCGGGCATGCGCTGCCCGACCGCGACGATGCCGAGCTTCATGTGGACTTTTTGGTCGACTTCGCTGCAGGCTTGCGGGCCGGTGCGGCTTTTTTGGCCGCTGCCTTCTTGGCCGGTGCGTTCACCTTGACCACCTTGACCGGGGCCTTGGTGGCGGGCTTCTTGGCCACAGGTGCCTTGGTCACCGCACCCTTGGTCGCGGGCTTCACGGCGGACTTCTTGGCGGGGGCTTTGGCTGCAGGTTTGGCGGTGGCGTTTTTGGGTGCCTTGGACGGGGCCTTGGCCGGCGCTTTGGCCGCCGCTGCGGCCTTGGCCACCTTGGCTGCCACCTTCTTGGCCGGCACAGCCGCCACGGGCGCTTTGGCTGCGGTCTTTTTGGCGGCCGGCTTCTTGGTGGCCGGCTTCTCGACCACCACCGGCTTGGCGGCACCGTGTTTCAGCCGAACAGGTTTTTCGCCCCAAATTTCCTCGAGGCGGTAGTACTGGCGGATGGCGGGCTGCATCACGTGCACCACGGCAGCGCCGCAATCCACAATGATCCACTCGCCGTTTTCTTCGCCTTCGGTGCGTGGCTTGGGAAAACCGGCTTCGCGCACGGCATCGCGCACGCTGGCCGCGAGAGCCTTGGTCTGCCGGTTGGAGGTGCCACTGGCCACCACCACGCGTTCAAACAGCGGCGAGAGGTGCTCCGTGTTGAACACCACGATGTCCTGGGCCTTCACATCCTCCAGCCCGTCGACGATGGCGCGCTGCAGTTTTTGGGTGTTTTTGTTGGCCGTGGTTTCGCTGGTCATGAATGGTGGTTGTAAAGGTGATGGGAGGAAATATAGCGCGCAACGCTTTCGGGCACCAGCACGTCGAGTGCGCCCCGCTGGTCGCCGGCCTCGCGCACCTGGGCACGCACGGCGGTGGCGCTGATGTTGCGCAGGGGCATGTGCAAGAGTGTGAAAGGCACATCGACACCCGACAAGTCCATCTCGACCTCCTGGTCGAGGCGGGCGTCGGCACCGATGTTGATGGCCCGGTTGGCCACTGCGATGGTGGCGTATTGGAGCACGTCTTCCCAGCGCACCCAGGTTTTGAAGGCCAGCAACTGATCGGCGCCCAGCACCAGGAACAACTCAGCCCCCGGGTACTCGGTGCGCAACTCGCGCAATGTATCGGCCGTGTACGACGGGCCTTCGCGGTGGATTTCGCGTTCGTCGAAGTGGATGTTGAGCAGCCCGTCAAAGGCCAGCTTGCACATGGCGACGCGGTGCTCGGCGGGCGAAAGCTGGCGCGGCTTGTGCCAGGCGTGGCCCGTGGGCAGGATGTGCAGGTGGTCCAGCCGCAACTGGCCCAGGGCGGTTTCGGCCAGCGCGCGGTGTGCCCAGTGGGGTGGATCAAACGCGCCACCGAACATGCCCACACGCAGCGGGGGTTTGGCCTGTCCCGCTCGCGGGTTGGGTGTCTCGTTCATGGCTCAGATCCAGTCGCGACGCACAAGGAAATCGCGGGTGAGGCGGTCCTCCGGTGAGCCGGGTTCGGGCTGGTGGTTGTAGGCCCAGCGCACCAGCGGTGGCATGGACATGAGTATGGATTCGCTGCGCCCGCCCGATTGCAGGCCAAAGTGGGTGCCACGGTCCCACACCAGGTTGAACTCGACGTAGCGACCCCGGCGGTACAACTGGTGGTCGCGTTCGCGTTCGCCCCAGGGCATGGCCTGGCGGCGCTCCACGATGGGCAGGTAGGCGCTCAAAAACGCATCACCCACGGCACGTGTCATGGCGAAGGCGTTGTCGAAGCCACCTTCGGAAAAGTCATCAAAGAACACGCCGCCGATGCCACGCGCTTCGTTGCGGTGCTTGAGGAAAAAGTAGTCGTCGCACCAGGCCTTGAAACGCGGGTACTTGTCGTCCCCAAAGGGGGCCAGGGCGTCGGCGCAGGTGCGGTGGAAGTGCACCGCGTCTTCCTCGAACGGGTAATAGGGCGTGAGGTCCATGCCCCCACCAAACCAGCACACCACCTCGCCACCGCCCACGGGCGTGGCCGCGATCATGCGCACGTTCATGTGCACGGTGGGCACATACGGGTTGCGCGGGTGGAACACCAGCGACACACCCATGGCTTCAAACGGCGCGCCAGCGAGTTCGGGCCTGTGCTGCGTGGCCGACGGCGGCAGTTTCGGCCCAGTGACGTGGGAGAAGCCACAGCCTGCGCGCTCAAACACCACACCATTTTCCAGGATGCGGGTGACGCCCTGCCCTTGCAAGGCTTCACCAGGCGGCTTGGCCCACGCATCGCTGACGAAGGCCTGGCCGTCCAGCGCTGCGATGGCGGAGGTGATGCGCTCCTGCAGCGAGGTGAGGTAGTTGCGCACCACCTGGGTGGACGATTCGGTCATGGCTTGAGCGCGCGGCTGCCAATGTCGCGTCGGTACTGCATGCCGTCGAACTGAATGCCCCGGATCACGTCGTAGGCGCGCTGCTGCCCGAGCTTGACCGAATCCGCCAGCACGGTCACACACAACACGCGGCCACCGTTGACCTGAACGGTCTCGCCGTCCAGCTGCGTGCCGGCGTGGAACACCATCGCATCATCGGCATCCGCCGGCAGGCCCGTGATGGCGTCGCCCTTGCGGGGGTTCAGCGGGTAGCCGTGGGCGGCCAGCACCACGCCCAGCGCGGTGCGGCGGTCCCAGTCCAGTTCCGTCTTGTCCAGTTCACCCGATGTGGCGGCCATCATCACGTCTACCAGGTCGGACTTCAGGCGCATCATGATGGGCTGGGTTTCGGGGTCGCCCATGCGGCAGTTGAACTCGAGCGTCTTGACCGCGCCTTCGGGCGAAATCATGAGGCCCGCGTACAAAAAGCCGGTGTAGGGGATGCCGTCTTTTTCCATGCCACGGATGGTGGGCAAGATGATTTCGCGCATGGCGCGGGCGTGCACATCGGGCGTGACCACGGGCGCGGGCGAATAGGCGCCCATACCCCCGGTGTTGGGCCCCTGGTCACCATCCTGCAGTCGTTTGTGGTCTTGTGAGGTGGCCAGCGCCAACACGTTTTTGCCGTCGCACAAGACGATGAAGCTGGCTTCCTCGCCCTGCAGAAACGCCTCGATCACCACCCGCGCGCCGCCGGCGTTGTGGCTCACGCCCAGGGTGTTGTCCACCAGCATGAAGTCCACCGCCTCGTGGGCTTCGGCCTGGCTCATGGCCACCACCACACCCTTGCCAGCGGCCAGGCCATCGGCCTTGACCACGATGGGCGCGCCCATGCGGTCGATGTAGGCGTGTGCAGCAGCGGGGTCGGTGAAACTTTCATACGCGGCCGTGGGAATGCCATGGCGCAACATGAAGGCCTTGGAAAAGGCTTTGGAGCTTTCCAGCTGTGCGGCCGCCTTTGTCGGGCCGAACACCCGCAGACCATGGGCGCGGAACTCGTCCACCACACCGGCGGCCAGCGGCGCCTCGGGGCCCACCACGGTGAGGCCAACGCCGTTGCCCTGCGCCCATTCGCGCAGTGCCACCACGTCGGTGATGGGCACGTTGATGAGGTCGCGGTCGCGCGCCGTGCCGGCGTTGCCCGGCGCCACAAACACCTGGGTGGTCTTGGGCGACTGCTTGAGCTTCCAGGCCAGCGCGTGTTCGCGGCCACCGCCGCCAATGACGAGAATTTTCATGGGGACTTTCAGATCGCCGCGTTGTGAAAGATGTCTTGAACGTCGTCCAGGTCTTCCAGCACGTCGAGCAGTTTTTGCATGCGCGCCGCGTCGTCGCCAGCCAACTCGATGGTGTTTTCGGGTCGCATGGTGACCTCGGCCACTTCTGGCTTGAGACCGGCCGCCTCCAGGGCATCGCGCACCGCCTCAAAATCGGCAACGGGTGTCAGCACCTCCACAGCGCCGTCGTCGTCGGTCAGCACATCGTCGGCGCCGGCTTCCAGCGCCACTTCCATGACCTTGTCTTCGGACGTGCCCGGGGCAAAAACGATCTGGCCGCAGTGCTTGAACTGGAAAGCCACCGAGCCCTCGGTGCCCAGGTTGCCACCGTGTTTGCTGAACGCGTGGCGCACCTCGGCCACGGTGCGCACGCGGTTGTCGGTCATGGTGTCGACGATGATGGCCGCGCCGCCGATGCCGTAGCCCTCGTAGCGGATTTCCTCGTAGTTCATGCCTTCGAGGTTGCCCGAGGCCTTGTCGATGTTGTATTTGATGCGGTCCGCCGGCATGTTGGCGGCCTTGGCCTTGTCCACCGCCAGGCGCAGACGCGGGTTGGCGCTCAAATCGCCGCCGCCGGTGCGAGCCGCCACCGTGATTTCACGGATGATGCGCGTCCAGATCTTGCCGCGCTTCTCGTCCTGCCGGCCCTTGCGGTGCTGGATGTTGGCCCACTTGGAATGTCCTGCCATGAAAACCTCGTCTGTTCCGGCGCGTCTGGCCGGGTTGGGCGCGGCACATGGGCCGCTGAAGATAACCTGATATTCTACTTTTTGGCCGCCGACACCCCTTTTGCACCGGTGGCGCCCACAGGAGAGGTTTGAACATGTCCAGCGCCATTGCCCCGCTTCACATCGCCCAGAACAGCCACGCGCAGTGCCACCTGCTGCCGGGTCTGGCCAACCGGCACGGCCTCGTCACGGGTGCCACCGGCACCGGGAAAACAGTGACGCTTCAGACACTGGCCGAACAGTTCTCGCGCATCGGCGTGCCTGTCTTCATGGCCGACGTGAAAGGCGATCTGACCGGCATCAGCCAGCCCGGCAAGATCGGCGACAAGCTGGCCGCGGTGCTGAAGGACCGAGGCATCACGCCACCCGAACCCCAGGCCTGCCCCACCACGCTGTGGGACGTGTTTGGCGAGCAGGGGCACCCGGTGCGCGCCACCGTGAGCGATATGGGCCCGCTGCTGCTCTCGCGCATGCTCAACCTCAACGACACCCAGGCCGGCGTGCTCAACCTGGTGTTCAAGATCGCCGACGACAACGGCCTGCTGCTGCTGGACCTGAAAGACCTGCGCGCCATGCTGCAGCACGTGGGCGACAACGCCAAACAGTTCACCACCGAATACGGCAACATCAGCGCCGCCAGCGTGGGCGCCATCCAGCGTGGCCTGCTGCAGATCGAGCAACAGGGCGGGGATAAGTTCTTTGGCGAGCCCATGCTCGACATCAACGACTTCATGCAGACGGTGGACGGGCATGGCGTGGTGAACGTGCTGGCTGCTGACAAGCTGATGAACTCGCCCCGCCTGTACGCCACCTTTTTGTTGTGGATGCTGTCGGAACTGTTCGAGCAGTTGCCCGAGATCGGCGACCCGGACAAACCCAAGCTGGTGTTCTTCTTTGACGAAGCCCACTTGCTGTTCAATGAGGCTCCCAAGGTGCTGGTCGAGCGCATCGAGCTGGTGGTGAGGCTGGTGCGCTCCAAGGGCGTGGGCGTGTACTTCGTCACACAAAACCCGCTGGACATTCCCGACAGCGTGCTGGGCCAACTGGGTAACCGCGTGCAGCACGCGCTGCGCGCCTTCACCCCGCGTGACCAAAAAGCCGTCAAAGCCACGGCAGAGACCATGCGCCCCAAGGCTGGCCTGGACATCGAGGCCGCCATCACCGAGCTGGCGGTGGGCGAGGCACTGGTGAGCCTGCTGGACCCCAAAGGCCGACCCACCGAAACCGAACGGGTGTTTGTGTTGCCACCGGGCAGCCAGCTCGGACCCATCACGCCGGCACAACGCCAGGCGCTGCTGAGCCAGTCGCTGGTGGCGGGTGTGTACGAAAAATCCGTGGACCGCGAAAGCGCCCATGAACTGCTGCGCGCCCATGCCGGCGCGCGTGGCGAGGAGGCAGCGCCAGCCGAAACAGGTAGCGTGAAGACGCCCCGCATTCCCGGCGCCAGTGGCCAGAACGGCGCCGGTGCGGCATCGGGGGGCCTGGGTCAGATGGTGAACGAGGCCTTGTTTGGCCGCACCGGGCCGCGTGGTGGCCAGTACGACGGCATCGTGCAAAGCATGGCCAAGTCGGCCGCGCGCAGCGTGGCCACCGGCCTGGGCCGCCAGATCGTGCGCGGCATCCTGGGTGGCCTGCTTGGCGGTAAACGCTGACAAAACGCGGGCAAACGCTGAAACGGCTGTGACCGAGCGCTACTGGCTCATGAAGGCAGAGCCCGCCGAATGTTCGGTGGACGATGCCCTGGCCGCACCCCATGCCACCGTGCCCTGGACCGGCGTGCGCAACTACCAGGCGCGCAACTTCATGCGCGACACCATGCGGGTGGGCGACGGCGTGCTGTTCTACCATTCCAGCTGCGCCGAGCCTGGCATCGTGGGCTTGGCGCAGGTGGCGTCCACCCCCTACCCCGACCCCACGCAGTTCGATCTGGCCTCGCCCTACCACGACCCGAATGCCATGCCCGAATCGCCTCGCTGGTTGCTGGTTGACGTGCAGGTGCTGCAAAAAACCCGCAACCTCACCCTGCCCGAACTGCGGGCAGACTCCCAACTGGCCGACATGTTGCTGCTCAAGCGTGGCAACCGCCTGTCCATCACGCCGGTGGCGCCGGCACATTGGCATCACATCCGAGCGTTGCTCAGCGACTGAGGGACTCCGCTAGCGGATCCTGACCCATCAGCCGCGGGCCCAAACAATCAGGGGGCGATGGCATCGGCATAGTCGTAGAGTTGACCGAGGATGTGCTCAGCACGGTCATCGCCGCGCTCGCTGGCGGCCTCGGCCAGTTCATCAATGCGTTGCGCCAAGCGCTCCAGCGTCAGCGCCCCCCCGTCGCCGTGCAACAAGCGGCGGCTGCACAGCGTTTGCCAGCGTTCGGTCTCGACTTCGTTGAGGGTCTCTGGCCACAGGCGCGCGCGGTAGCGAAACACCAGCTCGCCCAGCCGCTCGTCGTCAAAACCGGTGCGGTCCAGGGCCAACTCTTGCGGCGACAACTGACGCAACACGTCCAGTCGGCGCCGGTCGCCCTGCCCCACAAAACCGCCATACAAGTCCCGCTCGGGGTCCACCGGGGTCGCGTCTGGGGTGCGCCTGAAAACCTGCGCCCAGATGGCGCTCATGTCGGGCAGGTCGCGCGCCGTGGCGGCGTAGCGCATCGCTTGCGCCAGGTCCACGCCCCAGCGTTCGGCCATTTCCGGGCGCAGGGTCTTGAGGTTGCCCACCACCATGGGCGATTTGTTCAGGTGCACGGTCTTGACCGGCAGGCGCGTGACGCCCTCGGGCAGGTCGGCCACGCGGGTGAACATGCGCAGTCGCAGGGTGTCGGCGTCCAGTTGCGCCAGCTCGGACGGATCGGCCGCCAAGTCCCACGCAATCACCTCGTTTTTGTTGACTGGGTGGCTGGCCAGCGGCCACATCACGGCCAGGCAACCGCGCTCGGGCGGGAACATGCCGGAGACGTGAAGAAACGGCCGCGCGGTGTCTGCGGTCGCGGGCAGGCCCAGTTCGGCGGCCACGCGGTCCTTTTTGTGCAGGCCCAGGGCAAAGTCGAACAGGCGGGGCTGGTGCTGCCGTATGAGCCGGGCCAACGCGATGGTGGCGCGCACGTCGGACAGCGCATCGTGCGCCTGTTCGTGGACCAGGCCATTGGCGCGGGCCAGGTCTTCCAGCTTGAAGCTGGGGCGGCCATCGGCTTTGGTCGGCCACTGAATGCCTTCGGGTCGCAGCGCGTAGGTCAGGCGAACAACGTCCAGCAGATCCCAGCGACCGCAGCCGTTTTGCCACTCGCGCCCGTAGGGATCGATCAGGTTGCGCCAGAACAGGAAGCGGGTGAACTCGTCGTCAAAGCGTATCGTGTTGTAGCCCACGCCTATGGTGCCCGGCTCGGCCAGCGCCGAGTGGATGTGAGCGGCAAACACGTTTTCTGGCACACCCTGCTGCAGACACAACTGCGGCGTGATGCCGGTGATCAGGCAGGATTCCGGATCGGGCAGGTAGTCCGGCGCGGGACGGCAGTAGACCATCAACGGTTCGCCGATCTCG
The DNA here is from genome assembly GCF_042665235.1 of Hydrogenophaga defluvii. Classification (NCBI taxonomy): domain Bacteria; kingdom Pseudomonadati; phylum Pseudomonadota; class Betaproteobacteria; order Burkholderiales; family Comamonadaceae; genus Hydrogenophaga; species Hydrogenophaga defluvii. Next base: position 16,316 of record NZ_JBHTBZ010000035.1, on the reverse strand, counting down.
TTGAGTTCGGCGTCGGTGCGAATGCCGGCAAACTGCGCTGGCCTGTCCGCGCGGGCGTTGGTGCCAAAGGTTTCGTAGTCGTGCCAGAAGAAGGTGTGCGTCATGCGGGCTCATGAAAAAAGGCCGGCGTTCGACACGCCGGCCTTTGGATCGTAACCGGGGCAGCAGTGGGTCAGTCCGCCGCAGCGGCTTCTTCCGGCTCGGCGGGCTCAGCCTTGGCCTTGCCTTTCGGTGGCAGGGGATGGATGTCCAGCAGCACCTCGGGCGTGGCATCGCTGCCCTCGGCCACGTCGCCAATGTCCACGCTCAGGCGGCCGCCGTCGGTCAAGCGACCGAACAGCAATTCGTCGGCCAGGGCGCGGCGGATGGTGTCCTGGATAAGGCGCTGCATGGGGCGCGCGCCCATGAGCGGATCGAAGCCCTTTTTGGCCAGGTGCTTGCGCAGCTTGTCGCTGAAAGTGACCTCCACCTTTTTCTCGGCCAACTGGGTTTCGAGTTGCAGCAGGAACTTGTCGACCACTCGCAGGATGATGTTCTCGTCCAGCGCCTTGAAGTTGACGATGGCGTCCAGCCGGTTGCGGAACTCGGGCGTGAACAGGCGCTTGATGTCGCCCATTTCGTCACCCGCCTGGCGCGGGTTGGTGAAGCCGATGGTGGCCTTGTTCATGGTCTCGGCGCCCGCGTTGGTCGTCATGATGATGATGACGTTGCGGAAGTCGGCCTTGCGCCCGTTGTTGTCGGTCAGCGTGCCATGGTCCATGACCTGCAGCAGCACGTTAAAGATGTCGGGGTGAGCCTTCTCGATTTCGTCGAGCAACAACACCGCGTGCGGCTTTTTGGTGATGGCCTCGGTCAGCAGCCCACCCTGGTCAAAACCCACATAACCCGGAGGCGCGCCGATCAGGCGGCTGACCGCGTGGCGCTCCATGTACTCCGACATGTCGAAGCGGATCAAGTCGATGCCCATGATGTAGGCCAGCTGCTTGGCCGCTTCGGTCTTGCCCACACCGGTGGGGCCGCTGAACAGGAAGGCGCCGATGGGCTTGTCGCCCTTGCCCAGGCCCGAGCGCGCCATCTTCACGCTGGCGGCCAATACCTCCAGCGCCTTGTCCTGGCCGAACACCACGCTCTTGAGGTCGCGCTCCAGGGTCTGCAGCTTGCTGCGGTCGTCGTTGGACACATTGGCCGGCGGGATGCGCGCGATCTTGGCGACGATCTCTTCGATCTCCGTCTTGCTGATGGTCTTCTTGCGCTTGGACGGCGCCAGGATGCGCTGGGCCGCACCGGCCTCATCGATCACGTCAATGGCCTTGTCGGGCAGGTGGCGGTCGTTGATGTACTTGGCCGACAGTTCGGCCGCAGCCTGCAGCGCCGCAGCCGCGTACTTGACGCTGTGGTGCTCCTCGAAGCGGCTCTTGAGACCCTTCAAGATCTCCACGGTCTGCTCCACCGTCGGCTCGACCACATCCACCTTCTGGAAACGGCGGCTCAGCGCGGCGTCCTTCTCGAAAATGCCCCGGTATTCGGTGAAGGTGGTGGCGCCGATGCACTTGAGGTTCCCGCTGGACAGGGCCGGCTTGAGCAGGTTGGACGCGTCCAGCGTGCCACCCGACGCCGCGCCCGCACCGATCAGGGTGTGGATCTCGTCGATGAACAGGATGGCGTTGGGTTTGTCCTTGAGCGACTTGAGCACGCCCTTGAGGCGCTGCTCGAAGTCGCCCCGGTACTTGGTGCCAGCCAGCAACGCGCCCATGTCCAGCGAATACACGGTGGATTCGGCCAGGATCTCGGGCACGTCCTTCTGGGTGATGCGCCAGGCCAGGCCTTCGGCGATGGCCGTTTTGCCCACGCCGGCTTCGCCCACCAGCAGCGGGTTGTTCTTGCGGCGGCGGCACAGGATCTGGATCACACGCTCGACCTCGTACTCACGACCGATCAGCGGATCGATCTTGCCGTCCTTGGCGGCTTGGTTGAGGTTGAGCGTGAACTGCTCCAGCGGCGACTGCTTTTCGTTGCCCTTGCTTTCGGCCGCTTCCTCATTCTCGGGGGCCGCGTCGTTGGACTTGGTGGGCTCGGGCGGGTCGCTCTTGCGGATGCCGTGGGCGATGAAGTTCACCACGTCCAGGCGCGTCACGCCCTGCTGGTGGAGGTAATACACGGCGTGCGAATCCTTCTCGCCGAAGATGGCCACCAGCACGTTGGCGCCGGTGACTTCCTTCTTGCCGTTGCCGGTGCTCTGCACATGCATGATGGCGCGCTGGATGACGCGCTGGAAACCCAAGGTGGGCTGGGTGTCCACCTCGTCGGAACCCGCCACCTGGGGGGTGTTGTCCTTGATGAAATGGGTCAAGGATTTGCGCAGATCATCGATGTTGGCCGAGCAGGCCTTGAGCACTTCGGACGCGCTGGGGTTGTCCAGCAGCGCCAGCAGCAGGTGCTCCACCGTGATGAATTCGTGCCGTTGTTGCCGGGCCTCGACAAAGGCCATGTGCAAGCTGACTTCAAGTTCCTGGGCAATCATGGGGCACTTCCTTTACAAAAATCTATCGTTGCGCAGCTTGGGGCGGGTCCGATTTATTCAACCGGCTCGCTCAGACACTGCAGGGGATGCCCCGCCTTGCGGGCGGCGTCCAGCACCTGGTCGACCTTGGTGGCCGCCACATCACGCGAAAACACACCACACACGCCTTTGCCTTGCAGGTGTATTTTGAGCATGATCTGGGTGGCTGTCTCGCGGTCCTTGTTGAAAAACTCCTGGATCACCAAGACCACAAACTCCATCGGCGTGAAATCGTCGTTGAGCAGCACCACCTGGTACATCTGCGGCGGTTGGGTGCGCTGGGTGCGGCGTTCGAGCACGACCGCATCGTCCCCGCCGGTCTGGGGCGGCGTGGGTGCGGGTTTGACGGGTTTGGTGACCATGGAAACCATTCTAGCCAGCCGCCGAAGGCCCCCGTCGGTCGGGGCCATTGAAGCCGCAGCAACGGCCCTCAGCTCAACTCCGGTTTCGGGCGGAGACCATGGCGCTGACCGAGCGCAACCGGGCCGCCATGTCGAGCGCAATGTTGGCCAGCAAGCGCTGAACGATGTGAGGATGTGTCTGCCCCCATCGGTCGAACATGCGGCGGTCCATGCAAGCCAGCAGCAGATCGGTTTTGGCCACCACGTCGGCCGAACGGGGCGCCTGGTCCAGAAACCCGATTTCGCCCAGTGTGGCGCCCGGCAACACGGTGGACAGGCGCAGTTGCTCGCCCCGCGCGTCGCGCACCACCACATTGGCAGACCCCGCCAAGACCAACATCAGTTCATCGCTGGGGTCGCCGGCCCGCAGCACGGTGGCCCCGGCGGGCAGGCGCACACGGCGCATGGTGCCCACCACCAGCGCCCGGTCGGCATCGCTGAGCCCACGCAGAAAACCGCTGCCCTCCAAGGGCACAACGCGGTCTTCCTCGAACGCCCCCAAGCCTGCGAGCAAAGCGTTTTCAGCGGCCTCCATGGCGTGGTCGAGGTCGGGGTAGAGGCTGCCTTGGGGCAATGGCCCACCAATCGCCTCGGCCACCAAGGAGCCGGGGCGCACACCGGCGTGCAGCAAGGTCACACGTTTCGCCGGCAAAACATCATGCAAACGCAACAAGGCGGTGACCACACTGCTGTCCACATGGCGCACGCGGCTCCAATCCAGCAAGGCCCACTGCCCTTCGCCGGTCCGCTCGTCGATGAGCTCGCTCAGTCCACTGGCCGAGGCAAAAAACAGATCGCCCTCCAGTTCGAACACGTGGATGTGGTGGGCAGCACCGTCCAGCGCGGCCATTTCGTGGCGTGGCCGCGCGCAATTGGAACGCATCTGGCGCCCGGTCCAGATGTGGCGCACAGGCTGCCGAGCGTTGCGCATGGCAAACAACAACAGGCCCAGAAAAAAACCCACCACCACCGCCGCCACCATGTTCAGCACCACGGCGGTGAACGTGACCGCCATCACCACGGCCAAATCCGCGCGGGCGTTGGTGCTGAGTGCCTGGCGCTTGAGCCATTGGCCCAAATGGCGGGCCGACGTGCGGTCCACAAAAAACCAGGCATCGGCCAGCATCACGCCACAAATCGCCGCCACCGGCATCCACAACACCACGCCGGTGGCGTACACCAGCGCGAACAGCAACGCGGCCCAGAACACGGTGATTGGTTTGAGCTGCACGCTGCGCTGGGCGGCACCTGAGGCCTGCTGCGAGGCCGTCAGCACCAGCGAACCCATCGCACCCGCCATGGCCACGGCGGCCGCCTGCATCAGGCGTGGCCCCATGCCCACCATGCGCTTGCCGTCGTGTTGCCCGATGACTTCCATGGTGACCGTCGTGTTGATGAAGGCCATCACGCCCAGGATCAGGGCATTCACCGCCACGTGAACGAACAACGCTCCGGTGGCGACCTGGGGCCCCGCCAAGGCGTCAAAATCGGCCAACACGACCGGCAAGGCGCTGGGCCAACCGCCCTCGGACAACATGGTGAACTGCCCGCCGTTGAGGCGCAGCAACTCGGCTGCCGTCGCACCCACGGCCAGCCCCACGGCGGCTGCGGGCCATTTGCTGGCCCGAAACCGCAAGGCCATCATCACCCCGCCGGACAGGCCCGCCACCAGAAGCAGCAGTGCCGCAGGCTCGCCCGCCTTCAGCAGGCGCTGCAGCGTGGACAACTGCGAAATCACCAGCAGTGCCGCGATGCTGTTGGAGAAACCGCCAAACACCGGTGCGGGAATGAAGCGGGTGAGCCGGTCGGCACGCAGCAGGTACAACAGGGCCTTGACCAGACCGGCGCCGGCCGCAAACAGGCACAAAAAGGCCAGCCGCACCTCGGGCGTGTCGGGCAGCCCCCAGGTGGCCAGGTGCGGCCCCAACTGGGCCAGCATGGCGGCGAGGGTGGTGGCCTCGAACAAGCGGGCTGAAAACAGGGCCGGCCGGGTGGCGCCCAGGCTGAAGAGGTGCAGCAGCACCAGACCGGCGATGGCCGCCAGGATGCCTGCCGCAAGGTGATCCGCACCGATGTGGACGTACACCAACACCACCGCCCCCAAGGTGGTGGGCAAGGCCAGGGCCACCGCATCGAGCGCACCGAGCAGGTGCAAGGGCCGCCAGCGCACGGCAGGCTCCACCAGACCCGGGGGCGATGCCGTCGTCTTGTCAGCGCTCATGCGATGGCCTTGTCGCTCAAGGAGGTTGGGGTCAAACACACACCGGCGCACCAAAAAACACAGGTCGGCAGCCGGTCACATCGAAATTGTCATTTAATGTAACTCGCTCGCGGCACCCAGCCCATTTCGCCGCCCAAATCACGGCAGACGCCCCATGCGACACGCCTTGCGCCAATTGCGCCGACTCTATTTTTTTGCTCCGCTGCTGGCGGTGGCGCTGGTGTGTGGCCTGATGTTGGCCGACCCCCCGCTGGTGCGCACCCTGCGGCATGCGCTGTGGGACCAGTACCAGCGCCTGCAACCCCGCGTGTACCAGGACACCGCCGTGCGGGTGGTGGACATCGACGAAGCGAGCCTGGCCAAAATCGGCCAATGGCCCTGGCCCCGCTACCGGATCGCCCAGTTGGTCGAGCGCCTGCACAGCCTGGAGGCGGCGGCGGTTGGATTTGACGTGGTGTTTGCGGAACCGGACCGGACCACGCCGGCCGCCGTCAGCCGGGACTGGCCACTGCCCGCAGCGGTGCGCGAGCAGATCGCGGCCTTGCCGGACAACGACGACCTGCTGGCGCGGCAACTCAAATCCGCCAACGTGGTGCTGGGTTTCTCACTGGAGCGCGAGGGCCCCGGCACCGTGCCACCTTTTATGCCGCTGGTCACGCCGGTGGCAATGGGCGGTGCACCACAGCCCTTTGTACACCGCTTTGGCAGCGTGGTGGCGCCCCTGCCTGTGCTCAGCAGCAGCGCGGCGGCAGCCGGCGCGCTCACCTTTGTGCCCGACAACGACGGTGTGGTGCGGCGTGTGCCCTTGGTGCTGCGGGTCGGTGATCAGCTGGTGCCCTCGCTGGTGACAGAGCTGCTGCGCATCGGCCAAGGGGCCGACAACTACCTGGTGCGCATGGGACCCAGCAGCAACCCGGGTATCGCCGAAATCCGCATCGGACAGGTGGTGGTGCCCACCACCCGCAACGGCGAAGCATGGGTGCACTACGCCACCGAACGCCAGCAACGCCTCATCCCGGCCTGGAAGCTGCTGGCAGGCGAAGTGACGCCCGCCGATGTGCAAGGCCGTCTGGTGCTGGTGGGCAGTTCAGCACAGGGCCTGATGGACCTGCGCTTCAGCCCGCTGGGCGGCGTGATACCGGGTGTGGAAGCCCATGCCCAGATTCTGGAGCAGGCGCTGACCGACAGCTACCTCTACCGCCCCGGCTGGGCCGTGGCGGTGGAAGCCATCACCCTGGTGGTGGCCGGTCTGGGCATTGGGCTGCTCGCGCTGTACGCCGGCGTGTTGTGGTCGGCGCTCGCCACGGCAGCGGCCCTGGGCGCCACCGTCTGGGGTGGCTGGTACGCCTTTGCCTCGCAGCACCTGCTGATCGACTCCATCGTGCCGTCCATAGGCATCTTCAGCGCTTTCCTGCTGGGCAGCATGGTGCATCACTTTGCCAGCGAACGCCGCCAGCGTTGGGTGCGGCAGGCGTTCTCGCGCTACGTCTCGCCCAACCTGGTGAAACACATCGTGGACAACCCGGACAGCCTGGAGCTGGGCGGGCAGCGCCTGACCTGCAGCTTCGTGTTCACCGACCTCGCGGGCTTCACCAGCCTGATGGAAAAAATCGACCCCGGCGAAGCGGTGGCGCTGCTCAACCGCTACCTCGACGAAATGATCCACATCGCGTTTGCGCACGAAGGCACACTGGACCGCATCGTGGGTGACGCGGTGGCCATCATGTTCTCCGCACCGGTGCACCAGCCCGACCACCAGAAACGCGCGTACGACTGCGCCCTGGCCATGCAACGCTACGCCACCCAGTACGCGCTTGACTTGCAGGCCAAGGGCATTCCCTTCGGCCACACGCGCATCGGGGTGCACTGCGGCGAGGTCATCGTGGGCAATTTTGGCGGTTCCACCATCTTCGACTACCGCGCCCTGGGCGACCCAGTGAACACCGCCGCGCGGCTGGAAAGCGTGAACAAACACCTGGGCACCCGGGTGTGCCTGTCGGAAGATGTGGTGGCCGGCGTGCCCGGCGTGTTGGCCCGCCGCGTGGGCCGGCTCACGCTCAAGGGCAAAACACGTGCCCTGCTGGTGTGGCAGCCCCTCAACGACGGCCTGGCCCCCGACGAGGCCGAAGCCGCCGCCCTGCCCGCCTACGAACACGCCTACGACCTGATGGCGGCCGGCAACCCGGACGCCCTGGACGCGTTTGAGCACCTGGCGCACGAACGCCCGGACGATCCCTTGGTGCAACTGCACCTGCGACGCCTGCGCCGTGGCGAAAGTGGCGAGGTGATCGTGATGACCGACAAATGACAACGGCGGCCAGGGGCCGCCGTTTTGGCTGGATGGCCGCGTGGGCGTTTCAGCGCACGGTCAACTCGACACGGCGGTTGCGTGGCTCCGACCGGTTGTCCGGCGTGGGCACCAGCAAGCTGGTCTCGCCCATGCCGCCGATGTCCATGGCGATGATGCGCGAAGCCACGGGCTTGAGCAGGCGGGCCACGGTTTCGGCACGGCGCAGCGACAACGACATGTTGGCCGCCGCCCCCCCCAGGGTGTCGGTGTGCCCCACCACCGACACGTCGGGCGCGCTGCGCTGGCGCACCTCGCCAAACACCTGCTCGACCATGGCCCGCGACTCTGGGGTCAGGCGCGTGCTGCCTTTTTCAAAGTTCAGCCTGAAGACCGTGGGCGCCGCAGGTGACGCGCCGATGGCCGCGCCAGTGTCGCGCGCCAACATGTCTGCCGGCACCGCGTAGGCCTCGCGGGTGGAACCGTCCAGCGCAGCGGCGCCACTGGCCCGCTGCAACTCGATGGTGCCTTTGTCGCCTGCCACCACCACCTTGCCGGTGCTGCCATCGGCGCCCTGCAGCAACACCACATAAGAACGCGGCAAGGCGGCGGGACGCGCGGGTGGCGTGGTGTTGACCGCCACGGTGGTGACCGTCTCGGGGGCACACAGCGAAGCGGGATCCACCTCGGGCTGGTCTTGCCCCACATCGGCGGCACTGGGCAAACCGTTGCGCGTGACGCCCAGGGCACTGGTGAGCTGCCCCAGTGTGGCCAGCGAGCGCGCCTGCGCCGTGAAATACGCGTAGCGGGCGCGGGTGTAGGCCCGGTTGGCCTCAAACACTTCGTTGTGGGTGTCCAGCAGATCGAGCAGGGTGCGCTGACCGATGTCGAACTGCTGCTGGTAGGCGGCCTGCACTTTTTCGGCGGCCAGGCGCTGCTGGTCGAGCAACTGGGTCTGCTCCCGCTGGGTGTTGACTTGGTTGAGAGCCACCGTGAGAGTCTGGCGCAGATCGCGGCACGTGGACTCCTGCTGCTCCATGGCCTCGTTCAGGGCCTGCGCCGCCTGCTCCACGCGGGCCTCGTAGGCCCCACCCCGGTACAGGTTGAAGCGCACAAGCAGCTCGATCACCGCATCGCGGGAGCGGCCACGCACGCCGTCGAGGTTGCGGTCCAGCGACTGGCTGGCCCGCACGTCCACACGCGGCGCGTTTTCGCTGCGGTAGCTGTCCATGGCAGCGCGACCGGCGCGCACCGACTCCACCGACGTCCACATGCGCGGGCTCTGGCGCAGCGCCTGCGACACGGCCGCCACGGCGTCCGTTGGTGTGCCGGGCAAATCCAGCTGTCGCGGCAGCGCGGCCAGTTGCGCCGGCGGCAGCACGCCCATGACCTGCAGGTAGACCTGCGCGGCCCGGTGGTGGGCCGACAGCTCCTCGGCCAGGTTGGATTCGGCCAGCGCCAGCCGACCCAGCGCCTGCTCCACGTCCGAACGGCGCGACACGCCACCGCTCTCGCGTTCGCTCAGTTGGTTGTGGATCAGCTTGTGCTCGACGTAATTGCGTTTGGCCAGATCCACCAGCTCATTGGCACGCGCCAATTCGGCGTAGGCCACGGCCGCGTCGAAGGCCATGCTTTCGGTGCCATCGAGCAGGCGGTAGAAACGCGACAGCTTGTCGTGCCCGGCCTGCCGCACGGCCGCACTCACCGCGCCGCCGTCAAACAGCAACTGGCTGACGGACAAGGTGCCGTTGGTGTGGGTGTAGGTGCCGGTGGCCGAACCAGGCCGGGTCTGTGACTCGCGGCCCACGCTGGCAAACAAATCGACCTGCGGCCGCCCCGGACCCCGCTCGGCGTCCTGCCGGGCACCGGCCCCCAGCAGCGCGTGCCACTGGGCCTGCACACCCGGGTGGGTGTTGATCGCCTGGGTCACCGCCTCCAACATGGGCGCGGGCAAAACAGCCGCCCCCTGCGCCAGCGCCCCGCCCGACACCGACACCAACCCGCCCGCCAACAGGGCCGCCACGGCAAACGAAACAGCGCTGACCCTCATGGTGCCACCACCACCACAAAACGGGTGCCGCGCACACCGATGGTGCCGGTCGGCGTCTTGACGGCCACCGCTTCAGGCCGTGCCTTGGCGATCAGGCCCGACACGTAGTGCAGCGAGCCGCTGGTCAGGCGCCCGCCCAGTTTGAGGTCGCCCTTGGCTGGCGCAAACAGGTACTCTTCCAAGGTGAAGCGGGTGGATGGCCCGAAGGACATGACCGTGTTGTCTTTCAAGGTGAGGCCCACCGCGCCGTCGGCGCCGGTGCGCACCACGTCGCCCACTTTCAGCGGCGTGCCCTCAGCGGCGCGCACCGCTTGGCCACCGGAGTCCACAAACGACTCGCCTTTGGCCGTTTTGACAAAACCGATGGCCCCCACTGTGGCCGGCGCCCGGTTCTGGGCATGTGCGCCCCAGGCGAGCAAGGACGCGCTCAATAACAGCGATAGCTTCTTGTTCCACATGGTCTGGACTCCAATCACAGGACGTGCCCACACGCCCGAAACACCGTTGTCGAACCCGACACGTGGGTGGCGCACCACCCACACTCAACCCCGGATACGCACCAGTTGGGCAAGCGCACCAGGCCCCAGGGCCTGCAACACTTCGTTACCGTGTGTGTAACCTTGTTTGACAATTTGATCAAGTTTATTCCAAGCCAGCATGCCCACCCGGTCCAGGGGTGGGTTGAAGTACACATCTGTCAGTGCTTGCACTTCGCGCTGGCGCGAAACGCTGTACAAAATGGTCACATTCATCAACAAGCTGGCCATGGATGGCATTTTGTAGCGCCGCTGCGCGCGGGGGCGCAGCTTGTCACGCAGCAAAGCCCACGTGCCGGGCACCTCGCTGTGGGTGATTTTCCGGGGTTTCTTGAAACTGAGATCGACCCCCAGCACCGTGCCCACACCACGCATTTTCCGCATCACATCGACCGGAAAATTGTTGAAAGTACCACCGTCGCACAACAAATCACCATCAAATATGACAGGCGGCAGCGCCCCGGGGATGGCGATGCTGGCCCGCAGCGCGCGGCCCAAGTTGCCACGGCGCAACACCACCTCGCTGGCGGTGCTGTAGTTGGTGGCGATGCAATAAAAGTTTTTCCACAGGTCCTCGGCATCCGGGTCGGAACCGAACAGGGACAACATCGACTCGCGCACCAAGTGGCGCAGCCGCTGGCCCTTGATGAGCGAAATCAGCGGGAGCCAGTTGAAATCGCTGGTGGGGTTGCTGCCAAACGCCTTGCGGGCCACCTGGAGCACCTGGTCCAGCGGCTGATCCGAGGCGACCAACATGCCCATCAGCGCGCCGATGCTGGTGCCGCCCACACAATCCACGTCGATGCCATGCTCCAGCAGGGCGCGGTAAATGCCCAGTTGCGAGAGGCCTCGCGCACCGCCGCCAGCCAGCACCAGGCCCACGGCGGTGCGGGTCTGCAGTCGGGCCAGGCGCGCCATGTCGCGCGCCGAGCCCCGTCGCAGGTGCACGTGGTCGGCCACCGGCCGGCGGTCCAGCCAGGCCTTGGTTTTGAGTGGTGTGCGTTTGTCGGCGTCGTGCTGCAGCACCAATACCTGGGCCGCTTCGGCACGGGGCGGGCGCAGCATGAGGAAATCGGTCTCGATGGGGTGTAGCCGCGCGGGCTCGCTGGCGTCGGCCAGCAGCAGCAACTCGTCACAATGGCGGGCGCAACGCCGCGTCCAAGCGGTGGACTGCGCATCGGCCACCATCAGCACAAAGTCGTTTTCGGCCTCGACCTGGTCGAGCACCATGCTGATCTGGCGGCCAACCTCGGGGTTGTGTTCATCGTCAGCCCGCAAGCCCAGGGCCTGCAGCCGGGTGGACACCCACGCCGAATCGACCCGTTGCACCCGCCCCGCCGCCGCCATGCTGGCGGCGAGTTGCTCGCTGAATGGGTTCAGGTCCACACCATCGGTGATGGCGATCAGCGCCGTGATCACCGGCTTTTCCACCGGCGCACGGTCACGTTCGGTTTGCAGGCGGCGGATGAGCTGCTGGGTCAGGCCGATCGAGGCCTGGGCGCTGCTGGCCAACAGCTTGTTGAAGGCCGGCTTGTCGAGGCGGATCAACACCGACTCGCGGATGGCCACGACGGTGGCCGAGCGGGGCGCACCGGTGTACAGGCTCATCTCGCCGATCACCTGACCACGCGACATTTCGCGCACCGCGCGTTCCTGTCCGTTCTCGTCGCGGATGTAGGCCCGCAGCCGCCCGCTGATGACAAGGAACATCGAGTCCCCCGCCTCGCCCTGCTCCATCAGGGTCTCGCCGCTGTCCACCTCAATCCACTCCAGGTGGGCGCGCAACAGCTCGACGGCGGCCGGATCGGCATCCCCCAAAAATGCCGTCAGCTGGCGGCGCAACAATTCGTCTTGGTAGGGATGCGTCGAGTGAATGACTTGCATGGATTGCCGTTTCTTGTGTTGTCAAACTGCACAAGAAACGAGCTTAACCACAATTGCAACAAAACGTCAAAATCCATTCGCAGGAATGTGACGGTTTGCGCGTGAGCAGGCCGTCACATCTGCTCGATCATCACCTGCCCAAAGCCCGAGCAACTCACCTGCGTGGCGCCGTCCATGAGGCGGGCGAAGTCGTAGGTGACCTTCTTGGACAGGATGGCTTTTTCCATGCTGGCGATGATGAGATCGGCGGCTTCTTTCCAGCCCATGTGGCGCAACATCATCTCGGCCGAGAGGATTTCGGAGCCAGGGTTGACGTAGTCTTTGCCGGCGTACTTGGGCGCCGTGCCGTGGGTGGCCTCGAAGCAGGCCACCGAATCGCTCAGGTTGGCGCCGGGCGCAATGCCAATGCCACCCACCTGCGCGGCCAACGCGTCCGAGATGTAGTCGCCGTTGAGGTTGAGGGTGGCGATCACCGAGTACTCGGCCGGGCGCAGCAGGATTTGCTGCAGGAAGGCGTCGGCGATGCTGTCCTTGATGGTGATGTCACGCCCGGTCTTGGGGTTCTTGAACTTGCACCACGGCCCACCGTCGATGGGCTGGGCGCCGAACTCCTTTTGCGCCAACGCATAGGCCCAGTCGCGGAAGCCACCTTCGGTGTACTTCATGATGTTGCCCTTGTGCACGATGGTGACGTTGGGCTTGTTGTTGTCGATGGCGTACTGAATGGCTTTGCGCACCAGCCGCTCCGTGCCCTCGATGGAAACCGGCTTGACCCCGATGCCCGACGTCTCGGGGAAGCGGATTTTGGTCACGCCCATCTCGTCCTGCAGGAACTTGATGAGCTTTTGCGCCTTGGCCGATTGGGCCTCGTATTCGATGCCGGCGTAGATGTCCTCCGAGTTCTCGCGAAAGATGACCATGTTGGTCTTCTCGGGCTCTTTCAGCGGCGAGGGCACGCCCTTGAAATACTGCACGGGGCGCAGGCACACATACAGGTCCAGCTCCTGGCGCAAGGCCACGTTGAGGCTGCGGATGCCACCACCCACCGGCGTGGTCAGCGGGCCTTTGATGGAGACCACATAATCCTTGAGCGCGCTGAGTGTCTCGTCGGGCAGCCACACGTCAGGACCATACACGCGGGTGGCTTTTTCACCGGCGTACACCTCCATCCACTGGATCTGACGCTGCCCACCGTAGGCCTTGGCGACGGCCGCGTCCACCACCTTGAGCATCACCGGGGTGATGTCCAGCCCGGTGCCGTCACCCTCGATGAAAGGGACGATGGGCTGGTCCGGCACGTTGAGCGACATGTCGGCGTTGACGGTGATTTTCTGGCCCTGGGCAGGGACCTTGATATGCTGGTACATGTAGGAGGGTCTCGGAAGGAATGCACAACGAACCCTCAAAATTCTAGTTGCTCTCGCTCACACGCCACCGCCTGCCATGAACGCCCTGCCCCGTCTGCTCCTCTGTTGTGTGTTGTCTGCCTCTGGCGCGCTTCATGCGCAGGAAGGCCCCCAGCTGAACCTGCAACGCGTCAAGCTCAGTGCGGGCATGCATCAGATCGACGCCCAGGTGGCGCTCACGCCGCAGCAGCGTGCCGTGGGGCTGATGAACCGCAAGGAGATGCCCACCCACGAAGGCATGCTGTTTGTGTTCGAGCAGCCTGGCGTGCAGTGTTTCTGGATGAAAAACACGTTGCTGCCGCTGACCGCCGCGTTTGTGGCCGACGACGGCACCATCGTCAACCTGGCCGACATGAAGCCGCAGACCACCGACTCGCACTGCTCGACCAAGCCGGTGCGCTACGTGCTGGAGATGAACCAGGGCTGGTTCGCCAAACGCAACATCCAGGCCGGTGCGCGGTTGCGCGGCCAGCCCTTTGCTCAAGCGCCCGGCAACGCCAAACCCTGAGTTCCAAAAAAAAGGCCGCGCGAGGCGGCCACTGTCGGAGCGCGATGGTGCGCCTCAGGCGATGCCGGGATTGCCGTCCACGCCCACCAGCTTGGGCTGGTTGATCTTGACCTGTTTGACGACCTTCTTGTTGCGCAGGTAGCCGGCTACCACGTCCCAAATGGGCTCGCCCTGCACACCCTCTTGCACCGAGGCCCAGCCGGCCACCTTGTACTTCTTGTCGGCTTCCACCGGCTTGCCCTTGAGCGTGAGGTTCTGGATGCGTTGGCCCATGGGCGCGGTGGGCGCGCAGGTGTACTGGAAACCGCCCACACGCACCATGTCACCACCCTGCTGGTAGTAGGGGTCGGGGTTGAAAATGTTGTCGGCCACGTCTTCCATGATTTCTTTCACCTGCGCGCCGGTGAACTCGTTGAGCGTGGTGGCCGGGTAGGTCACAGCCATCTGGTCCATCATCAGCTCGTAGGTGATGGTGTCGCCCGGCAGCAGGCTGGTGCCCCAGCGCACACCCGGCGAGAAGGCCGCATCGGCGCCCTTGACTTCCATCAGCGCGTCGCAGATGACTTGGTCCCAGGAGCCGTTGAAATTGCCCCGGCGGTACAGCGCGCCTTCGGAGATCGCCAGCTTTTCGTTCAGCTTGGCTTCAAAGGGCGCCCGCACCTTGGTGATGAGCGCCTCCATCTCTTTGTCGGCGGGCAGCAGGTTGGAGAACACGGGCATGAGCTTGTAGCGGAAGTCCTGCACCTTGCCACCACGCACGTCAAAGTCGAGCACGCCCAGGAACTTGCTGTTGGAGCCGGCGTTGGTCACCAGCGTCTGGCCGCCGGGGTTTTTGACGATCACCGGCGCGGGCATGCCGTCGTGGGTGTGGCCGCCCAGCACGGCGTCGATGCCGCGCACGCGCGAGGCCATCTTGATGTCCACGTCCATGCCGTTGTGCGACAGCACCACCACCACCTGGGCGCCCTTGCCGCGCGCCTCGTCCACCATTTTCTGCATGTTCTCGTCCTGGATACCAAAGGTCCAGTCGGGCACCATGTAGCGCGGGTTGGCGATGGGCGTGTAGGGGAAGGCCTGGCCGATGATGGCCACGGGCACGCCGTTCATCTCCTTGATGACGTAGGGCGCGAACACCTGATCGCCAAAGTCGGAGGTGGTCACGTTCTGCGCCAGGAAATCGATCTTGCCTTTGAAGTCGTTTTCAACGATCTCCTGCACCCGCTTGGCGCCGAAAGTGAACTCCCAGTGTGGTGTCATGATGTTGACGCCCAGCAGCTTGCAGGCGTCCACCATGTCTTGTGCGTTGGTCCACAGCGAGGTGGCCGAGCCCTGCCAGGTGTCGCCGCCGTCGAGCAAAAGCGCGTGCGGGCGGCTGGCCTTCATCTGCTTGACCAACGTGGCCAGGTGCGAAAAGCCGCCAATCTTGCCGTACGTCTTGGCCGCTTTCTCGAAGTTGAGGTAGCTGAACGCGTGGGCCTGCGCCGTGCCAGGCTGGATGTTGAAGTGTTTGAGCAGCTTCTCCCCCACCAGGTGCGGCGGGCGGCCCAGTGCCTCGCTCAGGCCCAGGTTGACGCTGGGTTCGCGGAAATAAATGGGCTTGAGCTGCGCGTGGCAATCGGTGAAGTGCAGAAAGCTCACGTTGCCGAACTTGGGCACGTCGTACAGCCGCTCGCCGGCACCTGGCGTGGCGGCCAGCACATCGGCGTGGTCCAGGGCCATGCCCCCCGCACTGGCCACCGCCAGCACCTGCATGAATTCACGTCGGCTGAAGCTCATGAATATTCCTCAATAAGTAACGACTGATGGATAGAAGCGAAAAAAGGCCTTGCATCACGCAAGGCCTGTGGCTCACTGGTTGACCGGCGACTTGGGGTCCAACAGCAAGGCCATGATGTGTTTGATCTGCTGTTCGTTCAGGATGCCCGCGTGGCCGGCCCGGGGCATTTGGGAGCAGGCGTTGTAGGCACGCGCGTTCCACAACTTGCCCCAGGTGTAGTCCACGATGGCCTTGGACGCCGGTGCGTTGGGGTCGCTCACACCACGCAGCTTGCCGTAGTTGTACAGGCTGGGGCCCAGCGTGCCGAAAGAAATTTCGGCTTTGCTGATCTGATGGCAGTTGTAGCAGTTGCCACCGTTGGCGGTTTTGGCGTCATCGGTCCAGGTCAGGCCACGGCCACTCTGGGCCAGGGCTTCACCCTGTTTCCAGTCGCCCAGAAACTTGCCATCGCTGGGCCATTTGATGGACTTGAGGTTGGCTTCTTCGATGGCCTTGGCCACTTTTTCGTCCAGCGGCTTGCCTGCGGTGTCGGCCGCGCTGCACAAACGGTTGGCCTCGTCCTGGTCCAGGCGGCTGACCTTGGCGATGCCTTTGTCCTGAAATGAGCGGCGGATTCAAATCTGAAGTGCAACACCTGCCACCGAGTAAGGTCAGCAGATGCAAAGCAGTCCACCCAGAAGGTATCA